>JBEKJF010000008.1:0-31220 GCA_050011375.1 Candidatus Sulfotelmatobacter sp.
CGTGCGTTATCAGTATTACCGCGACACCGAGACTAACGACGGTCTCACCTCACCGACTACTTTGCCGACACAGGCTTATCACTCGATCACCACTGAGCACACGATTCAAATCGGTGACACGCAGGTCTTTGGCGCGAAGGTGGTTAACGAAACACGCTTTCAGTTTCTGCGGGATAATAATGGCCAGACCTCATTGAGCACGAATCCGCAGGTCAGCGTACTGGGCGCATTTACCGGCGGCGGCAACGGCACTCTTACCAACGACTACCAGAATCACTATGAGCTGCAAAACTACACATCGGTGATTCACGGCAATCACACCACCAAGTTTGGAGGCCGCCTACGCGCAGTGCATGAGGATAGCAATACGACCTCCGGTTACAACGGGACGTTTACATTCTCTTCTCTAAACGGACTCACGGATACTCCTGCGAATTGCCCAGCCCTTTCCATGAATCCCCCCAATCCCAATCCCGACCCGCCTTGTCCCATCTCTTACCAGTATGCGGTGCAACAGCTTGCCCTTACCGGCACGCCAACGCTGGCCACGCAACTCTTCATTACCGCATGCGCTGCAAACGGCACCTTCACAACCTGCAACCCGAACGCCGCGGTCACGACCTACGACGCCGGACTCTATGTGCAGGACGATTGGAAGGTGCGCTCAAATATTACCCTCAGCCTTGGACTGCGCTACGAAGTGCAGAATGACATCCGAGATCACGTGGACCTGGCGCCGCGGCTGGGCTTTGCCTGGGGCGTCGGCGGCAGAAGTGGTCCCCCCAAGGTTGTGATTCGCGGCGGGATGGGAATTTTCTACGATCGCTTCCAGGAGGCGCAGATTCTGCAAGCGTATCGCTTGAACGGCATCCTGCAGCAGGAATATGTCATTAATAATCCCACCTGCTTCCCCGGAATCGATCAGCCTTTCAACCCATCTTCTCTCGCCACATGTGGCACAGTGAGTTCCAGTACTTCGACGGTCTACCAGATAAGTCCTTCGCTGTATGCTCCCTACACCCTGCAGTCGGCCGTCAGCGTGGAGCGGCAGCTCACGAAGTCTGCGACTCTGTCGGTTACATATCTCAATTCGCGCGGCTTCGATCAACTCGTCAGCATCAATGCCAATGCGCCCTATCCGGGCACACCCTGCAATCCATGCGTGAAGCCCAACCCGAACGCGGGGAACATCTACCAGTATGTCTCTGAAGGCGTGTTCCGGCAGAACCAGCTGATCGTGAACACGAATATTCGCGCCGCCACTAAGCTTCAGCTATTTGGCTACTACACGCTGAACTACGCCAATAGCGATACGGCCGGCGTCACGAGTTTTGCCTCTAACTCCTACGACATTAACCAGGACTATGGGCGGGCAGCGTTCGATCTACGCCAGCGCCTGTTTTTAGGCGGATCGGTTGGCATGCCCCACGCCATTCGTCTGAGCCCGTTTCTGATGGCGTGGTCAGGTTCGCCCTTCAATATCACGACCAGCAGCGATTTGAATGGCGACTCGGAGTTTAACGACCGGCCGGCGCTCGCTCCCGGAGCCAGTTGCAGCAATCCAAATATTTATTGCACGCCTCTAGGCACTTTCAATGCAGCGCCTACGCCAGGTGAAAAGCTTGTCCCTATCAACTACGAAACCGGTCCTTCTCACGTTACACTGAACCTGCGGCTGAGCAAGACTTTCGGATTCGGTCCGAAGCTAAAGAGTACCGCGGGCAATCAGGGGAACCAGGGTGGCCCGGGCGGCGGAGGTGGCGGTCGGGGTGGTGGAGGCGGTCCGCGTGGTCCTCTATTCGGCGGTGGACCTTCATTCGGAGGCCCCGCTTCTGATCGCCGTTACAATTTCACGCTGAGCGCTTCGGCGCGCAACATATTCAATAAAGTGAATCTGGGCAATCCGGGCGGAGTTCTAGGGTCGCCTTTCTTCGATAAATACAACAGTCTTCAAGGCGGTCCGTTCTCCACAGGTGTGGCCGTGCGCCGTATTGACCTGCAGGCCAGTTTCAGTTTTTGAACGGACTTGTGGAGAGAGATATACGGCTTTTCTAGGTCGTAGGTGTTAGGTCTTAGGCCAAGACCAAACGCCTAGCACCTAGGGCCTAACACCTGACACCTGACCCTTTGTCTCCTCTATCGACAACAAGACGCCAGTTTCTTCGGTGGAGCGCCGCCGCTGCTACGGTTGCGCTTGCGGCCGATGGAATCTGGCTGGAGCCGAACCGTCCTCGCTTGGTGCGCCAGAATTTTTTCCTGTCACGCTGGCCGGAACAACTGGATGGTTTTACGATCGCTCTGCTCAGCGATTTTCATTACGACCCATACTTCTCGATCCATCCGCTGCACGCCGCTATCCCCATCGTCAACGGTCTTCGTCCCGACCTGATTGTGCTCGCCGGCGACTTTGTTTCCGCGCCCTCTTTCGGAGATGTCAGGAAAGCCGCGTTCGCAGCCGAGCCATGTGCTCGCCTCCTGAGACAGATGGCTGCGCCTCATGGCCTTTGGGCCATCATGGGAAACCACGATCAGGACACCGACCCAGAGCACGTCACTCGCGCGCTTCAGTCCGAGAAGATTGAGGTTCTGGCGAACCAGTCGCACGCAATCGAGCGCAACGGCGCGCGTGTCTGGCTCGCCGGCGTGAACGATGTGCTCAGCGGGGCCGCCGATTTGCAGGTGACCTTGCGTCACGTCCCCGCGGGCGAGGCCGTCATTCTGCTCGCGCACGAACCCGATTTCGCCGACGAAGCTTCACGCTTCCCCATCGACCTGCAGCTTTCAGGACACTCTCATGGAGGCCAGGTAAGAATTCCGTTGCTACCTCCGCTCTATCTCCCGCCGATGGCCAAGAAATATGTTTTGGGAAGGTATCAGGTCGGTCCGCTTACGCTTTACACCACCGCCGGGTTGGGAACCGTTGGCGTCCCGGTGCGCTTAAATTGTCCGCCAGAAATCACGCTGCTGACCCTCCGGCACTTGGCCGGGAAATAGCCGTCCAGACGGACCACTGAGCATGAAATATGCAACCGCGTTCACATTGAAAATCCGGTGATCGGAAATTCCTCCTCTAACCCACTGACAGCCAAACACTTAACTACACGTCAGCGTGGCACCAGACTTGCCGATAAGTCTAAGTATAAGGCGCTGTTTGTGCTGGTTTGGAGGGGTTCCCAGAAAATGCTTCTTCGCATCTGGCCATTGCTTCTGATCATCGCCGTTCCCGCCAGCAGCACCGCGTCTGTACAGGTTCCATCTCCGCGACTGCGGCAGGCTCTCTTAACCGAGCGTGAGCACCAGACGTGGAAGACTCCAAAGCGTGCCGCGGAGTTCAGCGATGTCCCACACGTGAGTGCGCGTTCGCGCTGCGAAGATACGCAGCCGCCGGAGGCTTTAACCACACCCGATCCTTTGCTGGTCCCGACCGGAAATGGACTGGGAGTCAAAGTCAGCTTCATCGTCGGCGCAGACGGGCGAGTGCATAGTCCTCTGATTCTTCAAAGTGTTGGTCCCGCTGGTGACCGCAACGTACTGCGAACCGTACGCACCTGGCGCTACCGTCCCGCAACCTGCAACGGCGTGCCCACGGAAGCGGAAGGAAAGATTGAGTTTTCCCGCCGCTGATTCCCCCGCTAGTGCTAACCCTTCGGCTTCATCCCGGCCAGGCTCCGCTTGAGCTAAAATGACCGCAGCAGAGCGGTCTGAATTGTGGATAGAGACAGAGTTCCCAGAGAAATTCGAGATCAAGACAAGAAGCTCGCCAAGCCGTCAGGCTCGAGTCCTGCGCAGGAGTCTGAAAGTGTGCCGAGCATTGGCCCGCATAATCCCGCACTGGGCGAGATCTATCAGCGTCTCTACCCGGAGATGCGGCGGCCCAAGCCAAACCAGGAGGCGATTGCCGCGGCTCTGCAAGCCATGCAGCGCCTGACCATGGAGGCGGATTCCGAAGCCGTCTCGGAGGATGCCACGCAAGAAACTACCGTCAATGCTTCCATTGCTTGCCGCGTTTGTGGCCATCGCAACCGTGAAGGCAACAAGTTCTGCGGCGCGTGCGGACTGCCGCTCGCAAGCGCATCACGTTCGCCCGACTCCCCACCTCAAGCTGCGGCAACTTCCAACCTCGACAAGGACGAAGGCGCGCTGGTCCAAACTCCTTCACCAGCGCCAGAAGCGAAAGATGAGGTTCATCCTGCTCCGGGCGCTCCTGCGGGCACGCACCACTATCATCACCATTACCATCATCACTATTTCCAGGGAGGAACTGCCGACGTTGCCCCAGTTGCGGCTCGGGCGAACGCCCCTGAGAGTGCGCGGGAAGCGGACCGCATGAGAGTTGCCGCCGCGGCAAAAGGTGAGCCGATGAGTCGTAGCGAGGCCGCAGTGCGACGGCTTACGCAAGAATGGGTGTTGGCTTGCAACACGCGGCAACTCGATGAGTTGATCGAACTCTATGCTCCTGACGCGGTGGTGCTACGGTCGAATTTGCCTCCGATTCGCGGTGCGGCGGCCGTGCGCGAGTTCTTCTATTCCGCTCTCGATGCTGGCCTGGGTGAAGTAGCGGTCGATCCCCTTCGAGTGGATGTCTTGGGAGATATGGCTCACGAAGTTGGACGCTACAGCGCGCTGGTTCCGGGCGCTACCGGCAAGCGCCGTGAAGAACGCGGCAAATATCTCTGGGTCTTCGCCAAACAGACGAGCGGAGATTGGAAGCTGGTTTCGGAATGCTGGTCGAGTGACCTGACGCTTTCCGGCGCGGAATCTGATATCCCCAAGGCGGTGATTTCTTCGGCGAAGGTGCAGCCTCGAAGAAGCTAGGTCTCAGCTCATAGGCGTTAGGCTTAGGCATCAGGTCTTAGGCCTAAGACCTAAGACCTAGCACCCAAAACCCTAAACCACCCCGAGCTTTTGCAAATCACTGCGCAACGGTTCCAACCCTTGCATCTGGATCGTGCGCATGCCTAGTTTCGCGGCGCACTCGAGGTTCAGCGCCCGGTCGTCGATGAAGCAGCACTCTTCCGGATTGATCTGCGTAATCTCCGTCGCGAGACGATAAATGCCACTCTCCGGTTTGCGCAGCCCTACGAAGCAGGAGCTGACGAACAGCTGGAAGATCTTCCGCAGACCGAATTTTTCGATGCGGTGGAGGTTCAACTCGCGAGACTCGTTGTTGATCGTGCCCATGAAGTATTTGCCGGAAGCGGCCAGCGCGCCCGCGAAGGCAAGAACTTCCGGCATGGGCTCCGACAAAGAGAACATGAAATTTCGAAAATCGTCACGGCTGAACGGACGATCGCGATAAAACACCGTGTGATCCAAATACTCGTCCAGCGAGATCTTGCCGCGCTCAAATGACGAGACCACCATCTCGTGCCGCGCATGAAACTCTTTTTCGTCGAGATGAAAGTGTTCGAGCGCCGCGAGCCGTTCCGTGTGGTCCCAGGCGTTGCTGAGGAGAACTCCTCCTACGTCCCAGAAGATGGCACGAATTTCCGACAGGGATCAAATCCTCCGTTACCGTCTTTCAACCGAACCGTTCTCTAGCTTTTGTCTTGCCGAGCCGTTGTTTAGCGCGTGGCTTCAGCATAATACAGGTACCCCGGTCGTAGGGAAAGAACAGCATTTCCGTTCCCCGGAGGCTGTTGTACACTATTTTCCTTTGTCCTCATGTCCGCGGAGGGATTGTTTGGATCAGAACCAGCCAATGATGGATCTTTCGCCGGTTGCGGTAGCGTATGAGGGCGCTCCCGATATGACGTGGCTGAATCGCCGGCTGCGCGATTTGCTGCTTCATGCCCCCTCGGCGATCGGCATCACGGCCGGCCCGGAGCATCGTTGGGCCTATGTGAACCTCGCGCGGGCAAGAATGGCGGGACGGTCGGGGCCTGAGTATTTCATCGGCAAAACCGCGCGCGAGACTTATCCGGAACTGGAAGGCCGCCCATTCTTCGATCGGCTGGACGAAGTCTATAGGACCGGCGTGCCATTCGTCGGAAGAGAATTGCTCGCTCCTTTCAGGCGTGGGTCTGGCGGCGCGGAAGAAGAAGCCTACGTCGATTGCGTTTATCAGCCGATCCGCAACGATGACGGAAAAGTTGAAGGCCTTCTGATTCATACAGTCGAGGTGACCGGGCAGGTGCTGGCGCGCCGGGCCGTTGAGCAGGCCAATGAGCGCGAGCGTCAGCAGCGTGCCGTGGCCGAGTTCGAGCGCAACCAGCTCCGCGAACTGTTCCAGCAGGCTCCCGCGGGTATCGCCATTCGGACCGGCGAGGAACATCGCTGGTCTTTTGTGAATGCCGCGTACTGCAAGATGGTAGGGCGTTCGTCCGAAGAGCTTCTGAACCGGACCATACGGGAATCGATGCCTGAATTGGCCGGTCAAGCTTTCTTCGAACTTCTGGATGGGGTTTACCGCAGCGGTGTTCCTTATCTTGGCAAAAATGTGAAAGCTGTCATTAATCGGGGCCCAGGCGGAGGTCCTGAGGAAGCATATTTCGATTTTGTTTATCAACCGGTACGCACCTCCACGGGAGAAATCGAAGGCCTCATGGTGCTGACTGTGGACGTCACTGAGCAGCATCATGCCCGGAGTCTGCTCGAGTCACGAGTGCAGCAGCGCACGCACGAACTTAAGCAGGCGCACGAAGCGTTACGCACCCTTTCAGGTTCGCTTATGCAGGCGCAAGATGAAGAGCGCCGGCGAGTGGCGCGCGAGCTGCACGACAGTGCCGGACAATACCTTGCCGCGGTGCAGATGAATCTCACTGCGTTGGCGAAGCACGCAGCGTCTTCTTTGGACGAAGTCGCGCAGGCTCGTCTCGCAGATACTATCGATCTTGTGGATCGATGCACGGCCGAAATACGGACTCTTTCCTACCTTCTTCACCCGCCGTTGTTGGACGACGTTGGATTGGCTTCCGCCATTTCATGGTACGTGGAAGGTTTTTCGCAGCGGAGTGGAGTGGCCGTGAGCGTCGATATGCCGAAGGATCTGGCGCGTCCCTCGCCCGAGGTTGAGACAGCGCTTTTTCGCGTCGTGCAGCAGAGCCTGGCCAACATTCACCGGCATTCCGAGAGCAAAGTGGCGCGCATCCGCCTGACCGTCGAAAATAGGCGTCTTGCAATTGAGATCTCGGATGAGGGGAAGGGCTTTCCATCAGAAGTGCTGTCCAAATTTCGCGCGAGTGGACTGCTTCCGGGCGTCGGCATTTCAGGAATGCGGGAGCGAATGAATGCTCTGCGCGGAACCTTCGACGTAATCTCCAGCGAGTCGGGCACGACCGTCAGGGTCAGCGTACCGACTGGAGCAGCGGTCTGACACCTCTGCCTTGTGTTTGTTGCAACGGTCGGAGCTGTGCAGTTTCAAACCATCGCGCCGCGACAAATCTGTGAAAAAAAGACTCACATCCGAAAATCTATTAACCCCCGGGTCGAGATCGTCTCAATGTTTATAGACCGTTGTGTCGGGGTGGTAGTTGCGCCAGTCGAACCAATAGTCTTTCAGAGCGGGAACGCGGTCCAGACATTTTCCTTGCGCTGGGCCGGACGTGGCGCAGCCTTGGAAGTTCCATTGGCTGTTGGTGAAGGTGTCGAGAAGAGTCCAGTCTTTCATTTCGTCTTTCGCATCCTGACTGGAGTTCGTCTGAAGGAAGAATTCAGCGTCGCGGCCGTCGATGCGGCTGACGAATACGCGGAAGGATTTGCCGTCAGGACCAAGGGCTAGCAGCAGCGGCGTGCCGTTGACGTGATCGAGAACCGGAGATTGCCTGGCGAAAGTTTCCCAGGGATATGCACGTGCGGTACCGTTGATCGTAAGTCCGATAACCACATCGCGCGACTTCAGTTCGGTGCCCGGAAAGCTGATGACAACCGGGAGTTTTGCCACGTCGGGCTCCCAGTTGGGGTCGTACTCTTTTGTGTACTTGGCGATTGGCGCAAGCACCTCTCCGGCTGGAGATTCAGCTCTCCATTCACCGAACGTGAGTTCGTCGCTGAGTACCAGTTCGAGCGCTGCACCTTGCAGTGGTCCATAGATGGCCTTGCCTGTGATCTGCTGCCACCATGTTCCGGTTTCCTCGTCGCGCATCAGAAAATTCTGGTTGTTGATGCCAGCCAGGTAAAAATGCAGGGCTCTCCCGTTCACCGTTCGCGTCCACACCAGACCGGTGTGACAAAGCGTTCAATAGGTAACCGCGATCGGAACGCCCGCGACTACGTCGTTGAGGATGTGATGGTAGGCCATCTGGCTGATGGGATAGGCACGAGCGTCGCTGCCGAGGCGAACTGCCAGGATCATTTCTTTGGAGCCGAGCTTGCTTTCGGATTGAGCCAGGAATCGCGGGTCGGCGATAGGATGAAACATCCACTCAAAATAGTTTTGATGCGCCATGACTGCTGAAAACGTGACGATCAGCAGAGCGAACACGATGAGTGCCTTGCGCCAGCGGCCGACGGTTTTCCAAAGCGCGAACGCCAGGAAAAAGCATGCTGCACCTGTAATCAGCGTGCCGAGAGGAGCGCGCTGGTGCAGACCCATAGCAAGCAAGAGCGCACGTGGCGCCTGGTAACGGAAGGGACGAATGATAAAAGCGGGAATAAAGAAGAGGGTGACGGTGGCGAAGGCGCAGCCCGAGAACAGAATCCAAAGCCAAAGGGAAGTATGTACCCGGGCTGTTTTGCGAGCCGTTTTCTGGTTTGCCAAAAATGCGCTCATAGGGCGTGAACGATTCTAACCCGTGTTTTCCAAAAGAAAGACCCCAACCGGACGGACTAGTATAAAAAAATGGAAACCTATTTGGATCGGGTTTGGCGGCCATCAAAAGCCGGCTTTTCCGCGGGACGCCAGAGAATCGGGCATCCGCAAACTCCCGGATGGGACATGGCAGCGGTATGACCCTGGTAACTTGCCGCCGTAACTCGGGTGACCCTACGATGATAGACAGGTATGACTCTCTCATCGTTATTAGTGTGCATAGACGACGCCGCGGCGCAGACGCTGCGTAGCGCTCTTGAAGAGTTGAGGATTCAGGTCGAGTTGTGCCCTGACGCGGTGCGCGCAGCGGTGAGGCTGGCGCAGGATCGCTTTGACCTCCTTATTGTTGATTGCCATGCCAAGGCGGACGTGGTTGCCATCCTGCGCGAGTGCCGTTCTTCCCGAGCGAATGAGTCAACCCTGGCGGTAGTGGTGGCGGAGCAGGACGACATCAGGGACATGTTTTCGCTCGGCGTAAACTTCGTGCTGTACAGGCCCCTGGCCTATGACCGTGTGATGAGCAGCCTGCGCGCGGCTCAAGCTGTTCTGCACCGGGACAAGCGCGGCAAAGCCCGGGCCCCCGTACACACTCATGCGACGATCGACTACGCCGGCGGCGAACAGGAGCGAGCCACTCTGGTGGATCTCTCGGAAGATGGGATGGCGGTAAATTTCGGGAAAAGGCTACCCCCTGCCAGCAAAGTTTATTTTCAATTTCAATTGCCGGGGCAGACCGCGCGAGTACGGCTCTCCGGCCAAGTCGTATGGCAGGATTGGAACGGGCGTGCTGGGGTGCAGTATGTAGATGTTCCCCAGACTTCACGCCGGATTCTGCAAGAATGGTTGCAGAGAAGCCTGGCCGATGCAACGAAACGGGAGTTGGCGGCCGAGTCGGTAGAAGTGGAGCACTCGATCCGGCCGGGCAAAGACGCAAAGACCGAAGGGCAGGCTGAAGAGCAAGGCAGTAAGCCGGACGCGAAAGGCCGGAACGAGAAAGCAATCGCTCGACTGCGAGCGGAGCCGGGCAATCGCCGCGGACAGACCCGATATTCCTGCCGTCTGGGAGCAGAGGTATATCAACAGGGCAGTTCGGTTCGAAACTACTGTCACCTGAGCGATCTAAGCCCAGGCGGATGCTATTTGGAAATGCCCCTGGCTTTTCCGACCGGTAGTGCTGTCGAGATCACGGTGCGCACGCAGGAAATGAAGTTGCGGTTGGCAGGCAAGGTGAAGGCGTCGCATCCCGGCTACGGCATGGGTGTCTCGTTCACACTGAATAGCAAGGATGAACGCCACGGAGTGCAGCAGTTGATTGACTTCGTTGCGGCTACGGCCGAAAGCACCAGCTAGTTTCTCAGTTCTCGGTTCTCAAACTTATTTTGCTAAAGATTTTTCTTTGCGAGATAAGGCCAAGGCTTCACTTTCGCCGTTCCCGCGACGTAACCAACAGAATTTGTTAGTCGTGTAATTGACCATAGACTGACAACATCCCTCCGCATATGGTGGGTGTGGTGCTATCCACTATTGCCGCTGCCGTGCAGTTGACGTTGATCCCACCCGGTATGCCTGGAGCGTACCCTGGCGTGCCACCCGGGACGAACACTAATCCGCCAGCTACAGTGGGGACGGCAAATTTCACTGCGCCGGGCCCGATGTTGGCGGTGCCGGTCGAGCTTTTCCATAATTCGCTCAGGACGGGATCACTCGCGGGACCCGGGATGGCATTGTAGACGAAGAGCGTTGCGGGCTTGGCGGAAGCCGCTGAGTTGGAGAGCGGATGCCACACGCCGAAGCCGCTGGCATCGATGGCCCACAGGAGCGCGGTCGAGGGGTTCGTGCCATCCCACGAGACCACGGGGATGGGACCCGGGAAGGCGAATTTCAGAGGTAGCTTCTCGACAGCGCCTACGGTGTTGAAAGAGCCTGTGATTGAACTGGCTTGATAGACGGTGATGGGATCGTTTGCGCCGCCGACATACAGATAGTTTTCAGGATTGGCGGAGTTGCCTGCCCAAAAGGCTTCGGTTCCCATGATGCCGGAGGAAGCGAAGATCGTATTGAGTTCGCCTTGTTCCTTTTCCGTTTTTTCGGCCGCATTCACGCCCTGAAAGCACTGAGCGATGGCGCCGTCGCCGGGGGTGGCTGACTCGGTGCAGGCAGTGAGCGTGGGGTTTGAGCCAACCTTGCAATCGTAGCCGCAGCCATCGAACCCGCCCATCACGTCTTGCAGCGTTGATCCGGTCTGCGTTCCGTAGCAGACGCCATAGATAACTCCTTCTTTTCCTCCCGCCACCAGTTCATTGTTCGTCCCACACAGGGGAGAAGCTGTGATCGGGGAAATGAGCGTGACCCCGCCGGAGCCGAGGTCATAATCGCCCGTGGGCGCTTTCAGAGTAAGCATATTGGCCAGTGGACAACTATCGGGACCGTAGGCGGCGCACAGCGTGACTGTGACCAGATCGAGATTAAGATCTGCTACGTCGTTCGGAGTGTAGTAGTCGACGGCAACCAGCCCCGAGCTGGTAGTTGCGAGCTTGACCACGCTTTCTCCAAAAGCCGTGGTGCCGTTCCACGTACCATTGCCGACGGACACGTAGACGTTTCCAGCGCTATCTACGGCGGGGGCTACGCCCGACATCCAGATGCCGCCTTCCTGATTCGTTGCGCCGCCCTCGGTATCAAATACCCAATTAGTGCCGACTGGAGCAAAGGTATTCGCGCTGTAAGTGTAGGTAAGCCCGGCCACGTACCCACTGTAGGGCGGAGTGTCGCAGAAGGAGCCGAACGCGACATACAGATTCACAACTCCAGGCGAGGGGCTGAACATGGCCAGGCCCGGCCGTTGATTCTGATGGGTCGCGGTGATCGGGGAATGAAACACGCCCGACAAATCGTAAGGCGCGCTGCTGCCGTTGGTTAGTTCGGTGCCGGAGTTTATGTTGATCGCGTGCAGTCGGTAGGTGTAAGTCATGCTTGCCGTTTGGTGTGCGCTTACCACGTACATTACGGGAGGGGTCACAGAAGTATCGATAACGGGAGTGCCTGTGATACCGCTCTGCGGCGTGAGGTTATTGCACGCTGCGCCGCTATGATTCACCGGCAGAGCGGTAAATGGAATCGCAAACTCTCCCGGCTGGTTCAAATTGAGCATCCAGCACTGCGTAAGCGAAAAAGTATATCCCGTGGTCGATAAGGTGTAAGTCCAGGTAAAGGCGTAGACGGAGTTATTCTCGGTGGCGACCAGTACAATATTTTGGGTACCAGTGCAATTTGCGCCCATGGATACACCAGAGAGATAAAGAGGCTGGGCATAGAGCAGGCCGTCAACGGCTCCGGTCGCTCCGCCAGCGGCGGGTTCGAGAAGGCCAAAGTTGGCGGCGCTTCCTGTTGGGAACAGCGACGGACTGAGAGCAGACTCCTGAGATTGCACGCCGTCGCGCATGTTGTCGTAGTGATATGTGGAGACGCAGGGGCCGGTGGCGCAGGCTCCGGCCTGCGCTTCAGTGCGGGTTATGGTCAGCGTGGCGAAGATTACAACGACGCACAACGGAAGAAGGAAACGAAAGGGGCCCATGAAGCCTCCTGTGGCAATTCTGAATTTTCTTACGGGGGAACCAATTCGGGGGAATGGTCTCGCTAGAAAAAGGAGCCAACAGCATGACGCCTGGAGGCACGCGTGTCAAGGCCTAAAGCGAGAAATCCCGGTGCAGCTCAAAGTGCCATCGCATTAACCCACGAGCATCGTCGAAAACGGAGGGCATCGCCCGGTACGCGAAGATCACATCGGCTGGAGCAGCGGCATCGCACCAGCCGTCGACTGATGCAGATTCTCGAGCTCGATGATTGACTACTTCGGCCGGGATGTTTCTTCCGAGACAGCTTTCTTGAAGTAATCCAGCGATATTCGGAGGCCGGTCTCCAGATCGATCTTCGGCTCCCATCCCAGCAATTGCCGGGCTTTGGTAATGTCGGGGCGGCGCTGCTTGGGGTCATCCTGCGGCAGAGAGTCGTAGCTGATCTTGCTCTTCGATCCGGTCTCTTTTAGTACGTGCTGGGCGCATTCAAGAATTGTGAACTCGTTGGGATTGCCGATGTTTACGGGGAGATGCTCAGACGACTTTGCTAAACGCATGAAGCCATCGATTTCGTCGCTCACGTAGCAGAAGCTGCGAGTCTGGCTGCCGTCGCCATAAACGGTGAGGTCCTCGCCGCGCAGAGCCTGCTTCATGAAGTTGGGAACCACCCGTCCGTCATTGAGTTGCATGCGGGGGCCGTAGGTATTGAAGATGCGCACGATGCGCGTATCGACCTTGTGATAGCGGTGATACGCCATGGTGACGGCTTCGGTGAAACGCTTCGCTTCGTCGTAGACGGATCGCGGGCCGATGGAATTCACATTGCCCCAATAGGTTTCTTTCTGGGGATGTTCGAGCGGATCGCCGTAACATTCCGAGGTGGAGGAGACCAGATACTTCGCGCCGTACTTGAGGGCGATATCGAGAGCATGAAAGGTGCCAAGCGAGCCGACCTTCAGCGTGGGGATTCCGTGGAGCGTGTAATCGACCGGACTGGCGGGGCTGGCGAAGTGGAAGACATAATCAACGTGCCCTACATCAAAGGGCTCGCAGATGTCTTTTTCTATAAACTCGAAAGCCGCGTCATTATGGAGATGAGCCAGATTTGCGCGGCGACCGGTGAGCAGGTTGTCGACGGCAACTACGCTCCAGCCCTCGGCGAGCAGGGCATCGCAGAGATGGGACCCCAGGAAGCCGGCGCCACCGGTCACCAGGGCTCGTTGGCGGTTCATGCTTTGCTGGCGCCGTTTTTCAGGGCGGCTGGCGCTCCCTCGGCGTGAGCGGCCGCGCGTCCGACGCTGTAATAGGTGAAGCCGTGAGTTGCCATCACATCGGGATGATACAGGTTACGGCCATCGATCACGATGGGGTATTTGAGTTCTTGCTGAATCCGGCGAAGATCGAGGTTGGCGAACTCTTCCCACTCGGTCAGGATGAGCAGGGCATCGGCGTTGTGAGCCGCTTCGTAGGCTGAGTTAGCGAACTTGATGCCGGAAGTTATAACCTCCTGCGTGCGGTCCATGGCTGCGGGATCGTAGGCCGTGATCTTGCAGCCTTCCTGCAACAATGCTTGCACGATGGCTATGGCAGGCGATTCGCGAATATCGTCGGTGCCGCCCTTAAAGGCGAGGCCGAGAACTCCGAGATGTTTGCCGCGGAGAGTCCACAGGGCGCTGCGCACTTTGCGCAGAAAGCGATCGCGCTGATCTTCGTTGATGCGCATGACCTCATCGAGCAGGCGGAAGTCGTAACCACATTCGCGGGCGACGGCGCGAAAGGCCATCACGTCTTTAGGAAAACAGGAGCCGCCGTAGCCGATACCGGGATTCAGGAAGCGCGGGCCAATGCGGGTATCGGAGCCGATGCCATGGCAGACCTGGCTTACGTCGGCGCCCACGGATTCGCAGACGGAAGCAACCGCGTTGATGAAGGAAATCTTCATGGCCAGAAATGCGTTGGAGGCATGTTTGATCAGTTCCGCGCTCTTGGTGGTCGTGACCAGAATGGGCGCGGGGATGGAACTGCGATCGGGTTGCGGGATGGCGTCGGTGCGCTGGTAGTATGAGCCGCTGGTGAGCGGGGCGTAGACTTCGCGCAACACTTTGGCGGAGCGTTCGGTGTCACAGCCGACGAGGATGCGATCGGGAAAAAGAAAGTCAGTAACGGCGCTGCCTTCACGCAAAAATTCGGGATTGGAGGCGACGTCGAAAAACGCGGGGTCGGCCCCATTGCGCAGAATGATTTTGCGAACCCACTCGCTCGTGTAAACGGGAACTGTGCTCTTTTCGACAATGACTTTGTGTCCGTTGATGGCGCCAGAAATCTCGCGGGCTACAGACTCCACGTAGGAGAGATCGGCTTCGCCGCGATCGGTGGGCGGAGTTCCGACGGCGATGAAAATCGCCGCGCTGGCCCGCACGGCTTCCTGCAAATCGCCGGAGAATTCCAGGCGCTGGCCGCGGTGACGGTTCAGCAGTTCCGGCAAAAAGTTTTCGTGGATGGGGACTTGCCCCTGTTTCAGATCGGCTAGCTTGCGTTCGTCATTGTCGACGAGAATGACGTCATGACCGAGGTCGGCAAAGCATGCGCCAGCCACCAACCCTACGTATCCGGAACCGACGACAGCGATCCGCATGTTCAAGCTCCAGGAACTGAGAGTCTGGAAAGGTCATAGATTCGGACCTTTCTTAAGAAAAAGAGCCGAGGCAGCCAGAAAAAATAACTTGGAAAGCATTCTAACTCTTCGCAATATTAATCGATTTTAACATTCCCGGACGGCAATAGAGAGATAGAGACGAATCCCGGTTGGCTATTTTTTTGTTTCCTCTTGCCGTTTTGGGATTTCTTTTTAGTCAGCGACCTGAGGCAACCACTTTACGGCAACCACTTTGAGGGTCGCTTTTGGACAATGTGTAAATTAATGCATATTGACAACCCCCCTTTTTGGGGCGAAACTCCGCTACAGAAGCAGACTCGCAATCTAATTCTGGTTGGCAATGCCTGACCATCCTACGCCGGAGACGGAGTTTCCCAACTTGCAAGGAAGCGCATCGAGCGCCGAGTCCGACCTCGGCGAATTGGCCGCGTTGTTTGCCGCGCACGGCGGCGGCGATCTTTCGGCGGAAGTTTCGGCCGATCTGGCCCTCGAGATTGTGCTCAATGAAATTGTGGAGCAGGCCTGTCTCGCCACGGGCGCGACCGGTGCTGCGATTGTGCTGGTCCGGGATGGCGAGATGGTGTGCCGCGCCAGCAGCGGCGCCAACGCTCCGGAGTTGGGCGCGCCATTGGGCAGCCAATCCGGCCTGACGGCGGAATGCGTCAAGACACGGCAAGTGCAGCGTTGCGACGACGCGCAGACTGATCCGCGTGTCGATGCGGAGGCTTCACGAAGTTTGGGAGTGCGATCACTAACGATCTTTCCGCTTCTGCGGAACGGAGAGATGACTGGAGTCCTGGAAATCTTTTCTTCGCGGCCCGGGGCTTTTGGCGATCGGGATGAACTTACGCTGGAAGCGCTGGCACACCGCATAGTGAAGAACCTCGATCGAGCGAGCGAAACGGCATCGTCGGCCAGCACGACGACCGCCCGCTCTGCCCCGAATGCTGCGGCTCAAAATCTATCAACGGAAGCGGTCGAGCCGACGGCAGCGGCCTTCGCGGAGGAGTCGAGCGCGGATTCCAACAGAAGCCTAGAGAAGCTGGGGAAGAAAGAACACAACGACATCTTCCCTGAGACTGCCGAGCAGAGCCCGCGAACCGGCTTCGACGTTGTGACCTTGGCGCTGGTCGCAGCGGTGGTGGCTTGCGCGATTTTGCTAGGCACGTTGGTGGGAGTGCGTCTGGGCTGGCGAAGAGCTACGGGAGTGCGCGGGCAGATCACGAAGTCCGCCGGCGCGGGCTTTAGTAGACAAAACTCCGCCAATAGTACGCTCACGCAAGATGTGGCCGCCCAAAATGGCGGCGCGCAGGCGAGCGCAGAGCCTGGAACGACTACGCCTTTAGGCTCCTTCCCAGAAGGAGCTGGGAATGCGAAAACGGCCGACAGCGAGAAGAGAAATGCTGCAACAGCGACGAGCACTCCTCCTGCCGGTGCAAAGGATTCTTTCCCTCCCGCAGGGAGCCTGTTGGTTTATGAAAATGGAAAAGAGATCTTCCGGATGCCGCCGACGACGGAAGGTGCAACGGCGAAGGCTTCCCTTACCGCGACGAGCGGCGTTCCGGGCAGAGTGCGGGGCAGTGTGCCGGGAAATTTGCAGCGGGCCTCCGGTCTCGAACCGGCAGGAATTATTGAGTTGCCGCCGGACGTGGCGAACGGCAGTCTGGTCCATCGGGTGGAACCGGAATACCCCGAGGAAGCGCGGCAGCAGCGGATTCAGGGGGCGGTAGTGCTTGAGGTGCGCATCGGCCGCGACGGCGCGATTCAGGACGTGAAGCTGGTCAGCGGCCAGCCCCTGCTGGCTGACGCTGCGATCACGGCTGTAAGGCAGTGGCGATTTAAGCCACGCATGCTGAAGGGACAACCAGTCGAGATGCAAACCAGAGTTACGCTCAACTTCAGAATGCCCGCCTAGCCTCTCAGCTCGGGAGTTTGTCTTAGCATTTCAATCAGCAGAATAGCAATCAACGGAAGGTTTGGCGCCGGTGCGGATTGTTTCACATGGACTGTGAAAACAACCGCACCGGCAAACCCTTTACAGCGAATTCAGGAAGGCTAACAAGTTGGATGAGTCAGTCGAGTCCAGAGCTTGATAGTTTGCGATCACTGGAGCCGCTTCGCCGCCGTGCCTCAGGATTGCAGCAGAGATGGTTGTGGAAGCGTTGTCGTGCATCAAGCCGCCGGATTTGGTGAGCGTATTGGAAAGGCCCCACAATGGCGCTGTCCTCCACTGCGTGAGAGATGCCTGACCGGTGTTGTTGGGCTGGAAAGGAATTCCGCCGGAGTCTCCCGATCCCATATTGTGGAGCAGGAAATCCGAATAAGGATTGAATGTGACGTTGCTGAGCGCAGCGATAACTCCTGTCTGCCTTCCCAGAGTCTGATTCAAGGTGACGTTGGCCTTGGTTGTGAAGCTTTCCATGTGGCAAACACTGCAACCGATGTTGATGAACACAGTGGCCCCAGCTTCGGTCGCCGAAGTCGGAGGTTGCGGCGGCAGCGGCGCCAGCAACTCCTCGAACTGCATCATCTTGATCATGTTCGTCTGGGACACATCCTGCGGGCTGTTCGTGTCACTTTGGCAGGCGCTCGGATAAGGCAAGCCCTGCGGCAGATGTTCATTGGGGTTAAATTGAGCGGCTGTGCCGAATGGGCCAGCGGCCGTCGTGATGCCCAGTTCATTGAACTCAGCCTGGGAAATAAATTGGAACAAGGAAACTACGTTGAGCTTCTGCCCGAACTTGCCCGGTCGGACGGTTCCATTTTCGTCGGGCACCATATTCGCGACGCCACTGATGCCGTACTGATTTCCTGGATTCCCAACATTTGCCAGGATGGCAGAGTCAGGAATGTTATCGACGAACCCGAGTCCAAACAGATTCGGCGACCGCACTGTGCTGACGACGGTTGCGTCGGCTGGGACCACTTCGTGGGGCAAGTTTTGCGCCGTGCCGCCGCCGGAGTCGGCCAGGCCCGAAGCGGTGGCTGTGTAGGTAAATGTTGTCGTCGAAGGAATGCTCACGATAGGGAAAGTTCCGTTGTAGCCCGAAACGCCTACCCCAAGAATCATGGCATTTTGTCCCACGGCGAATTTGTGCGCGGCGGTGGTAGTAATGGTCACCGTGGTTCCCGACTCGGTAGCGCCGTTGGAGCTGGCGATATTCATGATGTTGCAACCGGGCAAGGTGCCGAAAGCGGCATTCGAGACGCCGTGAACGGTGGGGCCACCTTCATTTTCCGGGAAGGTCCCGTTGCCATCGAGATAGTTGAAGGTGTTGTCGGAATTCCATTTGCCATAACGAATTCCGGTGAGAGGACCGGTGTCGCCGGCGGTCCCGGTGAGTATGTCGACTCCTGCGCCGTGGCAGGTGAAGCAACCGGTTTGAGTGGATACCGGCCCGAGGCCGCGAATGGGATCCCATTTGATGGCAAACAAGCCATAGCCGCCGGTGAACAAACCAGTCTGCGTTGATGTAAGTCCAGCGAGCGGACCGCCGAACTCTCCGACAGTGGGTGGCGGAGGTGGCGGAAGCGCGGTGTTAGTGGCTGCCGCCGTGTGAAGCAGCCGTGACGGGACGGCAAGAACGGCGAGACCTACCAGAATCAGCACTGCGAGCAGACGAACATTACGAAGATTCATCAAAACACTCCTTCACGTGGTCAAGTGCCCAAGTGTGAGATGGACTTCCGAGACAAAAGAAGTCAACCTTACAAAATTGTTGCGACCATGACGTGAACGTTGGGGGGAGGAGCGACGACTCAGCATGGAACAGACATGCACGACAGATTCTGATGCAACCGTATCGAAATGCAATACAGAGAACACTCCAGTGTTTCAGCTTGAAGCGCTAACATGTCACCCCAACTCGAAAAAATCCAAGTAAAGTTACGATCAGGTTTCCTCCGGCGAAAGGAGCCGGATGTCAGCGGGCATTTTGCTATCAAAGACGCCGCTTGTCAAGTGTGCAAAAACCTGCAATACCCGGTAAACACGGGGTGAAACCCAACTCTTCCGGCAGAACCAGGCTCGAAGCCGTGCTGGCCGCGCAGGAAGATCCTTCTCTAACGACAGTAAATGAAAATTGTACGGGGCCTTTATTCTCCAGTGGATCAACTCTATTTTTTCGCCCGGGGACAGTTTGATGAAGTCTTTCTTCACTAGGGCTTTTTACCTCTTGCAGGAACTTGCACGGCTGGATAGACTCGGTTCACTGATGTCGCTGTAAGCCACGGTATTCAGTGGTTCAGTATCAATTCCCCCCTAATTTTGAATCGATGATTGGTAGAGTCGTCGATCCGACTTTTGCAAACCATAAGCACATCCGCGCATTTTTTTGAAATTTCGCGAATGTGACTGAAAGGGCGGAGCTGTGAACGGAGAAGCAGGATTGATGGATGGGTACCAGCCGGCGGCAGAAAGCTTGGGCCTGCTGAACCAACCGCACTGGTACGCTGTTCGCACACGCTCGCGCCATGAGAAGTTAGTCGCTAAACAACTCCAGAATCAGGGAATTGAGTCGTTCTTGCCAGTGGTTACCCAAACCCATAACTGGAGCGACCGCCGCAAGCAGGTTGAAATGCCCTTGTTCTCCGGTTACGCCTTCCTGCGCATGATTCATTCCCCCGACGACCGCGTTCGGGTACTGCGGACCCAAGGCGTGGTCAGTTTTGTCGGAGTTCAGGGCACTGGAACAGCCATCCCCGATCATCAGATCGAATACATCAAGACTCTGCTCTCCAGCAGAATCCCTTACGAAGAACGTCCGTTTCTCCGCGTGGGTCAGCGGGTGAGGGTTCGCGGCGGAGCTCTCGATGGCGTACAAGGCATTCTGGTGGCGGAGAATGGTGATCGCAGCCTGGTGCTCTCAGTTGAGCCAATCCAAAGATCGTTGTATGTCCGCGTCGCTGGCTATGACGTTGAAGCCGTTTAGTGTTTCCCCTCCAAAGGTTTTTCTCCCTTGATTTCAACCACACAGGAATTTGTTGCGAGGCCTAAGCCCTATGAATCAATTAGAAAATAAACCAAAAGTGAACAAGAACGGTAATCCACTGACGAGAGAAGAGGTTTCTGCCGACAACCAGTCTGCCGAGAACCAGATCGTGGCAGATCAACCTCAGACCGACTCGCATTTTTCACTTCGCAGCCTGCGGGCTGAGGCGGAAATCTACGCCATCAGCCGGACCCTTGAATACACAGGCTGGAACCGACGACGGGCAGCGCAGTTGCTGTCCATCAGCTATCGCGGAATTCTGTACAAGATTCGCCAGCACAACCTGACCCCGAGTGCGGTTCGCCAGGTGGCGCCTCTTGGGCAGACACTCAAAGTCGAGTAGCCGCCGGCGAGTCAGGGCAAGAACGGGCCCGCGATTCGGCCCGAAGAAAGTCGTTTTTCCCCCTGTGTCTTGTCGTGTTGGAAGAAATGCCCCCTAAGTCTAGGTTGTTAAAGAACGCACCACGAGGGCGGATGAGTGACTCGAAAGATGGAGGTTTTGCAATGAAAACAATCAGTACCGAGATGGCGAAGCGAGTGTTGCGGCTGACATTAGGGGTATCCCTAATCTGCGCATTATTGCAGGTGTGCGCGGCTCAGACGGAGACGGCTTCGGCTCCCAGCAATGCGGTTGTAGCGGACGCAGGCAAGCCAGCTGCAGATAGCGCGCAGTTCAAGTCGCGGAGTCCGCGGTACCGGATCGAGCCGGGCGACACGTTCGACCTGACGTTCGATCTCAGCCCGGAGTTCAATCAGTTAGCCCTTGCGGTGCAACCGGATGGTTTCGTTACACTGCGGGCGGTGGGGGAAATCAAAGTCGCCGGCCAGACCGTTCCGGAGTTAACACAGACCGTGCGCCTGGCTTACGGAAAGTTCTTGAATAATCCGGTTGTCTCGATCTCGTTGAAAGAGTTCGAGAAGCCGTACTTTATCGCATCCGGCCAGGTGGCCAAGCCGGGAAAATATGAAATGCACGGAAATATGACGGTCACGCAAGCGATCGCGGTTGCAGGAGACTTTCAATCCAGCGCCAAGCATTCGCAAGTTGTTCTGTTTCGCCGGGTCGACGATCAGTGGACGGAAGCTAAACTGATCGATGTGAAAAAGATGGAAAAGAACCGGGACTTGCGCGAAGATCCGTTCCTTCACTCCGGGGATATGCTTTTCGTTCCGAAGAATACACTGTCGAAGATCGATCGTCTGATTCCGAACATGAGTCTGGGCACGTACTTGCCGCTCACCATGCCGTAGAGCGTCAAGAGGATGGTAGGATTCTGTCCGCATAACCTGTCCGCATAACTTGAAGAGGAAAGGCAGTATGGAGGCAATATGACTGATTCAATTTCCACGAACGGCCATGGAAACAGGTCGTACTCGTTTACCGCGAGAGACGTTGTCGCAATCGGCTTTCGCCATCAACGGGTGATGATCCTGTGCTTCGTCGGCGTCGTGCTGGGCGTCCTTCTCTCCGCCGTGTTTCTTCCCACGAAGTATCGAGCCGAAACGAAACTGCTGGTCAAGCGTGAACGTGTAGATCCAATTGTCACCCCGGAGCAGACCGCTCCCATGATGTTCAAGGACACCGTGGCCGAGGAGGAGATCAACTCCGAAGTCGAACTGATTCAAAGCCAGGATGTGCTGCAGAAAGTGGTCACGACCTGCGGCCTCGACAAGCCCAAACCGCTGTCGCGATTCCTTCATCCAGGGGAAACTCAACAGAACCGGACCGACCGGGCCATTCTGCAATTGCGGACAGACCTGGTGCTGGAGGTAGTCAAGAAAACCAACATCATCAGCATCGCGTATGAATCGAACAAGCCGGAACTGGCGCAGCGCGTCCTCGCCACCCTGGACGCAGCCTATCTTGACAAGCATCTCGAGGTGCATCATCCGGCCGGACAAGAGGCGTTCTTCGACGAGGAAGCGACCAAGTACAAGCAGGAAATGATGAACGTCGAAAGCCAGCTCAGCAAGTTTTCCGGCGGACAGAACAGCGTAGCGCCGACCGTCCAGCGTGACATGGTCCTGCAGAAACTGGCCGACTTCAATGGCTCTCTGGATACCACGCGGGCTTCCATCGCCGAAGGGAAGAAGCGCATCACTGATCTCGAGCGACAGTACAATTCGCTTCCCTCGCGCATAACGACGCAGGCAAAGAAGGGCGACAACGCGCAAGTCCTGGAGAACCTCAAGGCCACTCTGCTGACGCTCGAAATGAAGCGTACTGAGTTGTTGACCAAGTTCCAGCCGACGTATCCGCTGGTGGTGGAGGTCGACAAGCAGATTACCGATACGCATAACGCGCTGACCTTGGAAGAAACATCTCCGGTCAAAGAAGAGACCACAGACCAGAATCCCACGTACGCGTGGGTGAATGGAGAACTGGCCAAGGCCAAGTCTGACTTGGCAGGACTTGAGGCTCGTGAAACCGCGCTCAACGCCATCGTGGGCGTTTACATGTCACAGGCGCACAAGCTCGAGGAGCAGGGAATTCTGCAGGGCGATTTAATGCGCGCTCAAAAAGCGGATGAAGCGAATTATCTGCTTTACAACAAGAAGCGGGAAGAGGCGCGGATTGCCGATGCTCTCGACCGCACGCGCATTCTGAATGTGTCGATCGCTCAGAACCCGGTGATCCCAAGCTTGCCGACGCGGTCTATCTGGATATTCGCCCTGGTAGCTTGCTTGCTAGGTTCAGCGGTCAGCCTGGGAGTAGTTTTCGCTCTCGACTATGCTGACCAATCGTTCCGTACGCCGACTGAGGTAATGGCGGAATTGAGAATTCCAGTGTTGGCCGCGGTGCCGTCCCATAAAGTTTCGGGTAACGGGCTGCACAAGAACGGCAACGGCAATGGAAATGGAAACGGAAACGGCAACGGCCATAGCAACGGCAACGGCAAAGCACACAATGCCTTGGACGATGTCACGTATGAGATGACCGGAAAACTCCGCAACCCGAACTTCCAGGAGAGAAAGCACTAAATGTTTCTGGAATTCTTCGGACTACGAGAACAGCCTTTCGGTGTGTCGCCTGACCCGAGATATCTTTATCTCGGAGCAGGCCACCGCGAAGCTCTTGCGTCTCTTTATTACGGGATCGAGGCGAATCGGGGATTTCTGTCTCTGGTGGCGCGGCCGGGCATGGGCAAGACGACTTTGCTCTTCCACCTCTTGCAGAAATTCTCGCACACCGCCCGAACCGCGTTCATCTTTCAAACCCAATGCAACTCACGCGAGTTCATGCGGTTTCTGCTGGCGGAAATCGGCATTGAGAACGACGTTCAGGACTTCGTCAAGATGAACGAGGCGTTCAACCGCTGCCTGGTGCAGGAAGCGCGAGCCGGCAGGCGATTCATTGTAGTGATTGACGAAGCGCAGAATCTGGACGCATCGGTACTGGAAACGGTCCGCTTGCTCTCCGATTTCGAAACGCCCCAGGCAAAATTACTGCAAATTATTCTGGTCGGGCAGCCCACGCTGGCCGACAAGCTGGCGAGTCCCGCTCTCACGCAATTGCGGCAAAGGATTACATCCCTGAGCGGCCTCAATCCTCTCACCCCGCAGGAAACTTCGCGTTTCATCGCGCATCGTTTGCAGGTCGCGGGATACAAAGGCCAGGGTTTGTTCTCGCCCGAAGCTCTTGAGTTGATTGCGGAAGCAAGCGAAGGTATTCCGCGCCAGATCAACAATTACTGCTTTCACTCGCTTTCGCTGGCCTGTGCCACTCGTAGTCGTACGGTCGACGGTGGAGTAGTGCGGGAAGTGATCAAGGACCTCGATATCACGCGGTTCATGACCGAAGTGGAAGTACCCTCAAGCATGTCGAGGCTCGCATCGCTCACCAGTTTGAATGCGGATCCGATGCCGCAGGTGCAGGAGTCCGACGAAGCGAACGAAGTGGTTTACAAGCCGACTCTGTCCCCTCGCAAGCCTACGGAAGAAAAAAAATTGAGCCCTGCAGACGCAGTGCAGCACATGCGGAACGTATCGCGATTATTGCGTACCTGGCGTAATGGGCTCGAACGACCTGATTGAGATGCCAGCAGTCTAGAGCACACCTTTTGGCGGGGAGTTTACCCGCGCAACCAGAAGACTTACTAAGGAGTCTATGAGCAAGAATTTTGAATTGATGCAAAACCTCGGCAAGGAACGCGAAATGTTCCAAACGGCAACAGCGCCCGCGCCTTTGCCGCTGCCTATCGAGCCCTTACCGGTCGCGCCCCGGCATACTGAAGTGCAGCCGCCAGCCGAGGTGAAGCCGCTGGAACTAAAAATGGAAGCGGGGCAGCGCGATGAACTTCTCAAGCTGGTGCAGCGAGTGTTCTTTGCTCCGGGAGGTGACGGTTCACGGCTGGTCGTGATTTCGGGCACGGAGTCCGGCAATGGTTGCAGCTGGATCTGTGCGCGCATGGCGGAAATCCTGGCTTCCCAGGTTTCATCCACAGTCTGTGTGGTGGATGCGAACCTGCGCTCTCCGGGCCTGCATCGCGAATTCGGCGTGAAGAATCATTACGGCCTTTCCGACGCGCTGCAAGTTTCTGATCCGGTGCGCGGCTTCGTGACTCAGTTGTCGCGTCCGAACCTCTGGCTTCTCAGTTGCGGGGCGGAAAAGGAAGGCGCGCAGACTTTGCTCGGCTCCGAGCGGATGCGCACGCTGTTGCCGGAATTACAGAGAGAGTTCGATTACGTTTTGATCGACGCTCCGCCGCTACGGGGAGGCGATGACACGATCATGCTGGGCCGCAACGCCGAGGGCGTGGTGTTGGTTCTTCGCGCGAATTCTTCACGACGCGAGACGGCACGCAAGGCAGTGCACGATCTCGAGCACGCAAATGTGCGGGTGTTGGGCGCGGTACTCAACCACCGGACGTTCCCGGTTCCAGAGAAAATCTACAAGAAACTCTAGAGTTCAGAATCCCAGGACACGATTAAGACAGACCATGTTTGAGAATCTACGGGAAGATATAAACCGGGCGATGCGCGAAACGCGCACCGACCCGACCTGGAAGCCGAGCCTGGGCAAGCGGCTCGAAGTCATGGTGCGCCACTCTACCTGGCCTGTCATCGCTTACCGCTTTTCACGGTGGGCACGGAGCGTCCGAATTCCAGTGGTCAAGCAACTGCTGCAGGTTTTTGGCCTGTTCTTTCGCAAGTGGGTTGAGGTCTTCACCAGCGTGCACATTGATGTCCGCGCCGATATCGGCCCGGGTTTTGTAATTCATTCGGTATACGCGATCAATCTCGGCGCCACAAAGATTGGCAGGAATTTCACCATAGCCACGGGATGCCTGATCTCGCACGCTTGCCGCGGCATCGGCGACGACGTTTATTTCGGACCCGGCGCAAAGCTGGTGGGCGACGCGAAGATTGGCAGCAACGTAACGATTGCAGCCAACAGCCTGGTGCTCACTGACGTCCGCAGCAACATGATGGTTATGGGCGTACCTGCCCGCATCAAGCTGCCGGGCGGCCGTCCGCAGCGTTTCGTCAAGAAGGCAGAAGCGCCGGTTCAGGTGGCACAAGTCGCGGCGGTTCCCGCGCCCGAAGCTGCACCTTCTGCCGCTGCTGTATCCGTATATCAAAGTTCTGCATAACCAGCCGGCGCTACACAAAGCTCAAGGGCATCTGGGCCAGAAAGAAAAAGGGAGAGTAAGCCTTGGACTTTGCATGGAACGAGGAACAGGCGGCTTTTCGCAAAGAAGTGCTGCGATTTGCCAAAGAAGAGTTGACCGACGACGTCATCACGCGCGACAAAAACGAAGAGTTCTCCCAGGACTTGTGGCAGAAGTGCGCGAAGTTCGGAATTCAAGGACTTCCGATTCCGACCGAGTACGGCGGCGGTGGCGCCGACACGCTCACAACAGTTTGTGCGCTGGAAGCTTTGGGCTACGGTTGCCAGGATAACGGCCTCATCTTCTCCATTAACGCGCACATGTGGAGTTCGGAGATTCCGATCTGGTCATTCGGCACGGAAGAGCAGAAGCGCAAATATCTTCCGGGTCTAGTGAGCGGTGGCCTCGGCTTGCACGCGATGACCGAGCCGGGTTCGGGCTCCGACGCCTACAGTTTGAAAACTCGCGCCGAGCGTAAGGGCGACAAGTATGTGCTGAACGGATCGAAGACCTTCAGCAGCAACGCTCCAAACGCCGACGTTACGATTGTTTTCGCGAATCTCGACCCTACGCGCGGTCCGAACGGCGTCACGGCATTCTTGGTCGACAAAGGCACGCCGGGATTCGCAGTTGGCAAGAAGCTGCACAAGATGGGATTGCGCACTTCCCCGATGGCGGAAATTTATTTACAAGATTGCGAAATTCCAGTCTCAAATCTCCTCGGTAAAGAGTTTGGCGGACAAGCTGTGTTCACCTCCTCAATGGAGTGGGAACGCATCTGCATTCTGGCCAGCCATCTTGGGGCGATGCAGCGCATCATGGAAATTTGCGTGAAGTACGCCAAAGAACGAAAGCAATTTGGCGAAGCGATCGGCAAGTTTCCGGCGATTTCGAACATGATTGCCGACATGGATGTGCGGCTTGAGACCGGGCGGCTCGCGCTGTACAAAGCCGCCTGGATGAAGAGTCAGGGACGTCATCCGTTGCGTGAAGCGTCGATCGCGAAGTTGTATGTGGCGGAAGCCTGCGTGCAGAGCTGCCTGGAAGCGATCCAGATCCATGGCGGCTATGGCTACACGACGGAATATCAGCTCGAGCGCGAACTGCGCGACGCTATCGCAGGGACCATCTATTCGGGAACCTCGCAGGTGCATCGGGTCATCATCGCCAACATGCTTGGGCTTTGATTCGCTTCTTCAGGAATGTTTTCTACCCTTACTCCCCGGATCATACCTTTTGTGATGTCGATCAAAATTAAATCTAAAGGGATCAGGTTCTAAGTCATGGCATACGTGTTGCAGCAATTGCTCAGCAAGAGTGCGAAGGCGTATCCGGAGAAGGTTGCGGTGTGGGCTCGCGGCCGGAGCATCACGTATCGCGAACTGGATGAGCGATCGAACCAGATGGCTCACCTCCTGCGCAAACAGGGGATCACAAAGGGCGATCGCGTCGGGCTGTTTTTTCCCAAATGCGTGGAGTCGATTGTGAGCATGCTGGGCGTGCTCAAAGCGGGAGGCGTTTATGTTCCTCTCGATCCGCAGGCGCCGGCCGACCGCGTGGGCTACATTATCGGCAACTGCGGCATTCGCGTGCTCATTACGAATCACGAAAAGCGTGAGGTTCTCACTCCGGAGACTTTGGAACTTCTTGAGAGCTGCATCTCAACCGATCAAGCCGAGAATGGCAAAGACGGCAAACTGATTCCCTGGTCGATGCTCGCCGAGTTTCCCGCGGATCATGCTCCCGCAGTGAGCCTGATCGAAACCGACCTCGCCTACATTCTTTATACGTCGGGCTCGACTGGCCGGCCCAAAGGCGTGATGCTCTCGCATCAGAACGCGCTGACTTTCGTCGAGTGGTGCGCCGAAGAGTTTCACGTTCGCAGCGAAGACCGGCTTTCGAATCATGCCCCTCTGCACTTTGATCTCTCGGTCTTCGATGTTTACAACACGCTCGAAGCCGGCGCCACGGTCTACTTAATCACCGAAGAACTCGCGTTGTTCCCCACCAGCCTGGCCAACTTTATCGAGTCGCAAGGAATCACGATCTGGTACTCGGTGCCCTCGGCGTTAATGCTTCTGCTTCTGCACGCTCACCTGACACCGGAGAAGTTGAAGGGCGTGCGCACCATATTGTTTGCCGGCGAAGTATTTCCCATGAAATATCTGCGGCAACTGGCAGAGATGGCGCCAGCTGCGGAACTTTACAACCTCTACGGACCGACGGAAACCAACGTCTGCACCTATTACAAAGTGGAGCGCGATCGGTTGGCGAGCCTGGAGAAATTACCGATCGGAATCGCCTGTGCCAACACCGACGCATTCGCCGTAACCGACGATGGACGCCGCGCCGCACAGGGCGAAACCGGTGAGTTGTACGTGCGCGGACCGGCCGTAACCTACGGTTACTGGGCCGATCTGGAGAAGACGCAGAAAATGTGCGTGCCCAATCGCTTCGAGCAGAACTTCGAAGAGAAGATGTACCGCACCGGAGATCTGGTTACGATGGCCGAGGACGGAAACTTCTATTTCCTGGGCCGGCGCGACAGCATGATCAAGAGCCGCGGCTACCGCATAGAACTGGGCGAAATTGAGAGCGCTTTGCTCAGTCACCCGGGAGTTCGCGAGGCAGCCGTACTCGCCGTTCCGGATGAGATCGTTGGAAACCGCATTCGTGCCGTGGTCGCCATTCATGTTCCCGATTCCCTCAAGCCCATGGACTTGCAACAGCATTGTTCCACACGGGTTCCGAAGTACATGATCCCGGAGGTCATCGAGCTTTGCGTCGAACTTCCGAAGACATCCACAGGAAAGATTGATCGCGTAAAGTTGGCGGCGAAAGAGCCGGCGAAAGAGCCGGCGAAAGAGCCGGTCAGCGTCCGCTGAAGTTGCCGCAAGGCGCGTCATCGAATTTGTTGTAAACGCAGTACATTCCCAGCAATCGGAGAGTAAACATGATCGAGTCAGCAGCGGTGAAAGACCAGATTCGCGAGTACGTGATCGAAGAATTCGCGAAGACCAAGGGCATCAACCAAGTCACAGACCAGGAAGTGCTCACCAAGAACGGCATCATCGATTCGATGGGAATCTTCCGCCTGGTGGCATTCTTGGAAGAAACTTTTAACGTCCGCATTGGCGACGAAGAAATCACGCACGACAACCTGGAAAGCATCGACGCCATCGAACGGCTGGTGATTTCCAAAGCGAAAAAATAGCCGGCACACCGGCACCCTAACCGGCGGCATAGATCGTCGGGATTCGCTTTCAGTTTGGTTTCGCATCCTCCCCTTCCCGCACCACTTCTTGTAGCTATCTCCTCAGGAATCTCTCATGGGCATAAATCGCAAGGTGTTTTCAAACGGCTTCAAGGTCTTTGACCTGCTGCTGATGGTGTGTGCTTTCGGGGTTTCCACTCTGCCCTTGTTCCACCGCGTGGGCAGATTTAGCTTGGCCGAGTTTTTTGAGATGCGCGTAAAGCTCGCCAACTTGCTACTCTTTTGTATCTTCCTGCTGGTTTGGCATTTGTTGTTTACGGTTTTCGGCCTATACCGCTCGATGCGTTTGTCGAGCCGCTGGGAAGAAGTGCGGGAAATCTGTGGTGCGACAACCCTCGGGACCATCGTCATCGCGGCCGCGGCGCTGACGTTCCGCATTTGGGTTGTCAGTCGAGTCTTCCTGCTTTTGTTTTGGCTACTGACAACCAGTCTGGTGATCTTGAGCCGCATGGTCATCCGAGCTGCGCTTTCCTATGCCCGAAGGCATGGACGAAACACGCGCAATCTTCTGGTCATCGGCACGAATGCCCGAGCCCTGACGCTCGTGCAGCGCATCCAGGGCAAGCCCGACCTGGGCTATCGGATTCTCGGATTTGCCGATGAGCAGTGGGACGGGTTAGACGAATTCAAGAAACAAGGCTACCCGCTTGTCGCCGATCTCGAAACGCTGCCCGCGTATGTGCGTCGCAACGTCGTCGATGAGATTGTTTTGGCGTTGCCCATTCGGTCGTTTCACACTCTGGCCTCGCGCATCGCCTGGGTATGTGAACAGCAGGGCATCATCGTAAGATTCATGCCGAATATTTTCGACCTGAAGGAAGCCAAACATCGGGCGGACGAGTTCGGCGGCGACGAACAACTGGTCAGCCATGACAGTACGATCACTGACGCTTGGGGCCTGGCCATTAAGCGCGCGATCGACATCGTAATTTCGGCGGCCGCGATCATTTTCCTGGCGCCCGTGATGGTAATCACTGCGGTGATGGTGAAGTTGACCGCTCCTGGACCCATCTTCTTTATCCAAAAGCGTCTCGGCCGCAATAAGAGGATGTTCGATATCTACAAGTTCCGCACCATGGTGGTGGACGCGGAGAAGCGACTGAAGGACCTTGAAGACAAGAACGAAGCGGACGGCGCTGTGTTCAAGATCAAAAACGATCCCCGCATTACGCCGCTTGGCCGTTTCCTGCGCAAGACGAGCATCGACGAACTTCCGCAGCTCTTTAACGTATTAAAAGGCGACATGAGCCTGGTGGGGCCGCGCCCGCTGCAAGTGCGGGACTACGAATTGTTCGACACCTTCTGCGAAGACTGGCAGCGCCGGCGTTTCAGCGTGCGTCCGGGAATCACCTGTCTTTGGCAGATCATGGGCCGCAGTTCCATTCCCTTCGAAAAGTGGATGGAGCTGGATCTGCAATATATTCGCACCTGGTCGTTGTGGTTGGATTTAGAAATTCTTGCTAAAACCGTCCCCGCGGTTTTGAGAGGCTCGGGGGCAGCTTGATCTCTCCCAAGGATAGAATGCATTCAGTCAAATCCTCAAATCTTCGAGCTGACATGACACCGCAAATTGCACGCACACCGGGATCCCCCTGCGTTGCTGAATTGGTGGCACAGCAGGCGGTTGCGAATCCCAGCGGGATAGCTGTTTCCGCTGGTCACGAAGTTCTCTCCTACGCAGAGCTTGACCGCCGGGCTAATCGCCTGGCGAATTATCTTTGCTCGGTTGGAGTAGGCCACGACACTGCGGTGGGCCTTTATCTTGAACGTTCGCCTGCCATGGTGGTCACGGCTCTGGCCATTCTCAAAGCGGGCGGAGCTTACCTTCCTCTGGATCCGGCTCAGCCCGCAGCGCGATTGGCTTTCATGTTGCAAGATTCGCAAGCGCGCGTGGTGGTGAGCATAACAGCGCTTGCTGAGCGCCTGCCGGCGGGTTCCTGGCAAGTTGTCGCACTCGATGCCGACGCCGAGAAAATTGCGGCCCAACCTGAGAATCAACCAGCGGTCACGGTGAACCCTGAAGACCTGGCCTACATCATCTATACGTCCGGCTCTACTGGGCAGCCTAAGGGAGTCGAGCTTGTTCACTCCGGTCTATCGAACCTGGTCGCCTGGCATCAGCGAGCCTTTCAAGTGATCTCAACCGATCGCGCCAGCGCGATGGCTTCGTTGGGATTCGACGCTTCCGTTTGGGAACTGTGGCCGTATCTGGTTTCTGGCGCGAGCGTTCATATTCCCGAGGAGCGGATCCGAAGCGATGCCAAAGCATTGCGGGACTGGATGCTGTCACAAAGCATCACAGTTTCCTTTGCCGCCACGGCGATGGCGGAAAGCCTGATGCAACTCGAATGGCCGAAAACAAC
>JBEKJF010000009.1:0-30889 GCA_050011375.1 Candidatus Sulfotelmatobacter sp.
CTGCTGGCGATCGGCGGATTGCCATTTCTGATGTGGGGCATCTTCGTGCGCACGGTGGTTGGCCTGCACGCTACCTGGCTGGTCAATTCGGCAACGCACTCCTGGGGCACGCGCCGTTTTGCCACGCGCGATCTTTCCACCAATAGCTGGTGGGTCGCTGTGCTGACGTTCGGCGAAGGCTGGCACAACAATCATCACGCGCACCCGACTGCGGCGCAGCACGGCTTCACTTGGTATGAAGTCGACGTCAACTGGTACGGCATTTGGGCGCTGAAGCAGCTCGGCTTGGCCTGGGACATCAAGCGTGTACGGCTGGCTGATCTGGAAAAAGGCTTAGCGGCCACGCCCAACGGGCACTTGATTACGGGCGCTTTGGCTGAGGGCGCAGTGGCTGGCGACTAGATTACAGGCTCTTTATGAAACTGAGCCTCGATCCTCCGGTCGGGGCTTTTTGCTGCCCGAGGAACAAATCTTTAACACAGGGGGCACAGAGGTGCACAGGGTAGAGCCGCCGTCCCACTCTGTTTACCCTGTGTTCCTCTGTGTCCTATGTGTTAAAGATTTGCTCTCAGAGTCAGGCCGCGGGCTCCATAAGCGGTAAAATCACCCTGACGCCATGCGCATCACCAGCCGCCGCGGAACCATCGTATTCTTCCTCTTCCTGGGTATCACCCTGGTGGCGCTGGCTGTTGCCCTCAATGTTGGATGGATCATTCTCAACTGGCGCCAAGGCATCCTGCTGTTTTTTGGGATCATCTTTTTCGCCTTGATCATCGCGGGCATGATCGTGAACACAACATTTCTGCTGCGTGAGATTCGCCGCAGCGAGCAGCACGACAGCTTCATCAACGCCGTTACTCACGAACTGAAAACGCCGGTCGCCTCCATCCGCCTGCATCTTGAGACGTTGCAGCGCCGCGACCTGCCGGAAGCGCAGAAGCAGGAGTTCTACCGCCTGATGCTCAGCGACACCGACCGCCTCACGGAGACTGTGGAACAAGTTCTGCGCGCTGGCCGCGCCGGAGACAAAAGAGCTGGCCGCGAAAAGTCTGCAGTCGATTTTCGCCAAGTCGTTCGCGAATCCATGGATGCTGCACGCACCCGCCATCATCTGCCGCTTGAGGCACTTCGCTACGAAGAAGCGGCGAAGAATGGCACAGCCATGCGCGTGCTCGGCAGCGGCGAGGATCTTCGCACCGCCGTCTTCAACGTTCTCGACAATGCCATCAAGTATTCCGGCGATCACGTGGATGTGCATGTGCACCTGAACATGCCCGACGAGAAACGAATTGTGCTGAGCGTGCAGGATCACGGAGTCGGCATTGCTCCCGATGACATGAAGAGCATCTTCAAGCGCTTCTATCGCGTCACCCACCGCTCGCTTGCGCACGTCAAGGGAACCGGGCTGGGCCTGTTCATTGTGAAGTCGATTGCGCAAAAGCACGGCGGCAAAGTATTCGCCGAAAGCGCCGGCGAAGGCCAGGGCACCACCATTACCATGGAACTGCCGAGGTCTTCGTTATGAGGTCGAGGTTATGAGGTCTTTGTCATGAGGTCGAGGGCATGAGCCGCGTTCTGGTGGTGGAAGATGAAGCCCATCTGGCGCAGGGATTGCGCTTCAATCTGGAGGCCGAGGGGTATTCCGCCGAGGTGGTAGGCGATGGCGAAGAGGCCACGCAGCTCTTACTCGATAAGAAAGAAAACTTCGATGCCATCGTGCTCGACATCATGCTGCCCGGCAAAGATGGCTTCAGCGTGGTTTCGGAATTGCGCGCGGCGCGGAATTATGTGCCGGTGTTGATGCTGACGGCGCGCGGTAGTCCTGAAGATGTGTTGAAGGGCTTCGCCGCTGGCGCCGACGATTATCTGCCTAAACCTTTCGATCTGTCGATCCTGCTGGCGCGCTTGCAGGGTTTGCTGCGGCGGAGCCAGTGGATGCGGGCAGGGCAGCCCGCGGCGAACTCAGACGCGGTTGTTAATTCTGAGTCGGACCCGCGCAGCGTCACCGACTTCGGAACATTTTCCTTCAACGGCAAAACTATCGACTTTGGCACGCTTGAACTGCGCACCGCCGGCAACGTGGTTCACCTCACGCTGATGGAATCGGAACTGCTGCGCCACTTGGTTCGCAACGACGGGCGAATAGTTTCCCGCAAGCAGATTCTCGAAGAGGTCTGGGGCCTGCATGAAGATACAGATACGCGCGCCATCGACAACTTCATGGTCCGCCTGCGGCGCTATATCGAAGACGATCCCGCGCAACCCCGGCACCTACTCACGGTGCGCGGCGTGGGCTACCGGTTTCTGGCGAATCCGGAAAAGAAATGATAATGGCCAGCGAGCGGCGGGCAGTTCGATCAAATGCTCCGCCGCGTACTGGCCACTTCTGCGCTGGCTTAGCGAATTCCTTACTGCTTGTCGTAGACCGAAACGCTCTCCATCTTCATGCCCATCGAATCCATTCCAGACGCGGTGAGCGTGCGGCTCTTGCCGTCGGGTGAAAGTACGATCGTCCCAGTAATCGTAACTTTGCCGCCCTTCTTAACGGTTAACTCCAGATGATGGTCATCGACCTGCTTGATGGACCGCGTGTCTGAGGTCGGGTCGCCGGTTACGGGATAATCCTTGCCGTCGAATTTGCCTGTCCACACATTGTGGGTGGGCTTGCCCTGGCCATCAACGCCATCCACCGTGGCTTTAATTTTGTCGCCGGCGGCCTCGTATTTTACCATCGTGTTTTTCGAAGCTCCCGCGGGTATTTTGGATTTGGCGTCGTTCAGCTTCCAGGTCCCCATGTTTGGGTTTTGCGCGAAACAAATGCTCAGACCGACAAACAGCATTACCAGCGTTAATACGGTTGCTCTTGTTTTCAATGTTGCCTCCAGGGTGAGAAACGGTTGGCTCGCGAGCGAGCACTGCATTCTAGGGTTCACCGTACCCTTTGTGCAACCCTCAACATGAATTGGGGACTTCGGAGGAACTCTACGCGCGGCAGAGTTCGGCAACCAGCGTTTCCCGCCGCTGCAATGCCAAACCATCCACTCGGTTAAGAATCATGGCGTAGGCCGAGAGCGAAATCGCGGACAGTACGGACAAAATCAAAGTCGCGATCCAGAAATTGCCGTAAAGCCGCGCGATCCAAAACGCGCCGACTCCCACGCCGACGACGAAAACCTGCACTCCTAAGCTGATCAGCACCGTTGTCTGCGAGGCGCGCTGACGGCCGAACGAGGAGTAGTCCAATTTCTTTGGAGCGTAAAGCGAGAGCAGATTACCGGCGGAAAAGTTGATCGGCGCGGCGAACAGCAAGCCCGCTAGCGCGGCGATGGTGACGTCAAGTGCGGGCCGTCCATAGAGGAAGCTGACCGCAATCCACGCGAAGACTACTTCTATCGTCAGAATGCCGGCATGGGTGAGATTCTTCGCCAATACAATTTCGCGAAATCTTACCGGGGACGCATAGAAGAACTGAATGCCGCCTGCGTCTCCGCCAAAATTGTTGTAAGCGAGATTCGTCAGCATCAACAGCGTGTATCCCACAGCCGCGGGAAATGCCATGTCGGGCGCGCGCGAAAGAAAAACTCCTGAGTGCCGCGCAGAGTTCATTGCTCCGAAGCGAAAGACGAACAACACGAAAAGCGGCGCGATCAGCGAGATCAGCATGGGACCGCTGCGAAGCAGATAGCGAATTTCTTTTTCAAACACCGCGGCCACGGCAGCACTGAACCCAGGCAGATTCCATCCCAACCGGAGCGACCTGTCTTTCTCTTGCGGCACAACCGACGCGGCCGCAACCTCGCTCAAATTCTCGCCGCGGTACTGCGCCCGCAACCGCACGTGCAGGCAGTAGCCAGTCACCAGCACAAAAGCGCACAACAGCGCCAGCGAACTGAATCCCGTCATGAATCGCGAAAACACAGCCTGCGCGATGGCATCGGCGGCGAGCCCCGGCGGAAGAATGCCCTGCACTGGAGTGAGAATGTCGATATACCGCTGAAATGATTCGTGTGTGCCCGGTCCGGACCGCCTCTCGAAATGCCGTACGAGCGGCCCGATCAACTGGATACTCAGCATCAAAAGCACAAACAGAATGCCCATGACCTCGCGCGTGCGGCGTTGCGCGAGCCAGCGCTCCACCCAGGCAAATATCATCTGCATCAACAGGAGGTTGAAGGCGGCGAACGCCAGCAGAACCAGCCCAGCCCATGGCAGCAACTCCGGCTTCGCAAAACCCACGCCCATCAAAATTCCAAACGACCAAAGGCCGCCCAAAGCGGTGGCCAGGTCGAACATGCTATAAGCCACCCGTACCAGGAAATACGAGCTGTAACTCAGAGGAAAGCGCAGCAGATCGGAGGAATCCGGATTGTTGGTGAAGGCCGTCGCCATGACAGGGAAGAGTTGCCAGAAGATAGACACGAACCACAGCGGGAGTGCAATCATCTCGGGCTTGCCCGCGGAGATCGCAAAATAAGCCGCGATGCCCATTCCGAAAGCGCCGCCAAATCCTGCCACGGCGATCGCAAATGACACCATAATTCGCGAGACCAGCTCTAGCATGCCCCGCGTGCTGCGCAGCGAGTTCACGAAAAGCCGCCAGCGCAGCCAGGCAACGGCTGACAGTTGGCTACGTCTGTGGAGGGTAGCGCTATCTTCAGTCATGATCCGTCACAGGTTTACCCCAGCCACGAAAGCTCCTGCTCGGTGGGGCGCGAGCCGCCGACGGTGCGCAGGAAAATCTGTTCCAGCGTCAGCTTTTCGCCAGATTGTGTTGCCCCTTCGCCCGCTCCGCCCGCATGCGTCTGCGCTTCAACACCGGCGCGCAACTCCTCCAGCGACCCCTGCGCGACCAGACGCCCCCGATGAATGATGGCGACGTGACTGCACAGCCGCTCCACGATTTCCAGCACATGCGAAGTGAGAAAGATCGTCGCACCGCGCGCGATCATGCCCTGCAGCATTGCCTTCAGAGTTCCAGCTGCAATAGCATCTACGCCTTCGAACGGTTCGTCGAGAAACAACACTTTCGGACCATGAATCACAGCTGCCGCCATCGCCAGCTTCTTTTGCATGCCGTGCGAATAGTCGGTGACCAGCTTCTTCGGCTGGTCGGCGAGCTGCATGAAATCGAGTAGTTCGGCAGCCCGCTTGGCTGCGGTTTCGCGGTCGAGTCCATACATGCGTCCCGCAAAATTCAGAAACTCCGATCCGGTCAACCGCCCGAACAGCGCCATGCCTTCGGGCACAACCCCGATCTGCCGCTTCACTTCGACAGGATTGTTCTCCAGGTCCAGCCCAAGAATCTCGATACGTCCCGAACTGGGGGCCAGCAGACCGGTAAGCATCTTGATGGTCGTCGATTTTCCCGCGCCGTTGGGACCGAGAAAGCCGAAAAACTGTCCCGGCGCCACGCGCAGGTCAACATTGTCGACAGCGAGCAATTCTCCGAAGCGGCGGGTCAAGCCCTGGGTTGAGATTGTGGGAGCGGCGTCCATGAAGCTTCTGAATCTAGCACACTAGCCCGATACGCGCCCTAGTTAGCGTGTGTCGGGTTCGGATGCCACCTTTGCATTTTTCCCCCTTTTTTACATTCCCATGACAACTGCACCCCTCCCCTCGGATATAAATGCCGCGCGTTCGCCCCTGCACAGACTCGCAGTCCCAGGAGAGTATTTCTATGAAAGCAACGTCCGCCTTCGCTATTCTGTTCGCGCTGCTGGCGAGTACTGCCTTTGGAGTCGGCCAAGAAGCGGTTGCCGCTTATACCTTCGTCTGCACCGGCAAGAAGACAGGACCCTGTCCTAATGGTGGCGTTCCCAATTCTCTCATCCAGGCTACCGACGGCAATTTCTACGGAACCACCGCCAATTCCGGGGACAAGGCAGGAGGTCAAACGGTCTTTGGAGGCACAGTATTTTCGCTGACGCCCGCCGGCACGTTTACTCTGCTGCATACTTTCGTTCCAGGATCGAATGGTAAATTCGCCAACGGGGCCGGCCCAGTTACGCTTACCGAGGGCCCCGACGGCAAGCTCTACGGCCTGACGGCGATCGGCGGCATCAACTATGGGGGGGTATTTTATGGCTATGGGGTTCTGTTCCGCATCAACAAAAGTGGATCGGGTTTCCAGGTTATCCATAAGTTCTGTTCCGTGGATCTCTATGTGTGTACTGACGGGTCCTACCCCGCAGGCGGTTTGGTGGTGGGATCGGACAACAACATCTATGGGGCGACTCTCGAGGGCGGAGGCGGCGTGGGTTGCGCGTCAGGTGGTTGCGGCACGATCTTCCGCGTCACTCCCTCCTCAGGTGCATACAAGGTGGTCTTCAACTTCGGCTCTTCGAGTGGTGGCGGGTTTCCGGGCGGCCTGACTCCGGCTTCCGATGGTACTTTCTACGGCCTTACGATCGAAGGCGGAAGCCTTTTTCATTTCACTCCAGCCACCACTAGCTTGACTTCGGTTACGTTGCCCTTCAGTTTCCCTCCGGGGTGTCCTGGCTTTGCATGCTTCGCTACGAACGTGCTCTCTTTTGGCACGAACGGCAACTTGTATGGCTTTTATACCGTGTACGCGTCCACCGACACCGGGCTCTTCGAAGTAGAACCGAGCGGCGAGGGTTTCCAGCTTTTCCCTCCCGTTTCTTCCGGCGTTGGTCCTGAACTGCTGCTGGCTACCGACGGCAACTTCTGGTTTCCTCAAAGTACCGCGAGCGGCAGCGCCGACGGAGACCTCGTGGCGCTTTCGCCTTCCACCGGCACGGTGGTGCAGACTCTGACGCCGTTCAGTTCGTCGGTGTTCGGTCCGGCCCAGATGATCCAAGGCTCAGACGGGACGCTGTGGGGAGTGGCCGCCGGTGGGGCAGTCACTGGATCGGGTCACTTTGCCGACGGCGCGGTCTTCAGCTTTAACGCCGGCTTGCCGCCACGGTAAACTGGGCTGCCGGGGTGGTCGTTAGTTTTTACATATTCATGACAACTTTGGTGCCCTCCCGGGATATAAGGGCGGTTACAATGGCGGGCGTAATGGCCTGCTTAACGAGGTAGTCATGAGAGGAAATTTCGTGCTCGCCGTTCTTTTCGCGCTGTTCGCCAGTTTGGCCCACGCGGGAAACTCAGCGCCAGTCCCGGTCTACACCTTCATCTGCAACGGCAGCGGATTAGGCCCCTGCCCCAATGGCGGTCGCACAGATTCTCTGATCCTCGGCTCCGATGGCAATTTTTACGGCGCCGCCCAGATTACTACGTGGGAAACCAGCTTGGTCACTGGAGGAAATGTATTCTCGCTCACACCTGCCGGCAAGTTTACCGTGCTGCACACTTTCACGCCGGGAGTTAATAAAAATTTTCCGGACGGCGACCTGCCCGGCGCCCTGATCGAAGGCCCGGATGGAAATCTTTACGGCGAAACTACCTACGGCGGGGTAGATGGCTGCGATGGCGACTGCGGCTATGGCGTGCTGTTCCGGGTAAGCAGGACCGGAACCGGATTTCAGTTGGTGCACAAATTCTGCTCCCAAACCGACTGCTCCGATGGAAATGGGCCCTCCGCCATGGTCCTCGGGACTGACGGCAATCTGTACGGCACCACCACCTCCGGCGGCGCCAACTATGTTGGTACCCTCTTCCGGGTTACCCCGTCATCCGGCGCCTACGAGGTTGTTTTCAATTTCAGTTCCACCTCCGGCGGGGAATATCCCTCCAACCTCACCGTTGGTTCCAACGGCACTTTCTACGGACAGTCTTCTGCGCCCGCGGGCAAGTTCCTGTTTAACTACACGCCCGCAACTGGAGTAATGACCACGGCCCCGCTGAACTTTCCGACGCTTTCCGCTGGAAGCGGGTTAGCCCTTGGCCCGAACGGAAATTTTTACGGGTTCTACTTTATTTATGGCGTCAACGGCGTGAGCCTGTTCGAAGTGGAACCGAACGGCAGCAATCTTACGATTTTCCCCTTCTACAACACCATTGACGGCGGCGGCAGCCCGGATGGCTTGCTGCTCGCCAGCGACGGCAACTTCTGGGTCGCCAATTTTAACGGCAGCAGCACCGGTGGCTACGGCAACATTATCTCGCTTTCGCCGACCGATGGATCGTTGCTGCAAACCATCTCGCCCTTCGGCACAACGTCATCGGTGGGAGGTTGGCCGTCCCAGCTTATTCAGGCGACGGATGGCACCTTCTGGGGCTCGACCTACATTTTCGGTGATGCTACCAAAGGCCACTTCGCCCTTGGCACAGTCTTTAGTTTGAACGAGGGCTTGCCGCCGCGCTAAGCGCGCCTTCTGTGAAATCGATACAGGGGGTCTCTTCTCCGCGCGTGTGCCACGCAGGGGAGGGACTGTTTCTTGTCCCCATTCCAAGCCGTTACGAAACCGGAACAGAACCTGATTCTGCTGCCAAATGTCTCCTTGTTTGTGATAAAGTCCTTTTCCTTTACAACCTCAAGTTGCAAGGTTGGGGCCTCGCCCGTTCTTCTTTAGGAGGTTACGGTGGCCAAGAATATAGTTGTCTGCTGCGACGGAACCGGAAACCAATTCGGCGACAACAACTCGAATGTCGTGAAGCTCTATAGCGTCCTGATCATCGATGGTAAGCAACAGGTCGGCTATTACCATCCTGGCGTGGGCACCATGGGTTCGCCTACCTCACGTAACAATGTCAGCGAACTTTGGTCGACAGTGATGGGACTTGCCTTTGGAGCGGGATTGCTGGACAACGTCAGCGACGCGTACCGGTACCTGATGGATGTCTATGAAGATGGAGACAACGTCTATCTGTTTGGTTTCAGCCGCGGCGCGTACACAGTGCGGGCGCTTGCCGGCGTGCTGCATATGTACGGATTGCTGTGTCCCGGCAACGACGGTCTGATTCCTTATATCATCCGAATGTACGCGAGGAAGACCCGCGCCGCTGCGGGAATGACTCAAACCCTCAAGGTGGCCGACGGTTTTAAAGCGACATTCTGCCGCCCCTGCCCGCTGCATTTAGTGGGAGTTTGGGACACGGTCAGCTCGGTGGGATGGATCTGGGATCCGCTTAAACTTCCTTATACCGCGCAGAATCCAGAAATGGGCAACGGCCGTCACGCGGTTTCGATCGATGAGCGCCGCTGTTATTTTCGAAACAATTTGTGGGGCGCCAAGCTTCCCAGCCAAAATAGTCTGAAGCAAGTCTGGTTCGCCGGAGTGCACTCCGACGTCGGTGGCTCTTACGCGCCAGCGCTGAGCGGGCTATCGCAGATCGCGCTGGAGTGGATGCTCTGCGAAGCAGTTCCGCTTGGACTTTTAGTCAATCCGGAGAAAGCCAATCAAGTACTGGGAAGAGTTCCACCTCCTCCGCCGTTCCCAACCGACCCGGCGCAGAAGATCAATATCTCGCTGAAGAATTTCTGGTGGATTCTGGAATTTCTCCCACACTCTTATTACGATTTCGCAACGAAGAAGAAAAAATGTCGTATTCCGTTGGGTGCGCGCCGCGAGATTCCTGAGGGTTCCGTTCTGCACGAAACGGTGGCCGAGAAACTTAAGCTCGATCCAGACTACAAGCCGCCGAACTTGCCCAAGACCTCAAACGTTGAACCAAGAAACGCCTGCGTTTTTTCCTGAAACGAAAACGCCCTGGCCGGCGGCCAGGGCGTCTTATATGTCGAAAGCACGGGAGTCTAAAACTGATTCCACAAGAACTGGTTGTAGACCTCATGATGAAACTGTACTTCCGGAGCTTTAACAAAAGTTCCGAGAGATCGCGCGCACCGATCGGCCGCAGCCTGCTTCAGGTCTGCGTAGCGCCCCTTCACGTCCTCGCCGAGAAGTTTCGTAGTCCACTCAGCTTTACGGAAGTTTGCCAGCGCATCGTAAATGTTGTCTGGTAAGTAGCGTTCCGCCTGACGCAAGTTCTTGATCTTCGAAGTTTCGCCGTCGATGCCCGTCTTGAAGATCCCCAGCATCACCAGATATGGATTCGCGTCGGGAGCCACCGAGCGCACTTCTACGCGCATGCTTTTCTCGTTGCCGATCGGGATGCGAATCATCGATCCACGATCAACCGCCGAAGCCTTGATCTGATTCGGCGCCTCGAAATGCGGGTCGAGACGGCGATAAGCATTCACGCTCGGATTCAACAGCAGGCATATGTCATTGCCGTGCGTGAGAATGCGGTCGACAAACGCCCATCCCATCTTGCTGAGCTTCTCCTCGCCCTTGGCATCCCAGAACAAATTCTTGCTGCCGTCGCTGATGGAAACGTTGGTATGCATGCCGCTGCCGTTCACGCCAACCACCGGTTTGGGCAGGAACGACGCGGTGAGACCCATGTGCGTCGCCACTTGCCGGCAGATCAGCTTGTAGAGCTGAATCTGGTCGGCCGCCGCCACAACCTCGCCATAACCGTAATTGATTTCAAATTGCGAAGGCGCAACTTCCGGATGATCTTTCTCATTTTGGAAGCCCATCGCGCGCTGCACTTCCGCAGTTGTATCAATGAACGTGCGCAGCGGATCGCCCGGCAGCGAGTGATAATATCCGCCCGTATTAACGTACTCGAACTTGCCCGTTTCGTTATAGCGGCGCTCGGCATCGGCGCCGTTGAACAGAAACCCTTCAATTTCGTTCGCAGCGTTGAGCGTGTATCCTTTCTTCTCGTGCAAAACGTCGGCATAGTTCTTGAGGACCCCGCGAATGTCACCCGAATATGCCGTCCCGCCCTTGTCGATCACTTCGCCGAACACCAGCACTTTCCCAGCCCCAAACACGTCCGCCGGACCCCAGTAGAACGCCGCCCAGTCGATCCCCAGACGCAGATCGCTCTCCCGCTGCGCCGTGAAGCCGCGAATCGAAGAACCGTCGAACGTCAGGTTGTCCCAGCTCTTGATCAGGAATTTCTTGTCGTAATCCAGCATGTGCAGCCGGCCTTCAAGATCGCTGAACAGCACGGTCACAGCCTTGATCCGCTTCTCGTCGGTCAAATACTTCAACCGCTTCTCCTGCACCTTGTCAATCGGCTCCCTGTTCCGACGCTGCTCCTTCGCCTCCAGATTCAGGTCTTCCAGTTCTTCGTAGGTGAGTGCCAGGAAATTACGCAATTCGTTGGGCATGGATATCCTTCCGTCTCTTATGTCAGCAAAATGATGTCGGCAAGCAACCGCATGAATACAGGCAATTGAAATGGCTGGGCTTCAACCGAGAAGAATAACGCGAGTGCGTAGTCTCCGACAATCAAAAAAGCTGATCGAACCCATAAAAGAGATTTATTAAGATTCTCCTAATTCGCGTTCTTCTTATTGCACCAGCTATTGCACTTCCAGCGAAACCACATTCCCCTCACCTTCCGACGTTTCACGATAGTTCAGCGCGACCTTCTGCTTGTTCCACGAACACGAAAAGGCATCGGCTCCGATCAGGACGATGTGGTTCGTGTCTGCCACCTTCATTTTCAAGTTCTTCGCCCCTGATACCACCGTCAGGATCGCGAGCGGCGGTGCCGAGCAATCCACATTGGTCAGCACACCGCGGACATACTTTGTCGCGCCTGAATTTCTCGGCATCGTAGCCGGTGGCCCAGGTGAAATCGCGGTCGCATTCTCCGCGCTATCCGAACTGGTTTCGCGCTGCACCATTTTGCCTGGACGATAGACTGCCGTTCCGTCCTGCACCATCGAGCGGAACTGCTCCGCCTGGGCCAGTGCCGCCGCCGCGTGCGACGCGACCTCACGATTGCTGCTGCTTCTGAGCGATTGCAGCAACGCGATTGCCTGCTCCGGCTGCCGGTTCGTCAGATAAAGGTTGGCCATATTGAACAGGTACGTCTCGTTGCGCGGGCTGATCGCCAACGCCTTCTGCATCGTAGTAATCGCGTTGGCCGGGTCGCCCGAAGCAGATTGCGCAAACGCCAGCAGCGCGTAAGAATCCGCGAAACCCGGATCCAGGCTGATGGAAGTCTCCAATTCCTTTGTCATTGTGGGCAGATCGGCCCCAACACTAAATCCGTTTTCACGAGTCAGCAACAGCGCGCTGTAGTAGTGAACTCGCGGGTCCTTCGAGTCCAGCTCTGACGCTTGCTTAAAATATTCCGCCGCCTGCGTGAAATCCTGCTTCTGCAAATACGCATAACCTAAACCTCGGCACGCCGCCGCATTCTTCGGATCCGACTTCAACACGTCCAGAAACTCGCTCACCGCTCGCTCCCGATAGTCAGGCGAGTGCAGATGGATATCGGCCAGTACGGCATTGCCGGCCGCGGTGCTCAAAGGCGTAGCCGTATAGTTGTTCGACGAAATGCTGGCTGGAGTGGGAATTGCATAATACTTGTAGCGCCCGCTGCTGATGTAGCTGCTCAAAGCCCGGTCGAACTGCGCGGCGCTCATCCCGAAGGCCCGTTGAATGGCCTCCTCGACGGGCAAGTGCTTGTTTTCTTCCAAGTCAAAATAAACAGCTACCTTGGGTACAAGCTGATTGTCGTAGAGGTAATGCATCAGCATTCCCGACTCGGCGTAAAACGTGGTGCGATGGTCGCCACTCTCGTTGTAAGTCGAAGAATTCTGCCGCACCTTGAACAGATCCGCGATCCTCATCGTCCCCAGTTGCTGCAGAATCACGTAGTCGTCGTTCCTAATCTTTCCCACTCGCGCTTCCTTGCCATCCACTTCAATGCTCGAAAAATACACAGCAAAGCCTTCTTCAAACCATGGCGGCAATTCCCCTTGCAGGTTGCCATTCATTAGCTGGTGCGCGTACTCGTGGAACACCACGGCCCACGGATTCTCTACCGACATGTCGAGCATGATGAAGCTGCGGTCGCCGCCCCCTTGAAACAGCCCGGCCAATTGAGTAGGTTTGCCGTTGAACAGCGGCGCAACTTGCCGCATTTCTTTCGTGTTGCGGAACGCGACAATCTGCAGCGGAACGGGAAGGTTTACGTTCGCCTTGGTCATCAGTGCACCGAAAACTCCGCGCATTTGCTCGAAGCGCATGGCCACTTCACGGCCCCGCTTCTCGCCAGCGTCGGTAATCACTGAAAAATTCGGCGACCGCACTTCCACCCACTGTGCTTCCCCAGCGAAGACCGTGGGCGCGACGCAGAACGCGGCCAGCAAAACGATGAGGGCATAATAGAAAGCAAAACAGAACCGTTCATCGCGAATCTTCATCATGCACTCCTTGCGCGACGACACACTCGCCCTACACTCAAATCAGTTTAGTCCCAGTCCCTGCCCAGGCATCAGCCGGATAATCACGCCCAGCGCCGTAAGCACGGCAATAAAGTAGACCGTGATGAATCGGCTCGGTTGCACCGGCAAATCTTTTGCGAAGAACGCTCGATACCCCGCCCCCAGCGCCACCAGAAAAAACATATTCTGCTTCAGCGCAAGCCCCAGAGCAACACTAGCGATGAGAAGCGCGATGCGTTCCGCTTTGCTCAAGGCCAGCGCCGCCTGCCCGCCATCCAGCACCCAGACCGGAATCAGATTCAGCAGATTCAGAATCGCACCCACGCGCGCCAGCGCGCCCCAGAATGGGTCGCCCGTCTGCCACCACATCACGGCGCAAGCCACGGCTGCCAGAAATCCCGCCAGCGGCCCGGCCAGGCTCACCGCAGCACGCGTTTCCAGCGACACTCCCAGCGCGTTCCAGCGCACGTAAGCGCCAAGGCCCGGCAGAAACACCGGCATATCCGCCGGCAAGCCGCGGCGCTTGATGTCAACGAAGTGGCCCATCTCATGAACCAGAATCAGCACCGCGAAACCGATCCCAAACTTCACACCAGTCGCAGCCGAATAAAGCACAACGAAAGCCAGAAAGCTTAAGACAGACGTAAGCTTGAACCGCGGCGTCACGGGCGCTCTGCTCCGGTCGGCCATCGCCGCAGCCGAACCTGCCGGGCCCATCGCTTGCGCCCATTGGTTGTCGCCCGCCGGCCGTCGTCCGGCACCGTCGGCAGAGTCAAGCTCCTGCGCGTGTTGCCTGATCCACTCGGCTTGCTTCGACGTTGGCGGCAGCAAAGCCAGCCCGTTCAGCCATTTCTCCCGCGCCTGCCGCAGATCTCCACGAGCCTCCAGCGCTTTCGCGTCCGCCGACAACTGTTCCAACTCCTCAGAGTGAACGAGCGCGTGACACTGATCGCACGCCAGCGCTCCCGGCGCAAGTTCGCGCGAGCAGCGCTTGCAATCGCGAATCGGGTCTCGGTTGGTTATGGACACGGCTAGAGCTTACCTCACAAGTAAGGGGTCGTCCGACGCTCCTGGCGAAATGACGATGTTATCTCCAATCAAAAAGCTTCACCCCGCGGGTGCCAAGAATGCAACCTTTGCAACGTTGTCACCTTTGAAAAAAATGTCGAAATATTCCGGAAGCTCGCACTCGCAGATGGTCTCGTACCGCCAATCATTTGCGGCGATTCTCTTCTTTGGCTCGCCCAGGTTTTTCAAAACATCTCCCTTTGAGGAACCTAGGTGCAACGCGTGCCAATTCCCGAACCCATCAGCCGGCCTGAACCACTTGCTTTCAGCTTGTTTTAGTTCACTGGCTTGTATGGTGGGGTCGACCCCCGCTCCCAGAGTAAGCTCGCCAACGACGTAGTCAGTGTACGAAACGACATGCAGCGTTGCTGTGTGCCCCTCATCGATGAAATATCGTCCGCCAGTATCGCCCTCGTTCTTACGAACAACACCCTTGCCGAGGAGCCGCTCTACTTCCGAATCAGAACTGACGCCCAGCGTGACGCCGGAGAAGTTCAGTGGCCAGCAAACCGTTCCCCGGCCTAGTTTCAACTCCTGAGAACGAGCCGTTGAGAGGATGCAGACCACTGCAAGCACATAACCGGCGACATGTTGTCGATTCATGCCGACAATGATAACTGGCGAAGCGGCGATTACACGAACTAGCCTTCGGGGCGATTAAGGAGAATACCAGTCGGAGCGATACGAATTGCTTTAGGGCTAGCTTGGCGGAGGACTGGCAAACGGACCATACACTCCAAACGGCCGGCCCGCAGCGATCCTCCACGCGATTCTCATTCCAAAGAAGAGAATCAATAAGCCCATTGCGCCCCAGCCCGGACTGCTCCGAAGCTCAAGAAACGGAGACGTCAGCCCGAGCAGTGCCAACGTTCCCAGCCACGTTGCCAAGCTTACCGTTGGCCTCTCCACTTTAGGCGCAGCTTGTGGCAATGGAGGTTTCTGCCCGGATTCCTGCTCCAACTGCCGCTGCTCGTCCTCAATCTTCTGTTGTTGAGCTTGTCTTTGTTCTCTTTGCTGTTTTCGTTCGCCGGCAAAATGAATTCCAATGGGGACCGCGGCCATCGACACCGCCGCATAAGTCAGCAAGATCGCGGCAATCTGGTAGCGCCGCCCGCCCACTCCGTTCGATCCTTTCATCATGGCCGTGCCCACAAGCCATCCCACGCCGATCGACATGTAGCTGATCACCCATCCCTGCAGCAGGATTGCGATCAGCGCGTATCCAATCAGCCCCACCACCGCCGCGCCGATGCCATAGGCAAGAGCGCGCACAAACGCCGCATGCTTGTCCCGGTCAATTTCGCTGCGCATTCGCTCAGCGCAGCCCGGACACGCCCTCGACGCATTCACCCGGTAGTAAGTTCCACTCAACGGTTGCTGGCAGAACTCGCAGAGATTGCCGCCCGGCTTCGTGGCGTACTCGGCCGTGCCGAACTGCGGTATCGGATTGCTGAAACTATCACTCATGGCCCGGAACAATAGCACAGCCGCCATCGTCAAGAAAGAGCGATTTCACGCAGTGCCAGGTTGGTTGAGAGATGCTGATGTGTGATAGCCGCCCCCGGCTATCCATCGAGCGAAGCTCGATCTGTCCTTCTTATGGCAGCAGCCCATAAACATTCAACTCCGTCTGCGTGCCCACATACACTTTCCCATTGGCCACCGTCGGCGCCGCGAACTTCACCGCCGGACCTGCCGCGTCTCGAGTTGAATTTTGACTGGTGTCGTAAAGCTCGCGGGAAACATTCGCAGCATCGAAGGCCCGCAGGATCGCATCGCCATTATTGCCAAACTTATCGGTCTCGATGATCCAAACGATTCCATCGTTATTCCCGTTCGCCGATATCACGGGCGAACCGCCAGGGTATCCAAAAAGTTTATTGGATTGCGCGATGGGAACGGTCGAAATAAGGCTGCCCTGCACGCTGAATTGCTGCGGAAAACTATTCGAACCGGTGAAGTAAACCTGCTCTTGCCAGTAGGCTGGGCCCGCAGCCCGGTTGCCAGATCCAATTACGTCCGCTCCAATCGCGGCCGGTACGGTCAGCAAATTCTGGTCCTGGCTCGTGTTAAATCCACCCAGGGAATCTCGATTGAGTTCATAAACCGCGCTGCCTTTACCCCCGGCCAGCATCACATGAGGATAAGAACCGGCCTGATCCGGCAACAGCATCGTTCCGCCCGCACCCAAATCCCAATCCAGACTCGAGAGATTTGCCTGATTCCAAGGAGTGAAAGAATCGCCCACTGACAACACTCCCTCCGAAGGCGTCAGTTTCACAACACTGTCGCCGTAGTCCTCCCCGCCTGTGCTGGCATCGTAGGTTCCATTCGCGGTAGTCACGAAAATGCTGCCGCTCGCATCCGCCGTTAAGCTACCGCCTCCTTGCCATATACCACCCTCCACGCCGTCCGGGGTCGTATTGAACACTCCCGACTGTTGCAAGGTGGTTTCGTTATATCCAATCACCCAGCCGTGGTACGGCTCGTTGTCGCAGTGCGAAGCCCACGCGATGTAGACCACTCCATTCGCCAGCAGCAATCCGGCACGTTGATTCTGAGTTAGTGTGTTGAAGTTGATCGTCTTGCTGTGACTGGAAACCGAAGCCTGCACCTGCACCGACTGCAGTATGGTCCCCGTCGTAATATCTACCGCATACAGCGTTTGATAATAAGTGTAGTCGCCGCTTTTTCCGGTCTTGGTTCGCGCCAGCACAAACATCGTATTCGTCGCCGGATCAATCACCGGCGTCGAAGTAATGCCATAGACGGGCGTGATATTCGTACAGTTCACGTCAGTCGTGTCCAGAGGCTGTGCTCCGCCCGTAAGAAAGCTCGTTTGCCACAGCGGCGAGGTGGCAGTTCCGTCGGCATCAAAGGCGTAGACACTGTCGTTTTCCGTCGCGACATACACAACGTTATAAGTTCCCACATTGGGGATGGTGACATCGGGAACGTAAAGCGGCTGCGCGTAAATATTTCCATCCACGCTGCGAGTGAAGAGTTTCCCGAACTGATTCTGATTCACATTCCCGGTGGTCAGCGCAACCTCGTTCAAGTTCTGTCCGGTGCGGAACGTGTCGTTCTTCATCGTGAACGTTCCCGTGTAATTGTCGACCGCCAGAAACGCAACCGCAGTCTGCGACGTATTCGCGTTGTTCGTCGCCTGAATAACATGCGTGGCACTCGTCGCAGGCGGAGTGTAAAGCCCCGAAGTGGAAATCGTACCCACGGTGCTGTTCCCGCCCGTAACGCCATCCACCGACCAGGCAACATTCGTCGAAGTCACCCCATTCACCGTGGCGCTGAACTGCTCGGTTTGTATTGGCGTGATCGACCCCCGTCCAGGGCTCACACTCACGGCGGAACTCGCAACTACACCAGTGCCACTCAAACTCACGGTCTGTAAAAATCCCGGATCCGTATCGTTGACCGTAATGTCCCCCGTTCGCGATCCCGTATTCGACGGAGCGAACGTCACATCGATCGTGCAATTCGTGCCCGCATTCATCGACGCCGGACAGTTGTTCGTCTGCGAGTAATCGCCACTCGCGACAATGCTGTTGAGATTCAGCGCCGCCGTACCCGTATTCGACAACGTGATAGTCTTCGCCGCGCTCGTTGTTCCCAGAGTTTCATTCCCGAAGCTCAACGATGTCGGAGTTACGCTGGCCGTAGCTCCGCTATTCCCCATCCCTACCAACAACACCACCTGCTGCGGATCGTTGTAAGCATTGTCCGTGATCGCGATGCTGCCGCCTCGGGACCAGGCCGCCGTCGGACTGAATGTAACCGTGATCGTGCACGATGATCCCGCCGCGACCTGCCCTGTAGTGCAGTTGTCGGTTTCCGAATAGTCTCCCGCAGCATCAATGTCGCTGACCGTCAAGCTTGCGTTTCCAGAGTTGGTCACGGTGACCGATTTCGTCGCGCTGCTCTTTCCCACCAACACTCCGCTGAAACTGAGGATGGCCGGCGACAGCGTGACCGCCGGCGCCGTCCCCGTCCCGCTCAAAGCCACGCTCTGCGGGCTTCCCGCCGCGTTGTCCGTTACGCTCACCGTAGACGTGCGACTCCCCGTCTTGGTGGGATTAAACACCGCACTGATCGTGCAACTGGCATTAGCGGCCAGCGTCGATCCGCAAGTATTCGTCTGCGTAAAGTCGAGACGATTACCCCCGCTTACCTTGATGCCCTTCAATGAGAGCGTTGACGTGCCGGTATTAGTAAGTGTGACTACCTGCGCAGTGCTGCTGGTTCCAACTGTCTGGCTGCCAAAAGTCAACGAGGTCGGAGAAAGCAGAACAGTCGGCTGCGCTAACAATAAAGTCGAGAATGCCAACACGGCGGACACAGCCGCGCACTGCCAGGCGGCAAGCCTGTATGTGAAACGCATAAGCAGACGGACCTCACGATTCTCTGCGGTACTTGGGGGGATAACCTATTGTGCATTGCCAGGGCGCAAAAAATCCAGCAAAAACCAACCAGCAGTTGGGTTACGACTGTGCAATTTTCTGCATGCCTCTTACGGCGTTTTTCTGCTCAGAATTTCCCTGAATTTCTCAACTGATTTTGCTGATTGAAATTGGAAAGGAATGACTGGAACAAAACGAAATAAAGCTGAGCCCTCTACTGCCGGAACGCCGAAGCCCCGGCCGCAATCTCGCGCAGCGCGCTCACCAACCCCGCAGCCGCATCCGGATCCGCCAGCGCATCCAGGTCAACCGTAGCCGAAAACTGCGGCGACTCCGGACGGAAGTGTACCTGCAAAATATCCTGCCGCCGCGCCGACATCAGCGCATTCAACTCCGCGCTCGGATCCTGCTTCCAGTGCGTCCGCGTCGTTAGCACAATCGGCCCAGGCTGGTACAAATCCCACTCCCGCCCGTCGCTCTTGCTCGATGCCACTCCGCGGTTATGCGCGCTCCAGCGGTGCCGCACCACTTCCAGATGAAAGCTCGGAGACCCGCCAAGATCGGCCTCAAACGTTAAAGTTTCTTTCTGCCGCTTCCAGCAGCTCAGCAGCCAGTGTACCGGCAGCGCCCGCGGCCTGAACTTCACCGTCACGTGCGCATTCTCAAACCACCGCGAAGCGAAATGCAGCCGCGCCTGCAGCCGCGAACTCCCCTCCCAGTGCGACTCCAGAATGCGTCCCTTGCCCGCGCAAGCCATCTGCACCCGGCGCAAAGCCGCCGCTCCTTTCTTTCGATTGTAGGTGGAAAACACGAAGTACCACAGTCCCAGCAAGGCGACCGATCCAGCCACGTCAATCAGCAGAAGTCGACCCACAAACGCTTCCTAATTGTGTTCGATGTTCATGGTACGTCTGCGGTTGCGGCGAAGCAAGTGTCCAATGGCTCTATATTTCCTTTTATCGGATCGCCCACCCGAAATACTGTGGAAAACAAGTCCGTGCCCGAAAGAAAGAAGCCCGTAGACGAAGGAAGAAAGCCCGTTGCGGGGGAAAACAAGCTCGTCTCCACCGTACCCCAGCCCCGAAGGGGCGGAACGTGAAAGCCCGGCACGGAAGTGCCGGGAGAACTCTGCACAAGTCCCGTAGGGACGACACGCGTCCGCGCTCTACGACGATTTTCGATCCGCTTTTCCAACTGCACCAAGACAAATTCTAATCCGCGGAAAAGGCAAAGCGCTGCCGACCCAATGCCCACGTGCGGGACACTACGGCAGCGCCGCCACTTCCAAGCCCAAACAACAGCCCGAAGTATAGAAACCAAACTGCTCCACTTCTAGTGCATTGTAGGGCACTGGCAAAGCGGACGCTGCCGGGACTGGGAAGCCGGACGAACTGTGGAAGAGCGGCGCTTCAGCGCCGTGTTAAAGCTTCTCTTTAGACAAGGCTTTAGCCGCTGAGGGTTCCACTCACTGCAGCCGCGCTAACTCCGCCCGAGCCTGCTTCAAAACAGGAATATCCGAATCAGCATCCTTCCAAAGCGCAAAAAAATCCTTATAAGCAGCCAGCGCCCGGCTGCGCGCCAGATCAGCATCAGCCCCGGACGAATTCCGAGCCTGCAACGCATTAGCCCGAGCCACGCCCAAATGCGCCAACGCTCCGGTCCAGCAGTTCCACACGATGCCGCTGTGGTCGATGATCTTCTGAAACTCGGCGGCAGCTTCTTTGCCCTGTCCGGCTGCCAGGTAGGCCTCGCCGCGAACGTACACGTGATAAAGGCAGGAAATATTGGCGACGAACAGAATCTGCCCTAACTCGATGGGGGAAGCAGCTTGCAGCGCACTCAGGGCAGCAGCAGGGTTCTTCTTGTCCAGCGCCAACTGCGCCTGAATCGCGGGCAGCCAAAGCGACTGCATCTGTGTGTCCAGCGGGAAGCGCCTCCCTAAATCTTGCGCCAACGATTCGGCTCGTGCCGTATCGCCCGCCATGGCGAACGCCAGCGCGGCTTCGACCTCGACGCCCTGACTCGTGGGAGCCAGCTTCAAACCCTCCGCCGCTGACTGCCGCGCTTCCGCAGGATTGCCGTAAGCGGCTTGTGCGATAGCGGCATTCTCCTGCCAGGTCGCCCCACTTTCTTTGCTGTCCGCCCGGATGGCGGAGTCCACCGCCCGGTTGGTCAGTTCCCGCGCCTTGCCCAGATGACCGCCATACGCCTCGGTGTCGGATGCGAGCGAAAGCCCGAAGTTCTCCTCCGGCTTACCTGCAAACCACTGCTGCTGTTCAGCCATCGCCGCCGAGTCCAAACTGAGAAAGGCAAGAGCGTAGAGAACACTGCGGAGATAAAAGCTATCGAGTTTTCGCGCTTGTCCCTCGTGGATGATCTGCCGCGTCTCGTCGAAGCGTTGCAAGGAGATCAGGGTGTTGCCAAGACCTGCGTAAGGGGCGAGATTATCCGGGGCGAGGCGGAGGCTTTGGCGAAACGACTCAGCGGCCTTTTCATACTGTCCCTGCCCAGTGTACACGTTACCCAACCCGAGATGCGATCCGGACCGTCGCGGGTAGTTCTCAATCTCCTCCTCATACGTCTCGGCCGCTTTATCCAGTTCTCCGGTTGCACTCGCATAGTAGCTGGCAGCGATATCCAGCTTTTCCCGTTCGCTGGCATGTTCCCGCAACTGAAACGCCTTGGTCTGGTAATCGCTGGCCCGCCCTGGCTCGCCAAGACCGGCGTAGTCGTTGCCCACAGCCGTGTAGCCCATGGCAAAATTCGGGTCAAGCTCGATGGCGCGCTGATCGTAAGGCAGGGCTGCGGCAGAGCCTTTCTCGTTGCCGGCTTTTCTGCCGAGGCTGAACGCTTTCAGAGCTTCGAGCGAAGACGTGGTGGCCTCTGACAGCGGAACATCTAATTTCTGCACCGTGGCCAGCGATTCGCCCAACTCGGTTCGCAGCTTGGACGCCGCCTCGCCCAATGCGTCCAGCACCTTCTCCTTGGACGCCGCCGTCACCTGCTGCTCGGTCAGCGGGTCTCCACTCTGGCAATTCACCGCCTTCAATCCCAACACATATTGGCTTCCCAGACTGGCAATCGACCCCGCAAGATAAACCTTGCTACCCGCCCGCTGGCAAAGCTCGCGGGTGACTTCAGGCGTAAGTTTCGTGCCCGCCGGACGCGACATCAATTTCAAGGTAGCCGCAACTTTATTCTCCGAGAGCACATTCAGAAACGGCGACTGGTTCAAAGAAACGCTGAGCGCCGTCTTAAGCGTGTCGTCAAACACCGCATCCCCGGTACTGTTCGAAAACTCAGCAAGCACAATAGTGTCTTTCTCAGTAAGCGCACGGGCAGCCCGTTGCCGCGAGCGGTAGTAAAGCCCGCCTGCGATCAAGGCAGCCACGACCACCGCAGCCGCAATCCCAAGCGTAGCTCGCGAGAAAGCACGTGGAGCGGCGGACGCCCCCGTCCGCCCGGCCGAGCGAAGCTCGGCGGCCTCTTCGCTCGCTGCCGTGGGAACAACCGTGGAAGAGCGGCGCTTCAGCGCCGCGTCATCCGGCAAAATGGATGCGGGCTTCAGCCCCTGCGGCATCTCTACCGCACCCGAACCAGCAACCCGAGCCCGCCCAGTCTCCGTATCCCGCTTCAGCCGCTGCAAATCACTCCGCATCTCCGAGGCATGCTGATACCGCAACTCGCGATCTTTCTCCAAAGCCTTATTGCAAATCCGTTCCAGCTCCGCCGGAATCCCGCGATTGAAACGAATCGCAGGCGGCGGATCGGAATTCAAGATGGCATTGAAGATCAGCGCCGTAGTCTCACCTTCGAAGGGCAACACCCCCGTTGCCATCTCGTACAGCACCGCCCCAAACGAAAACAGATCGCTGCGCGCATCCAGTTCCTTGCCCTTGGCCTGTTCCGGCGACATATAAGCCACAGTGCCCACCACCGCGCCCGGACTGGTCAGATGATCCGCATCCACCGAACCCGTCTGCGTGTTAAGAGACCCAATGTTGCTGGAGGAACCGGCTCTGACCATGACTTTCGCCAGCCCAAAATCAAGCACCTTGGCGTGCCCGCGCTCAGTAACAAAAATATTTGCAGGCTTAATGTCGCGATGAACAATCCCTTTGGAGTGCGCCGCATCCAGCGCGTCCGCAATCTCGATGGCGAGCGACAGGATCACCTCGTTTTCCATCGGACGCCCGCCAATGCGGTGCTTCAGCGTCAGCCCGTCCATAAATTCCATTGCGATGAACGCCTGCCCATCCTGCTCGCCGATGTCATAAATAGTGCAGATGTTCGGATGGTTCAGCGCGGATGCAGCCTGCGCCTCCCGCTGAAAGCGCGCTAGCGCCTGCGGATCACGCGCAACGTCATCGGGAAGAAACTTGAGCGCGACAAAGCGATGCAGCCGAGTGTCTTCAGCCTTGTAGACCACGCCCATCCCGCCACCACCGAGTTTTTCTACGATGCGATAGTGTGAGACAGTTTGACCGATCACGCTCTGGCCGATCGACGACGAAGATTTTCCCGCCCATCTTAAAAGGCAACCAGCAACCAGTCAACGAGTTGCGCTCAGAGGGAGTGGCTCAATTTAGAATTCCGACGACCACTCTACTCTGGCGTCATCCCGAAGTCCCGCGTTTTCACCAGCGGGACGAGGGATCTCCCTCCGCAAACGCGCCGTTTTCAAACCGAGCCACTCCCCGGCCAGAATGCACTGCCTTTACCCCGTGAAACCCCGTGTCCCCCGTGTTGAAAGGTTCTAAGACTTATTCCTGTTCTTCTCCGCGGCCGTCCTCCGCCGACCTCCGCGAGTAAAAGCTTCGAAGCCGGGCGCACCTAAAAAGCCCACCGAGCCGTCTCATTTAGATACAAAAGCGCATCCAGGCCGAAACTCGTACATACAAAATCGCCAATTTTACCGGAACACTTTCGCCCCTTTCGCCCCCCGCCAGGCGTAGCCGTTCACACGTCAGCAACCGCAATGGATTGCCAACCTTGCAGCCTTTGTACATACAATCCAATCATGACACGATTGCACAGATAAAAACCAAAACCGGAACATACTGGAGTTATGTTCCAACTGGAACATACTGAACCAATGTTCCCACCGGAACATATCTCCAAAAGGGCTAAGCCTTACCCTGTGTGTCCTCTGTGTCCCCTGTGTTAAAGGTTTTCTCAGGACGCAAAAGCGGAAACAGAATCACGTCGCGAATCGTATGCGAGTCAGTCAGCAGCATGCACAACCGGTCCACGCCCACGCCCACGCCGCCCGCAGGCGGCATCCCATACGACAGCGCGCGAATATAATCCTCATCCATCTGGTGCGCCTCAAGGTCGCCACGCTCGCGCTCCTGCAACTGCGCCTCGAAACGAGTCCGCTGATCCTCCGGGTCGTTGAGTTCGCTGAACCCATTCGAAATTTCCATCTGTCCCGCATAAATTTCCCAACGCTCCGTCCACTCCGGCTCATCCGGCTTCTGCTTCGACAGCGGCGACACCGCGGTAGGGAACTCATAAATAATCGTGGGCTGATCGAGATGCTCTTCTGCCACTGCCTCGAAAAGACTCGCGATTGTCTTGCCCGTCGGCTCCTTCGGATCGTAGGCCATGTGCGCGTGCGCCTGATTGAAGCGCTCGACCAGCGCCCTGACTCCATCATGCGAAGCGAAGTCGCTCATCGCAGGCTTCGTGCCCGCATTCTCAGGCCAGTAATGAATGATCGCTTCGCGCATCGTCATCCGCGTCCAGTTCGCCCAGTCGATCTCCACGTCGCCCCACTTCGTTTTCGTTCCGCCAGTCACATCGATCGCCGCTTGCGTGACCAATTCCTGCGTGAGATCCATCACGCCCTGGTAGTCGGTGTAGGCCTGATAGAACTCAAGCATGGTGAACTCAGGATTCCAGCGCCAGCCCAGGCCTTCGTTGCGGAAGTTGCGGTTGATCTCGTACACGCGATCGAATCCGCCGACGACGAGGCGCTTCAAATAAAGTTCGGGCGCGATGCGCAAATATAAATCCATGTCGAGTGTGTTGTGGTGCGTCACAAACGGACGCGCGACTGCGCCTCCCGCAATGGGCTGCATCATTGGCGTCTCCACTTCGATGAAGCCATGCGCCTCGAGCGTGCGCCGCAGCGACTGCACCAGCTTGCTGCGTTTCAAGAAAACTTCCCGCACCTCAGGATTGACCACAAGGTCAACGTAGCGCTGCCGGTAGCGCATCTCGACATCAGTAAGCCCATGAAACTTTTCCGGCAGGGGCAGCAGGTCTTTCGCGAGAAATGTAATCTCCTCCACATGAATGGTCAGCTCGCCAGTGCGCGTGCGAAACAAATATCCGCTGACGCCAATGTGGTCGCCTAGATCGAGCAGTTTGTACAGCTCGAAGCCTTTATCGCCGACCGCATCTTTCTTCACGTAAATCTGCAGCCGCTTGCCATCCTGCTGCAGGTGGCAGAAGCCAGCCTTGCCCATGAGTCGGATCGCCATGATGCGTCCGGCGGCGCGGACGTCGACTAGCGGATTCTCCAACTGCTCTGCGGTCTTGTCGGTATAGTCCGCGAGAATCTGCGCGATGGTGTGAGTGAACTCGTACTTGCTGCGATAGGCGATCTGGCCGAGCGCCTCGATCTGCTTCAGCTTCTGGCGGCGCAGTTCGTAAACATTTTCGTCGAATGCCAAGAGAGTCCTTTAGCTAAGAGGATTGCGCCGTGCGGCGCGGCTAGCGTTTGGGTGAAACGCGATTATAAACAACCTGGCTATGGAATGGCGCAGGCGCAGCGGGCGGGGCGGCCGCCCCTTCGGCTTCGCTGAGGGCAGGCTCCCAGCCGCCGGGACGACGGCGCCACTATTGCTTGCGCGTACCGAGATATCGTGGTACATTGGTACGCATGGGTGACGATCCGAAGCTTTTAGTCGAGCGAGTACAGACCGGGGTGCGGATGGAGAAGCGCCTGCTGAAAGTCCTCAAGGCCTTTGCCGAGTATCACGATATGACCCTGGGCGATCTGCTCGAGGGCATTGTGCTGCACGCTTTTGACGGCAAGACTCCGTTCAGCCCGGCTTCGCTGGAGCGGATTCAGGAATTGAAGAGGTTTTACGATTTTGATCTGGATTCGAGCGCGAGCCATCGGTTGAAGGAGATCAAGGCTCGTCCTGGGCGGAGGCGGAGCGCGGGGAAATAGCGAAGGCTTGCGGCGGCCGTCGCGACTCGACAGCCGGAAAGGCCAGCGCCTAAAGGCGACATGATCGAGGTGCGTTTTCGGCACGCCTGAAGGCGTGCCCTGATACGAACCTTATTTACAGAGAGGCTGGCGATGACAGAGGAACGGATGAGAACTGCTCTTAGCGGATTGCAGTGGACTCTGGGGCTGGTGATTTTGATGGAGGCGGTCTTGTTTGTGATGCCGTCGGCCGCGCACGACTTTGCCCAGACACACATGCCGGATATTGTCCGACTGGTGCTGGGATGGGGCGAGATTATCGGCGCTGTGCTTTTGCTGATTCCTCGAACTGCCGTGCGTGGTGGCTGGGTGCTGGTGGGGATTTTTGTTTTGGCTATTGTTGTGCACTTGCTGCATGGGGCTTATGACGTTGGGCATCTGCTTATATACACGGCGGCGGCTTGGGCTGTGGCTAGCGTCAAGGCAGCCTAATCCAAACGGAAAAAAGAGCAGGTCCCTCCACTCCGCTCCCCCTTCCCTTCGGGAAAGGGAAGCTCCGTTCGGGATGACAATTTTGAGCAGTTGCGACAATTTCTGAATGCTTTGGTCAGCTCAAGGACGAGATGTCATGAGCAATGAAGAACTCATCCGCTGCTTTGAGAACGATGCGATTCCTGCAGACTCGTTTCATCACGCCGATCATGTCCAGTTGGCGTTCGCGTACTTGTGCGAGTATCCGGTTCTGCGGGCGCTGGAGAAGTTTTCCAGCGCTTTGAAGCGATTTGCCGATGCGCGCGGCAAGACCCAGCTCTACAACGAGACGATTACCTGTGCGCATCTCTTTCTGATTCGCGAGCGCATGGCTGGCTGCGAAGGCGAGGGCTGGGAAGAGTTCGCACGCCTCAACCCTGATCTGCTGATCTGGAAAGATGGCATTCTGACTCGGTACTACTGCGAGGGTACGCTGAAATCGGATCTGGCTCGGGCAGTGTTTGTGCTGCCTGATAAGTGTTTGGAGCTGCAAGCAGGGAGTAGTACCGATCGGCAGCAGTGACGAAGAGCGCCTCGCTGCGCTCGGCTGAGCCCTTCGGCTTCGCTCAGGGCAGGCTAAGCGAATGCGCCCGTTCCCACGTGAGTACATCTCTCCGTCGGACGATTTTTCCGCTGTCGAAGGGGCGGGCGAGGACGCCCGCCCGACAGCCGCCGGGACGGCGGCGCTACGGTCAGCGGCGCTCGCTGAGCAAACTGTTGTAACACTGCATCTTCTACACCATCTACTGTAGCCGGCGGCCTTCGGTTTTCGCTGTATGGACACGCTTACTCCGATCGCTTACGGTTGGCTTATGCCGGATGAGAAATGGCAGATTTGCTGGATATGCCGCAAGCCTGTTACGCCAGAAGAAGGCATCCGGGATGAATTTGGTTTCTTCGCGCACGAGGAGTGCCTTTCAGAACAGAAAGCAAAAACAGCGTTCGGCTGACTTGAGTGCCTGTCGGCGGACTCAGTCGTTCTGATACACTCCACATTCGCGGTAGTATAATTTGCTTCGCTGTTTGTAGCAGAGCAGGCCGTTGCCGAGGAGTCGATGCCGCAAAACTACGTCCCTATCTTTATGTTTATCGCAGTCATTGGCGTGCTGCTGCCGCTCACGCTGCTGGCGGCTAAGCTGGTGCGTCCGGATAATCCGAGCAAGACCAAGCTGATGCCTTATGAGTGCGGCATCGACCCTATCGACAGCGCGCGCGGGCGCTACACGGTGCGCTATTACATCGTGGCGATTCTTTTTGTGGTGTTCGATGTGGAAACGATTTTTCTTTTCCCGTGGGCGGTGAAGTTTAAGGCGCTGGGCGTGTTTGGTTTGGTCGAGATGCTGATTTTTCTGGTTATTTTGATCGCGGGTTTTGTGTGGGTTTGGGCTAAGGGCGCGCTGGAGTGGGTGTAACTTTCGAAAGCCTTTAACCGCGAAGATCGCAAAGAAATGCCGCGAGAACGCGAAGAACACGGAGCAGTGCGGAAACCTGTTCCGGCGGCGGCTCAAAGCCGCGATTGATTTTTCGGCCTTAACGGCACGACTGAAGTCGTGCCCTTTCCGATCGACTTCATGCCTTGACGAATGTGGTGAGGCCGCGTCTGGTGCGTTCGCGGAGTTGGCATTCGCGCATGGTTTCCGCTAGAGCTTCCAAGTTCGGTACTCCGTAGACGTAGAAATTCTCGAATTCCGCATCCGACGAGAACAGATGCAGCTCCGAGTAGCCCAGCAGGCGCATTCCGAACGGTTTGAGAAACTCGAAATGATCGATGCGGAATAGCTCCAGGCTTTCCTGTTTCTTTGAGAGGAGGCCTCGTTCCAGCTTGACGCGCTGCGTGGTGATTTCGTAGTGGGTTCTTCTGCTCTTTATATAGAAGTGAATGCAGAGGATGACGCACGCGACCAGGCATCCGAGGACCGTGTAGAGGATGCCGGCATCTTTGGATTGGGATTGCTCGGCATAGCGCTGGACGGCATATACGACGCCGATGCCGAGCGCGATCACGATCACAAAGGGCAGCAGTTGGCCGATGCTGTAGATCATTGCTGGATAGCCGGCAAATAAATCTTTTTCGACTGCCGAATCTTTCGACGCCGCGAAGGCGGTGAGGTCGGTATTGCAGAAGCGGCATTTTAGAGCTACGGCCTTGATGGTTTCTCCGCAGACTGGGCAGGCTTTTTCGTCAGCTTCCATGGGGGGACCTTTCGCAAATCAGAATCATAGCAAATCGCGGAGTTGGCGGAGAACGGCCGCGGAGTTCGCGGAGGAAACCGGCTGGCACCGCGTTCATTAAATAAAGGAAGCGGTCCAAACGTGCGATTTGTGGGTCGCAAAGAACGCGATCCTTCGCGCGGATCGACCAGATTCCCTCGGCTCCGCTCGGGACAGGCTCTTCACTGCGCAAAGAACGCTTGTTCAGGATGACAATCCACTGCATCGTCTTGCTCGTTGACACGTAAACCTCAAGCTGATAAAAGTTAACGTTCTCTCGGTTAGGCTTCTAGCCGTAGGTTTGTGCGCTCGCCGTTATGCCGGACGAAATTAAACCGCCCGCACCACCGCCGCCGGACGGCGACGCGAAGCCGACCGCGGATGAGCCCGCAATTCTTGGCGGAGTCAAAGCTACTCCTTCCGGCTCGGTGCAAGCGGACGACAAGCTTCCCGCTGAAAAGCCCGCTGCGCCTGCGGTTGCGCCACCGGCCAAGCCTGCTACACCTACTGCAACATCCAACGCTACACCCGTCGCTGCCAAGCCTGCCGCGCCTGCGAAGGCTCCGGTGCCGACGCCTACTCCGTGGGATTCGCCGATGGTTGCGAGGCTTAAAGGCTCGTACGGTTCGGGCATTGAGCCGCTCACTTATGCGGGGCAGAATTATATGGTGGTGGATCGGTCGCTGATCCCTGAGGTTCTTCAGGTGCTACGCAACGAAGAGCAGTTCGATTATTGCGTGGACATCACCGCGCTGCATTATCCGCAGCGTGAGAAGCAGTTTGAGGTGGTGTGGGTGCTTTATTCTTTTGCGCGCAATGAGCGCATTCGAGTGAAGACGCAGATTGCCGATGGGGCGACGCTGCCGAGTTCGGTCCCTATCTGGGCGGGGGCGAACTGGCTGGAGCGCGAAGTGTTTGACATGTTTGGGATCAAGTTTGACGGGCATCCTGACATGAAGCGGATTCTGTTGCCGGATGGATGGAAGGGACATCCACTGCGCAAGGATTACGGGATTTTGCAGCAGGATAATGAGTGGGTGCAGATTAATCTGGGGATTGAGAGCGGGCAGTAGAAAGCTTAGCGACGAGACGCAGTTGAAGGGATAATGACCGATCCGAACACTACGCTGGCGCATGTCGATATCGCCGATCTTGCGGCTCACGACAAGACGTATCTGGATGCGAATGAGTTGGTCATTAATATGGGGCCGCAGCATCCGGCGACGCATGGCGTGCTGCGCGTGATTTTGCGGCTTGATGGAGAGAAAGTTCTTGGCCTGGAGTGCGTGATCGGATATCTGCACCGCGGGGTCGAGAAGATTGGCGAGCATCGCACTTACACGATGTTCAATCCGTATGTGGACCGCATGGATTACGTGGCTGCGGTCTCGAACGGGTTGGGTTATTGCGAGACAGTGGAGAAGTTGCTTAACGTAGAAGCGCCGCCGCGGGCGCAGCATGTGCGCGTGATTCTGACGGAGTTAAATCGAATTGCGAGCCACCAGCTTTGGCTGGGGACGCATGCGCTGGATATTGGCGCGATCACTCCGCTGTTTTATACGTTTCGCGATCGGGAAGAGATTCTCAAGATTTATGAGAAGTATTGCGGGGCGCGGCTGACTACGCATGCGTTTCGCATTGGCGGGCTGCAGTACGAAACGTATACGGGATTTGAAAAGGAAGTGAAGAACTTCCTGAATTTCTTTCGTCCCAAGATCGATGAGTACGAGGAGCTTCTTACCACGAATCGCATCTGGGTTGAGCGCACAAAGAATGTTGGAGCGATCTCGGCTGAAGATTGCATTGCGCTGGGCGTTACCGGTCCTGTGCTGCGCGCCAGCGGCGTGAAGTGGGACTTGCGCAAGGCTCAGCCTTACGCGAACTACAAGAATTTCGATTTCGACATTCCGATTGGAGAAAACGGCGACACTTACGATCGATACCTGGTGCGCATGGCGGAGATGAGGCAATCGGTGCGCATCATCGAGCAGGCTGTGGATGCGCTGCCGGAAGGTCCGATTATGGCGAAAGTGCCGAAGGTGATGAAGCCTCCGGCGGGCGAGGTTTATCACTCGATTGAAGCGCCGAAGGGCGAGCTGGGATATTTTATTGTGAGCGATGGCTCGACGCAGCCCTATCGCGTGCGGGTGCGTCCGCCGTCGTTTGTGAATCTGCAGGCGCTTGACCTGATGTGCCGCGGCGAACTTGTGGCTGACGTGATTGCGGTGATTGGCACGCTCGACATTGTTCTTGGCGAGGTGGATCGCTAAATAATGAGGCCCCGCTGATGCACGCGATCATCGACTACATTTCGTCGTACCTCACCAGCGAGAAAAC
>JBEKJF010000010.1:0-28385 GCA_050011375.1 Candidatus Sulfotelmatobacter sp.
GGACCTATAGGAGTTCTTCGACATCCGAATCTGCATTTCTCGTCCATAATCGAGAACCTTCGAAAGGGAGCTCATGAGAACCTTCTTCCTGCTTTTCGTCGCTTTAGTCCTGCCTTCACCTTTTGCGGTTGCCGCAGATCAGTCCCAGCCGCCGGCTGCGGGCAGTCAAGCTCCTCTTTTCAGATTGCCCAACCAGGAAGGGGCCCAGGTGTCGCTGGATCAGTTCAAGGGCAAGTGGGTTGTGCTTTATTTCTACCCCAAGGATTTCACTTCGGGTTGCACGATCGAGGCTCACAGCTTTCAACAAGACATCGATAAATACGCACAGAAGAATGCTGTGGTTGTCGGCATTAGCGTGGACGACGTGGATTCTCACAAGAGTTTCTGCGCCAAAGAGGGCTTGAACTTCAAGCTGCTCGCCGATTCGAAACATGCGGTCGTGCAGAAGTATGGCTCAATCATGGAATACAACGGCATCATTCTTGCCGCACGCAACACCTTCTTGATCGATCCCACAGGCGTAATCAGAAAGGTGTATCTCCAAGTCAATCCGCAGGGTCACAGCGAGGAAGTGCTGTTCGATCTCCAGCAGGTGCAGTCCACAAAGTAAAGAGTTTTGAGGCACTTTTGTGATCACAGTGCCGCCATATTGGAATGCAAAATAGGCGTATGTGGAATCGTCAATGCTGATGAGTCAGATCGAACCAACCCCGGTAATTTAGAACTGCTACGGGACCAGTTCGATCAATTTCATTTGGGCGGGAGAACGCTTCGCCGCACCTACATTCCCATTCCAAACGAGACGTCTGGAAAAACCGAAAGGCCGCCGTAATCATCGGGCGGCCTTCTGACCTCCTGGCATAGATGAAGAGTCTCAAAGAGTCTTCCGAACAAACGCCCCAGTTCTTGGAATAAATCGGATTCGATCCAGTTAACACTAACAGAGCGCGAATTCCCCTAACCGTTCAAGGGGCACCAGAAGCCAATGTCGCGCTACGTGAGATCGTTTCAAGCGAGATGGAAGGAATACAACATGAAATATCGAGCTATAACATTTGCGTCCGCGGCTTTCTTTGTTACTTCTCTAGCTCTTGCTAGCGATACCTGGGTTCTCGACTCCAGCAGATCCAGCGCCCTATTGTTTCAAGGCTCCGGAGCGACTTTAGAGTCAGTGAACACCGGTGTCGCACGCGTTACCGGGAAAGTAAAGCTAGACGCAGGAGATCTGGACGCCTCCTTCGTTGATCTGAGCATTTATCCTGCGGACGAGAACTGGGGGCACGTCCTCAATCCTGAGGGTACCTTGCCGACCGGCTACGTTCCTGACGCGACGGATCAGACCCTGCTGACATTCAAGTCCACGCGCATTCTGAGGACGGGGAACGGCAAGTTGGAAGTCATCGGAGATCTTACATTGACGCGCGTGGACCGCACCGTAACAGCGACGCCGACCGAAGCCTATGCCGGGCCGGTGTACGGTGATCCTGTCATTCACAATGTGACTCGCGAAATCACTTTTCTGTTCCCGAGCGTGAGCGCTGCGCGCTTGTCGGAGTCTTTGACTCCAGCAGTGCAGCAAACAAGAGGAGTGCTGGAGGTTGTGGGGGCAGCGCGCATCGACCGTGAGGAGTTTCCTGAACTACTAAGTGCGATACAAAATACGAATTGGCCGCCAGTCGTTCAAAATGAACACTGTGAGGCCGCATATTCGGGGGGAGGGGAAGGCTACAGCGGCTCCGTATGCACAGGAACGTTGATCGCAGCGACTCACGCTGGCAACTGTGAGAATGCATACGAGGGTGGAGGAGAAGGCTACGGCGGCCTCGTGTGCACGCCGCCTGCGGGCAACCAGACGACAATTGTTATGGATATGAGGTTTCTCCACAAAGTGCCAGAACCGTCTGTAGAAGCACATTCGGGCAAAGAGTCGAGTGGGAATGCCGGTCCGGATCGACTGAACGGCAGCTCGAATTAACGAAAGCAGAATGAAGCCCGGACCACGTATACAGAATCATAATAGCCCACCACTTCGGCTGCTCCATTGGTTTGCGAGATGTAAATAAAGGGGTTGGCGCGGCTCGACGCAGCCCAACGCTGACTCACGTTGGTGAAGAAAGGAAAGCCTGTGTCTTGGGCGCGTCGCGCTGGGTCGAAGATGCCTTCCCATTCGAAATCCTGCCCGCGGTGAAAGAACTCAATATTGGTGGCGTTGGCATGCAGGGTTATGGCTGTAGAGGCGGGAGTGTGCAGCTATTTGGCTTGGTCGCTATGGAGATGGCGCGTGTCGATTCATCGATTGCGACTTTCTTCGGGGTGCACGACGGTTTGGCGATGGGCTCGATCTACCTCGGCGGGTCAGAGGAGCAAAAACAGAAGTGGCTTCCGCCGATGGCGCGCTGGGAAAAAATCGGCTGCTTCGGCCTGACCGAGCCGCTAGTTGGATCAGGAACTTCGGGCGGAATGTTAACCACTGCCAAGCGCGACGGCGACAACTGGATCCTCAACGGTCAGAAGAAGTGGATCGGCAACGCTCCGTGGTGCGACATATCGATCATTTGGGCTCGCGACGTGGCCGACAACCAGGTCAAAGCCTTCATCGTGGAGAACAAAACCACGCCTGGCTTCAAAGTCGAGAAAATCCAGAACAAGATCGCGCTCAAAGTAGTCCAGAACGGTCTCATCACTATGGAGAACTGCCGGATACCGGAAGCGAATCGTTTGCAGCAAGATCAATCGTTCCGCGACACGGCGCGTGTTCTGAAGATGACGCGCTTCATGGTCGGCTGGGAGGCGACCGGATGCGCCATGGGCGCATACGAGAACGCACTCAAGTATTGTCAGGAACGCCTTCAGTTCGGAAAGCCCATTGCCTCATTCCAGATGGTGCAAGACCTGCTCGCCAGGATGCTCGCCAACATCACGGCTTCACAGTGCCTGCTGGTCCGCATGACCCAGTTGCAGGCGGAAGGCAAGATGACCGATGCACATGCCTCACTTGCCAAAGCGTTCACCACTTCCAAGTGCCGCGAGACGGTCGCGTGGGCGCGAGAACTTTTGGGCGGCAATGGCATCGCCGCGGAATACAACGTCGGCCGCTTCTTTGCCGACGCGGAAGCGCTGTACTCCTACGAAGGCACTTTCCAGATACAGAACCTGATTCTCGGCAAAGCCATAACGGGCTTCAGCGCGTTCGTATAGGGGAGTGAGAGTGGGACGGATGGTTTCTTAATCGAACTCTCTACCAACAAAGGAAGTAATAAAGGAGTGAAGAAAATCATGCCTGTTAAGTCCTCTAAATGGGAAGTGAAGAAAACCAAGGCGACGGCCACGACGGCCCGCTTGTTTTTCCTCAGTGCAAGCAGTGGTGAGGTTTTTTCCGCGAACCCCGACGGCTCCGACGTGAAAGTCATCGTGAGCGAGGGAAGGCGACTTCCGGACGGCATCGTTGTGGACGTCACGGCAGGTCACCTCTATTGGACCAACATGGGCAACCCCACCGCCAATGATGGCTCTATCGAGCGCGCGAATCTTGACGGAAGCGGCGTCACCCATATTGTTCCTTCGGGGGCGACTTTCACTCCCAAGCAACTGCAACTCGATGAGAAGAACCGGAAGCTTTACTGGTGCGATCGCGAGGGAATGCGAATCATGCGCGCGAACCTGGATGGTTCCAACATCGAGACCCTTATCGATACCAGCGAAGGTGATGCGCGTCCCGGGAAGGACATTAAGAAATGGTGTGTGGGCATTGCGCTCGACGTCGAAGCGGGAAAACTTTATTGGACCCAGAAAGGTCCGGACAATGCCGGCCAGGGACGCATCTTTCGCGCCAATCTCGAAATTCCCAAGCGGCAAAGTGCCTCGACTCGCAAGGACATTGAACTCCTCTACAAGGGCCTGCCTGAACCGATCGACCTTGAACTAGACCTCGCCAATCGGACGATCTACTGGACGGACCGTGGAGATCCACCGCGCGGCAACACGGTAAATCGGGCATCGATGGATCCGGCTCAGGGAAATGGCAAGAAAGAGCCTGTGATTATTTTCGACCATTTGATGGAAGGAATCGGCATCGCCCTGGATCTGAAAGGCGGCCGCATGTTCCTGACCGATCTGGGTGGATCCGTCTACAGCGCGAATCTCGACGGCTCGAACAAGAAGACACTGCTCGGAGCGGAAGGGAATTTGACCGGCATCGTGTACGCCGAGATTCCCGCCGCGCAATGATGCGCCACCACAGACATTATTAATAAGGAGAAGGAGATGGGGTCGATAGCTTCTGATTTAAAACTCGAGAACATCGTCTACGACAAAAAAGGCCCGATTGGTTATGTGACGTTGAATCGGCCGAAGGTCTTGAACGCACTCAACAAGGCGACGATCAGCGAACTGCGGATAGCGTTCGAGGACGCGCGTGACGACTTGGCCATCCGTGGAGTCATCCTGACGGGCGCCGGTGAGAAAGCATTCGCTGCAGGCGCGGATATTGCGGAGGTCGCCAACAACACGGCTGTGGAAGCAGAGGCGGCGACTCGCCGGGGACAGGCATTGACCGACCTTATCGAGAACCTTGGCAAACCGGTCATCGCTGCAGTCAACGGATTTGCCCTAGGCGGTGGGTGCGAGTTGGCGATGGCCTGCACGATCAGAATCGCAGGCGAGGGCGCCAAATTCGGCCAGCCGGAAGTCAAGCTTGGAGTCATGCCTGGCTACGGAGGCACGCAGCGTCTGCCCCGTCTGGTTGGGAGAGGCCGAGCACTCAAGCTCGTTCTTTCTGGCGAGATCATTGATGCAGCTGAGGCTTATCGCATTGGCCTGGTGGACGAACTTGAGCCGGACGCGCACGTTCTCGAGCGCGCCGAAACTGTGTTGAAGAAGATCATTGCGAACGCGCCTCTTAGCGTGAAGTACGCGCTGGAGGCGGTTAACAAAGGACTAGAGACGAGCGTGGCCGAAGGCCTGCTGATCGAAGCGTCACTCTTCGCAGTCTGTGCCTCGACCGACGACAAGAAAGAAGGTACGTCGGCCTTTCTGGAGAAACGTGCGCCGAAGTTTCTGGGAAAGTAAAAACACTGCGCGCCACCTCGCAGTTTCAAACGACTGGCCTATGTAGCAATGGCGAAGAAGGAGATGCAAATGACAGAGGGCAACATATTTTCCGGCTTGAAGGTCGTGGACTTGTCGAGCTTCATTGCCGGGCCGAGCGCTGCAACCATCTTGTCCGATTTCGGTGCCGACGTCGTCAAAGTCGAACCGCCCGAGGGAGAGATGTGGAGAATCGGACAGAATATCCCGCCGCAGCCGCATTCGGAAGAGCCTTATCCCTTCCAATTGGCGAATCGAAACAAGCGCGGCGTTGCGCTCAATCTGAAAGCCGCGAGCGCGCAGCAGGTTCTGGAGCGGTTAGTCAAATGGGCTGATGTTTTTATCGTCAATACGCCACACTCCGCGCGCAAGAAACTGAAGCTCGAATACTATCAGTGGCTCATCCTTAACGAGTTTCTGCCGACGCTCGTCGGGCGGACGCTTGCAGATCAGGTGCTTCGAGAAGGCCCGCACTGGTTTCGCCCTGGGCACAGTGGATTTATACCGCTGGAATTTGCCGACGCGGCCTATCGGTACGGCCATTCTCAGATCCGCCATCGCTACCGATTGAACTCACAGACCGATCCCGTTCCACTTTTTCCTGATCTTCTGGGATTCCGCGCCGTACAGCGTGAGCACGCGATCGACTGGACACTGTTCTTCGACGCGCCTGGTGCTCCACCGGCGCAGCGGTCCAAGAAAATGGATGGGAAGCTCGTGCGCGCACTCATTCAGTTGCCGGTAGCCGTCACCGGTGAGTGCGAGATCGAAGATTACCATTCACTTGCTGTGCGTGATCTGCAACGCGGACAAGGTGTGGGCCTACCGTCTGGCGAGGCCGTGGCCCGTCACATCGGAGTTACGCCACTTACGGCGGAGCAGGTTGGCATCACGTCCACGGGCTGGCAGGGTGAGACTCCTCTCTGGTATTACATTCTCCGCGAAGCCGACGCTTGTACAGGCGGTCATCGCCTTGGGCCAGTGGGTGGCAGGATCGTGGCGGAGGTGCTGGTTGGACTCATAGATATGGACCCGACGTCCTTTCGTAAGAACAGCCAGGAATGGCGACCGAAAAAAACACTTAGCGAATTGTTAACCTCCTGAATTGGAGACTAGACTTCTTAGCATCAATGGTCGTCGTAGCGGGCGTGGATTATCAGTTCGCTAACCATCCAGCTGAAGCACCGACCTAAACCATCTTCGTTGTTCAGTAGTCCCTCTTCGGTCAATACGGTGACGATCACTGGAACATCAGCGCTTTCGCGACATCCATCAATCGCGGTTCCTGAAATCGCTGAGGTGGCGTGACTAGAGCCCTGAAGAGGCCGCGCTCAACCATTGTTTGGAGATCAACCGAACTGCCTCACTGATTGTCTCATTGGCTGCCATGCTCTTACGATGCACATGGGACCGCGCTGTCAATTCCTCCCACGCAGATTGTCTAGAACTGTTTGTGGCTAAACGTCTGCTCACCGGGTGCGTAGGTGTCGCCGTTGAGCGGGTCGACCCATAGCCCGCGGCCCTCATCCCAGATCACAAGCTTGCCAGTCTCCAGATGGCACCGTGGAATGTCGGAATCCTCCCTCCACCGACGGATATCTTTCCATTCGTGCCCGCATTGATTGCAGTGGTAGGTCGAACCATATTGTGCAGCCCCCTCGTTTCCGCATTGGCGGCACTTGACAGGTTCCCCATCGGGATAGAAGACGTCGTCGTCCAGCAGGGCGGGATCGATCGGCAATCCACTCCTGAGCGCCTCTCGGCCAGTATTCTAGTAGCCCGTATGTGCGCGTACCTTGTTTGACCCAATCGAGCGGCGCCGAACCAAAGAGCCCCCCACTACAGATTTGAAATCACCCACGGCAATCACCCACGATCCAGCTGTCTTGCCCGTAGTTTCCAGTGTTTAGCAGTCCCACGGCAACCATTGAAGTTGCTGGAAATACTGGAAATACGAGTTCTAAAAAGGCTGGCGTCGGCGGTTCAACTCCGTCCCTGGCCACCATCATTCTCAAGAACTTAGCAGCCGCCAGAAAACTCATTGTTCTACTCAAGAAACGCATCCCACTTCTTCCCGAATGGATCGACTTCGACGACCTGACCGTTTATTTTCGAGCCCGCCCCGCTTACCTTTTTCACTTGCAGCGCGCCGATGTTTACCGGAAGGGATACTGAAGTTGGAGAAGGTCCGCTGTCTCGATCGAACCGCAATCGCCAACCCCGCGCTCCGGCAGGTTCGAGTTCCAGAGTGATCCTTCCAAAGCGGGTCGGAGAATTCTGAAGGATGTAGTGAGCAGCGGGGATCAATTCTGCCGCGGTGATCCCATTGAGAAGTCGAAGCGACTTACCGTCTTCGAGCGCCAACCTGTGGCGCAGGTATCGGACGCATTCGGCGCTGGCCCAATTGTGCGGCATGTCTCCCCAATCCTGGCCGGCCAGAGCATTTTGCAGCGGCTGCTCTTCGCGCCAACAGTAGAGAGGTGAGGCATGGTTGAGGAAGCCGGTGAAAGTGCGATGCGCCCAATCGTACTGCCCCGCCCACAAATAGACATGCGCTGCGAATGAAGCGTTGTAAGTCCACAGACTGTCGTGCCAAAGCCAGCCGGTTTCGGTCGGAACATCTTCCTGCGTGCAGGATTGAAGGAGCGATATATGTCCGCGCACGATCGGATCATTCTTCTCAAACACTTCGCCTGGAAAAATGGAATGTGAGAGGGCCCACTGAGCGGTCTGCGGACGAGGACGGCTCCACGGATCAGAGTCGGCCACTGATGGATCGTCGTGCGCAATCATCGGCAGATACTCGAATCCCGCGGGATGCCTCACCATCTCTCGCCTTGCCATTTGCTGAAATGCTCCGTAGAGCTCAGTAAGAAATGTGCGGGCGCGGGCAAGTGATGGCATCTTCAGTTGGTCGGCGGCATCGGCGACGGCACGAAGGGCCGCGAGCGTCCAAACGGTGTTGGTGAACTCGGAGCGAACGCCGCCGATACCGCCGTCGGCGAAACCGGGAGCGAGCAGCCCGTAGCGTCCGTTGATGCTGGACCCCGACCGGGCCTGGTCGCGCAGGCTGATCAGGAAATCCAGCGCGTGCACGACATTCGGTTCGAGGTCGCGGAAAAACGTCCAGTCCTGCTTAAGTTCGCATTGGCGCACCAGCGTGAACATGGCGATCGCGGTGTCCTTCCAGTGCTCGCCACCGCTTTCTGCGATGATTTGCCCGCTCTCCGCCTGCTTGGACCATTCGGAGAGCAACCCTTCATCGGTTGCCTGCTCGTAGCCGAGATAGCGTGCGGCCTCCAGTAAAAAGTTTCCATCGACGATCCACAAACCGCGATATTGCGTTGGCCCAACCTCGAAGACAAGTCGATCATTCTTAACCTCGCGCGCTTGTTGGATGTTGCGCGCGCACGCCGTAAGAAATTCCCCGTGCCTGCCGGGAAGGCTCCAGCTCGTAGTTCCAAAGGGCTTCCAATTCTTCCAGAACTCGCGAGTTTCGGCCAAAAGCGAATCGGCGTCGGATAAATTTTCGAGCATAGTTTCGGCGGACTGGTTTTCCTGCGGGAGCCGGAAGAAATAACGCGCCGGCACGTCTCCGGCAGCTTCGCCATGTGGCAGATAAAGAGTGAATCCCTCCTCTTCCCACAACATGCAACTCCCAAAATTGTTGTTGAGCTGCGCCGCGACGAGCAGGTCCGATTTGCTACCCTGAACCCGCACCGTCGCGGTGGGGATGCTATAGCTCTCGAGTTCGAGCCTTTCACAGGTCCGAATGCGGATCTTCGGAATGACGGCGACGCGGCCAGTCTTCGTCTGTGACTTCGACTGAATGGAGAGCAGCACATTGTCGACCCGGCCTTCTCCGGCATGACGGGTTGCGAATGCGATCAGTTCGAATGTCGCTGCGGGACGGTCGATCAGCGTGTGCACGATGGGAATCACAGGAGACTCGATCCATTGCTGAAGAACTTTGTCGTCCTGAAAACCCGCCAGAGAGAATTCGATGACCATGCCGAAATTTTCCATCCCAGCGGAGAGTGATTTCGAGTATCGGTATCGCAAGTCGCCGGCTTGACCAACCACGGTCTTCCTGGGATCGTCAGGAAAACAGATCGTGGATTGCTGGTTGCGTGGGGCGTAGCGAAAATCTACTTCGGTTTTCTGAGGATCCCTGGGAGTTGTTAGCGGCACGAAGTGAGGGAGCTTCGGATCGATGCCCGGTGTTGGCGCGGCGGCGGCCGCGCCGGATGCAACCAGGGCAGTCACAAATTGTCTGCGGTTCAGAGTCATTCCTTTTCCTCGCAAAACGCAAAATTTTCGGTATAAATCTTGTGTCGGCTCTTTCCCCTAAGGCCCCAAAAAACAACCATCTTACTATCTTATTTTGGGTAAAACGAAACCCAGTTAGGATTGAACTCGATTAAATCGAACATTACTGTGTGATTGGAACGCATTTGTCTGACAATTCGATCTTTTTGTAATTCCCGGCAATCAGAAGTAGTATGCTTCCACGGGCTTTCGTTTTGCGCTGAATCGCAAAACGTCTGTCGTAAAAATTTCCTTTTAGTGACTTACCCCGACCGATTTAGAGGAACGACACTATTATGAAACGTGACCGGCCTCCACGGCCTGGAGTAGGCCCTAAGGGGCAGCCAGAATCCGAAGGTGCGTCCCAAGAGAAACAGCGGGTGCGCCTCACCGCGATTCTTACCGGCCTGCAACAAACCGGACGGGTTTCGGTGGAAAGTCTCAGTGAGCAGTTGGGTGTTTCGGTCGTGACCGTGCGCCGGGACCTCGATGTCCTGGACGAAAAGGGTTTGTTGCGGCGCACGCACGGTGGCGCGGTATCGATTGAACCACTGTTTTACGAGCAATTCCGGCGCGACCAATCATTTCTGGCGCAGGAAAAGCATGCCGCTGACGAAAAGCGCCGCATCGGGCGAGCCGCCGCAGCGCTCATCACCGCCGGAGAAACGATTGCATTAACTCCCGGAACCACAACCACCGAAGTGATTCGCGGACTGCCGATCAACTCCAACATCACCGTCGTCACAAACACAGTCAACGTAGCGATGGAGCTTTCCCAGCGTAAAGATGTATATGTTTTCGTAACCGGTGGACACCTTCACGGTGAATGGTTTTCGCTCGTCGGAACGGCGGCGTTGCGTTCGCTCGATAACATGCTGATCAATACGATGTTCATCGGAGCCGACGGCATGGATCCGGTTTGGGGGGCAAGTTGTTTCAATGCGGATGAGGCGGAACTCAATTCGACGATGATGAAGCTCGCGCGTCGCCGGGTCGCGGTGGTCGACAGCGGCAAACTTGGCCTCGTAGCCAACTGGCGAATTTGCAAGCCTGAAGAATTACATGTTCTTGTGACTGACACCGCAGCTACCGATGAGATGGTTGCGCCCTACTCCAAGCTTGGCATCAAAGTTATGCGGGTGTAAGCGATTAGCCTCTGATCTCATCGGTCTTTATTGCTTCACTCCTAACTCTCTTTCTCGCGCTGCGCTCCATCTTTTGTGATTGTGTACAAGGCTCCCTGGTAGCGCACTCCCTCTAATCGCGCGCTGGAATCGAAGTTGCCGAGGTTAGAGTTCACCTTGATCCCATCCGAGAGAGTAAGTTCCGCGCCGAAGATCGAGTCAATCACGAGTTCGGTGAAAGCTCCGGCTGCGATGCAGCACCAGTCTTCGATAAAGGGTGCGTCTTCCGAGGACTTGAATGCGCCCCCATTGACCGGCGGATATACGTCCTCCACGAAATGCGCCTGGCCAATCGGACCCTGATTGCCAGCTTTTGCCACCTCCCTCAGCCAGCGCGAGACTCGATCTGGAGAATCGATTTTGTACAGGCCCTTGGCCGTCATCGGCGGCCACGCCGCATAGGCGCCTAAGCAGCTATGGTCAGGCCGGATGTTCCAGGTGGAGTCAGCGTCGCCCTGGGCGAGCGCTCGCATCCATTTTTCGCTATGCAGTTCACGCCAGAAAAAGGCGCTCATTTCCTTTTTCTGCGCCGGCGTGAGATCTTCCACCATATTGTCGAGGACCGCGAGAAAGTCATAGCAATGACGAACCTCGTTGAAGGTTCCGTCAGGCTGGCCGCAACGCCAGTATCCCTTGCCATTGATGTAAAGCGAGCGGTTGATGCGTTCCGCGAGATCGTTTGCCTCGCCACGCAGTTGTTTGGCGCGTGCCGTATTGCCGCGACGTTCGTGCAGATCGGCCACCACGCGCATGCTGCGCACGTTGCCGGAATTCATTCCGGCTACCTCATGGAGGTAAGTGCTGACCACTTCGAGCAGATTCTCGATCGTTCCATAATCGGCAAGACCGTGTCCCAACCGGTCCAGTTGTTTCCAATAGACGGCATGCTCATCGAGGTGATCGAGAACGGTTTGATCGGAAATCTTTTTGTCCAGCCACTGAAAATCTCCGGTGACGCAGAGATACCGCCAGGCGCAGCGAATAATTGCGGCGTCATTCGCTGCATACCACGGACCCACGGGTTCTCCCGACACATAATCGGTGGAATGATGCTCATGCATTCCGCCTTTCAGCCAGACCTCAACCAGGTTGCGCAGCGGATCCGGATCGAGCGGCGCTAACGCCAGAGAGGTGAGCGAGGTATCCCATGGGAAACTAAGAGTCGGAAGCACATGCCCGCTCAATGTCAGATAGGTCGGGCCGTACGCTGAATCGGGCGACACTCGGCGCGCGGACAGCAGATTGGCAAAACCGTTATGGTAGAGCTTCCAGAGCGATTCATCGTTTGTAATCAGGCGCGGAAGGTTCCCACTAAACGCTGGATTATTTGGTTTGAATGCGGATTGAACGAGGCTCGTAAAGTCCGCCTCGTTTTCTGTCCCAAGCTCGGCGAAGCGCTCTTGCAGGCTGTCGTAGAGGTCGATCGCAGCATGGCCGTTTCCCGCAATGGCGAGGACGAACTTGAGTTCTTTTTGCTCGTTCGGACCGAGTTCCATGTCGAAGTGCAGCATCCGCGTTTGCTCCACGCGACTTGGCGCGGGATGGAATCCCTGCGCGGCAGCGATCTCGGAATGTTGAGCCTCAAAGAGAAGACAGCCTCGCTGGGCATCCCACGTAATGCGGTTGTCGGCCTCACCGGGAGAATTCACGAACCACGGTTTAGTTTTCTTCGCGACGGCTCCCCGCATATCGAAAGCCAGCGTGAACCGGCGTTTGGCTCCGCTAAGATTTCTAATAGTGATCGATTGCACTACGGCGCGGTGCTTGGTCGGAAGAAACATGCGCGTGGAGAATTGCAGCTTCTCGGCTGTTTGCGTCCGCACCACACAATGCGGAAACCACTGGTAATCAACGTTGCCGTCGGGGGCAGCTGCAATCGCCAGAAAGCGACCATTCAGAAAAATTTCACAGGTCAGCAGAAAGCCAGGACTCCATGCGGTCTCCGGCACGCCGCAACAGGCGTAAGGCGGAAAAGAAACGGCAGTAATCGCGGAGACTGATTTCGCGACTTGAGCATAGCCCCACTCGTTCATTGCCAGAGGACAGTTGAAAAGATCGCGCAACTGGTAGGTCAAGCGATCCGAAGCCATCTCGACCAGAGTTGGAGGAGACGATAATGTGCTTTTGGCGTATACAGAAGCCAGACTCATGGCAGGGTTAATGGCGGCTACGGCCGTTCCGGCCGCCCCCAGTTTCAGGAAAGTGCGACGGTCCAAGCTCCGGCGAGAGCGCATCGAGACTCCTCACAGTTGAAGGTCTAATGTGGAATGGCTAGCTATCGTAAGTTTATATCCCCTAAAGACGCTATTTCGTAGACCAATTTTGTTCTTTTCGCTAATATTCGGTCATTCATTAAGAGAACGAGGACTCATGGGCATAAATGGATATCTGGTAAAGAGCACCTTCGTGAGCGCTCTGGGCGGCCTGCTATTTGGGTTCGACACCGCCGTCATCGCCGGAACCACACACCAATTGACCCAGGTATATCAACTCACGCCCTCCTTATTAGGGTTGACGGTCTCCAGCGCTTTGTGGGGCACAGTGGTCGGCGCGATAACGGCCGGGTATCCAGGAGAACGATGGGGACGACGCGACAGCCTGCGCATCATGGCCGTTTTCTATTTTCTGTCGGCGCTGGGCTGCGCGTTGGCGTGGAATTGGGGATCGCTGATCACCTTTCGCATCATCGGCGGACTAGGCATCGGTGGGTCCTCAGTGCTTGCGCCGATGTACATCGCCGAGTTGTCGCCCGCGAAGTGGCGCGGACGGCTGGTGGGCTGCTTTCAGGTCAGTATTGTTCTGGGTATTTTGCTGGCCTATTTATCGAACTTCCTTCTGGTGCGAATGAATCTTGGGCTGATGGAATGGCGTTGGATGTTGGGAGTCGCGGCTGTGCCGGCCCTGTTCTTTCTTTTGATGTTGTTTTTTATTCCGCGAAGCCCGCGGTGGTTGGCCCTGAAGAACAGGACGCAGGAAGCGCTTGACGTTCTCCGGCTTACTGGCAACAAAAATCCCGAGCAGGAACTGAACGCGATCACGGCATCGATTCATCTGGAGCGTAGCTCCGTCAGCGAATCCATTCTGCAACGGAAATATACGCTGCCGATCATCCTGGCCGTGACGGCCGGAGCCTTCAATCAACTGACGGGCATCAACGCGTGCCTGTACTACCTGAACGATATTTTTGCGGCGGCCGGGGCGAGCAAGTATTCGGCCGGCATGCAGTCCGTGACGATTGGATTCACGAACCTGATTTTTACGGTGCTGGCGATGACCGTGATCGACAATTTTGGCCGCAAAAAACTTTTGCTTACCGGAACCGCAGGAGTCTGCATCTTCCTGGTTGCGATTGGACAAATTTTCCGCACCGGCACGCACCAGTCATGGCTGCTCTGGATGGTCATGGCGTTCATGGGGTTCTTCGCGATCTCTCAAGGCGCGGTGATCTGGGTCTACATGAGCGAAGTTTTTCCGACACGGGTTCGCGCCAAGGGGCAGGCGATTGGAACATCCACACTGTGGATCATGAATGCATTAATCTCCGGTTTGTTCCCGGTGCTCGCGAAGAAATCGAGTGCAACGCCGTTCTTCTTCTTTGCAGCCATGATGCTGATTGACTTTATCCTGGTCGCGGCCATCTATCCTGAAACCAAAGGGGTATCGCTGGAGCAACTGGAGCAGAAGCTTGGTGTAGCGGACTGACCGATAGCGGCTCGAATCGAAACGGCTACATTTCGAAATTAGGCCACACCCTTGCGACGCGTGCCGGTTCCGAAACCCATTGGACGCTCTCAGGATCTTTGGCGAACTGCTCATAGATGGGTATCGACGGCTGCAATCCGAGTTCAGGGTGGGCGCGCGCGCTTCGAATCGAAAGATCGCTGGATTGATAAGAAGGATTTGGCTCCCAGTGAATCTTGCGCTGACCGTCGAGGATCGGAAACCAGGCGAGACCATGGTGTGCACGGATTGCGTCATAGAGAAATCCGTACTGCCGATCACACCATGCCCCAAACATCATAGGAGCCTTAGGATCGGCGTTGATGACGGCGTGCGCCCAACCCGGCGGCACGACCACCTTGTCACCTGGCCGAGCCGTTACCGCGAAGCAGCGTCCTGGATCATCGTCGGCGCTTGCGTTTTCCTGCGCATAGATGATGGCGTGGCCTTCCCATATCTCGAATAATTCCGGAGTGGACCAACCGCAATGCGGTGCGACCGCATGAATATGACCCTGACTGCGGACTGGTTCTTCTCCTAGTCGGCCTGCCGCATAAACGACAACGCCAAACAAGAGCATGCGCCGCGCGACTTCTTCTTTGTGTTCGAGGCGGCCAACATCCATCACGATCGAGTACACCGGGTCGGGACCCGCGCAGTTGGGATCTCTTAGACTGGCGCGAATTTGATCGAGACGCCGCAATTCTGGCCGCGGCCCGAACACTCCGTCGTCGTAATTGAATGTTAGATTGCCGGGGCTGCGCACACCCAGCATTGGATCAAACTTCGCGGAAGGCTTTTGACGATCCTGATTCACGCACTCAATCCTGGGCGGGCACGAGGATGGGCGAGCCCTGCTCTTCAAGTATTCGTGCCCCGAATCCACGTCCCTCGTTGACTTCGTAATCATGGCCCGCATCGCTGGGCCAGCAGGCGGTCACCCGAATTGGCATGTCTCCCGTGTTCACGATGCGGTGAGCAACTTCGCCTGCGACGTAATGCAGACTCCCCGGCGTCATATCTTCAGCCCAGGTGCGCCCCGTGCGATCAGTGAGGAGAAGCTTGCCGCTGCCCGTGACAGTGACATAGAATTCGGCACGATTGCGGATCACATGCCAGTGCCCACGGGTCATGAAATACTCGTTGCCGACGCGACCGGGTTGGATTTCAGTAAGCCCCCAGAACAAACCGCCCTCGGTGCCCGGTACGACCGGTTCCCACCACCAGACCCGATAGACTATTGTTTCAGGATCAAGTTTCTGCCAGGCTTGATGGTCGCGAAAAATTCCGGTCAGTTGACCAAGTTTCTTTTCCGATCGCTGGAGGCCGGGGACCTGCAAGGCGCCGTCGGCCCAGTTCACGAACGCGGAGGCGGGGTTCACGATGGCAATAGGCTACCGTTACAGCTTCTCGAATGCAAACAAAAAGAACAAAATTTTGATCATTATGCGCTCAAAGCGAATAGTATTGCGTTTGCTTGGTGGGCTGAAGTAGTTGAATTGATATGACTCGACCAGCAATTGGAATCGACTTGGGGGGCAGCCACGCCACCATTGCGCTCGTAAAGGACGATCAGATTCTTGGTTCTCACCGCGTCTCCCTCGATTCGGCGCAGCCCCTCCGGCCGGCGCTCGACCTCTTCGCGGAGGCGATTCGCCAGCTGCTAGCAGAACTTCAACTTCAAGCCACGAACTGTGAAGGCTTGGCGCTAGGATTCTGCGGGCTCGCCGATGCGCGCATTGGCCGAGTGGTCTCGACCAACAAAAAATACGAAGACGCACCGTCGATCAATTTCGAAACTTGGAGCAGGCAGGAGTTGGGTCTGCGCTTTGCCATCGAGAACGACGCCCGCATGGCCTTGCTCGGCGAACGCCACGCGGGAGCCGCGCGAGGTTGCGACAATGTGGTAATGATCACGCTGGGGACGGGCATTGGTGGTGCCGCGATGATCGAGGGCAAACTTCTTCGCGGAAGGCACGCCCAGGCCGGCTGTCTGGGCGGTCACTTGCCGGCAAAAGTCGGTGGCCGTCCATGCACGTGCGGCGCGATTGGATGCCTCGAAGCCGAAGCTTCAGGGTGGTCGCTCCCTTTCCTGGCGAGCGAGTGGCCGGGTTTCTCGGCGAGCAGGTTGGCGGGTGAAGAAAATATCGATTTCAAAACGCTTTTTGCACTGGCGGACTCAGGCGACCGCGTTGCGGTCGAAGTCCTTGACTACTGTCTGAAGGTTTGGGCGGCCGGAGCGGTGGGTTTGATTCACGCCTACGATCCGGAGCGAATTGTCATCGGTGGAGGCGTGATGCGCAACGCGGCCATCATCCTGCCTTACATTCAGGCGTACGTAAACCAGCATGCGTGGACGCCTTGGGGCAAAGTCGAGATCGTCGCCGCACAACTGGGAAACAACGCCGGACTATTTGGCGCGATCCCACTGCTTACCGGAAACGTATAGACCGCATGGCAACGGAATTTCCCAATGCGCAACTATCGCGCCCAATTCCTGGAAATGAGAACCTGCGCTTTTTGAATTTTCGCGGGAATGCCTTGGGATCTCGCGGCGACCTCTTAGTGTTCAGCCCGCCGGCAATGGAATCGTTGCAGCGCGTGCCGCTACTGCTGCTCTTGCACGGCGTCTATGGTTGCCAGTGGAACTGGTGGCTGAACGCCGGCCTCGATACGATTGCGATGGAAATGCTGAAGGACGGAACGACCGTTCCAATGATGATTGCCATGCCGTCGGATGGACTCTGGGGCGACGGGAGCGGGTATGTTCCGCACGCGCACGCCGACTACGAAAGATGGATTGTCGAGGATATTCCGCGCTGCCTGCGCGAGTTGTTTCCGCAAATCCATCCGGAAAAATTTCTTCTCGCGGGGCTCTCAATGGGTGGCTATGGAGCTTTGCGCTTAGGCATGAAATATTCGTTGCAAGTGCAGGGAATTTCTGCTCATTCTTCGATCACCAAGGTCGAGCAGTTGCCGCAGTTCATTCCGTACCCCGCGCAGGCGTTTCAGTATGCGGGTGATGTCGACACCGACTTGCTGCACTGGGCGAAAGCGAATCATGACGCGCTTCCTCCGATTCGCTTCGATTGTGGAACCGAGGATCCGCTTATTGAGCCGAACCGTGCGCTGCACGCGGCCCTCACCGAACTGCGAGTGCCGCATGTTTACGAAGAATTCCCCGGCGGCCATGACTGGCAGTATTGGACGCAACAGGTCCGCCGGACGCTCGCCTTCTGCAAACATGTTCTCGCAGGCTGACTATTTCTTCGCAGCCTCCGGCATTGGCATGTGCACCACCTGCGGAAAATAAATGTTTGGCTCGGTCAACAGCTTTCTTGGCTTCATCGTGTTGCACACGTAGGTGAACAGCAATTCGCCCGGTTGCTCGAACTCGGGATGTTCCTTGCCCGCATAGCAGAAAGTGTCGGCATCGTATTTTGGATCGCTCTTTTGCAATATCGGAATGCGATAGATCACTTCGCCTTCAGTCCACGGGCCGATTAAACTCGGCGAGCTCCGGAGGATCACTTTATCGGAAAAAATCTGCGGATCAACCATCACGGCGATCCACTTCTTCAGCTCCGGGTGATAGCGCACCGACATCTCAGAGGCTCCGGTCTTCATGATGACTTTCGCCTTGGCTGGCTCGATTCCGTCGTGCCAGCTTTCGTCGCTGCCGAGGTATTGCAGGTTCTTTCTTGGGTCACCCAGGCCCTGCAATGGAATTCGCGTGAGGATCTGCGGCCGGCTTCCCGCTTCGTACAGCGCGAAAATGTAGAGATAGTCGCCCTCGATCAACGCAGAAGCCGAAGGATTCGCGTGCACGGCCTCCGCCACCAGCGGAAAGTACGCAACCTTCCAGTTCTGGGGATCGCTTTCCAGTCCCGTCACATGCGCGAGATCGGTTCCGCAGACCTCGAAGCCGAGTGCAAAAGCATTGGAGTTCGGCACGTTGCGCACGCAGAGTAGCGTGATCCAAAGGTCGTCGACATGGCTAACCGTATGTTCGATTCCATCGAGCGCCCAATAGTATGTGCCGTCGTTCTGCTGCGGTTTGAAGAAACTATCTGGGTTGCCCTTTGCGTCTTTCTTGATGGTGTAATCGATCTTCCATTTTCCGTCCTTACACGTAGAAATGCCGATCGTATTGTGCACCATGCGAGGCTCTTCGCCTGTGACCAGGCGTTCGTCGCCATAAAGGGTGTCGCCGAAGATCCAGACCACGCGGCCATCTCGCAGCGGAATCGAATATGCCGCGTCGGCTCCTTGCCACTCCTGTTGAAAAGGGAATGAGGGAGCACAATGAGGTTGCGTATTTTCTGCGAGCGTTATACGCGCGAAAAAAAAGACAAGGAACAATGAAGCACAATACAACAGTCGTCTCATGAGCTGCTCCCGGAACTTCGGCTGGACTGCTGAAGAACATTTCTTGATTGCGGCTTTCGTCGACTGGAATTGGTGCTCTTGCGTTTGACCTGGCCACCGCTGCTCAATCGGCCTTTGCTCAACGACGCGGCATGTTCGCGAAGCAGAGTCTCGGCGTAATGCAAATCGTCCATCACCGCTTTGCGGGCGAGAGCTGGTTTGTGATCGCGAATACAAACGAACACGCGTTCATGCCGCCGCCAGTGCCGATCCCAGTCATCGATAAACGGCAACACGGCCATTCGAGCCTCGGATGTTGCGTGATACAACATGCGCATGGTGGTCTGGATTGCGACATTGCCCGATGCCTGAGCGAAGGCATCGTGAAACTGAATGTCAAACGCGTGAAACACCTTGGGCTTTCCGCGGCCTGCCGCCAAGCCATCGAGCGCGGCTTCCAGCCGTGCAATGTCGGCTCTGGTGGCGCGCTTCGCGGCCAGAGCGGCTGCATCGGGTTCGATAATTTTTCTCAACTCATAGATTTCGAGGTGCTTCACTTCATCGAGCAGGATCATCCACTGGAAGTGCCGGTTGAGCACCCGGTTTAAAGAAGACTGAATGTAGGTTCCATCTCCTGCTCGCGACTTGATGAGGCCAAGATACATCAGACCTTTCAGCGCTTCCCGCAGCGAGCCGCGGCTCACACATAGCATTTGGGCTAGATCGGGCTCCGGAGGCAATCGGTCACCCGCCTTCAGATTGCCGCTGCGCACAAGTTGCTCGATTTGGCGCGCTACCATGGCCATTACGGTCTCGCGATGAATCGGCTCAAGCCGGTCAGCAGCGAGTGCGATATCGCGATGTGACGCCATTTGCTTTCGTCCTACGTTTGTCCTACGAAGTTGCGCGATTGTCTCTGCAGAATAATTTCAATAGCCTCGCCGCACTCGATTTGAGATTCGGCCCACCCCTTCAATCTCTACTTCGACAACATCGCCGTCGTTCAGGTAGACAGGCGGCTTCCGCGAGAAACCAACTCCGGCCGGCGTGCCCGTTGCGATCAGGTCCCCTGGATCGAGCGTGAAGCTGTGGGAAAAATAGGACACGAGTTTCGGGATATTGAAGATCAATTGATTCGTATTGGAATCCTGCATGATATTGCCGTTCAGGCGCGTTGTGATTCGAAGGGCGCCAGGATCGAGGATCTCATCGGCCGTCACGAGAAACGGCCCGTTAGGCGCAAAAGTGTCGCACGATTTCCCGCGCGTCCACTGGCCATCGTCAAACTGCCATTTTCTGGCCGAGACATCGTTGAAGACGACGTAGCCCGCAACGTGGGCCATGGCGTCGCTCTCCCCAACGCGCTGAGCCTTCCTGCCAATGACGACGCCCAATTCGCCTTCGAAGTCCACCTGTGAGTCCTCTGCGGGCAGTCGAATTGGATCGAAAGGTCCGGACAAACTGGAGGTGAACTTGGCAAAACACAAAGGTGCAATCGGAATCTTAAGTCCGGCTTCGATCGCATGATCTTTATAGTTCAAACCCACAGCGACGATTTTTCGAGAAGCGACCGGGCACCCCAGACGCACGTCAGAAAGCGGAACCCCGTCGCTCCCATCGTTTAGCGTGCGGACAAACGCGAGCGCTTTCTCCCCCGCTTCCAGCAAGGCAAGAGTTGAGGCGAATGCATTCGCGTCCAGACCGGCGGAATTGGCCGCTTTCCTGACATCGACAACTCGATCTGCGATCACCACGCCAAGACGAATTTCGCCCTGCTCAAGGTATTGAACAAGCCGCATTCTTCCTCCAAATGCTTGACCCGAATGCAAAATCACTATATATGTTCAAATGTCAGACAAACAAGTGAAGCTTGGATTTTCTTCGACCGGTTCGCTATGCGACCCCAAATTGCTTTGCAGAAATTCGAAGTCTTTGCGGACGGGCTCGACCATCCCGAAGGACTGGCCTTTGATGCTGACGGCAATCTTTGGGCAGGCGGCGAACTCGGCCAGATCTACAAGATCAGTCGGAAAGGTAAGGTTCGAACCGTAGCCACGCTCGGAGGCTTCAATCTCGGACTGACGTTTTCCGCGCACCACGAGCTGTTCGTTTGCAACTTGAAACTGGGTGCATTGATACAGCTGGACCGCTCCGGCAAAACGATCCGTTCCTGGGAAAGAGCCGGACGATATCGCTTTCGTACGCCGAATTTTTCCGTCTTCGATCGCGAAGGCAATCTTTACTTCAGCGATTCCGGCGAATTCAAGAAAGATGACGGCTTTCTTTTTGTCTTAAGACCGAACGGCACGATCGAGCAACTGCTTGAGCACCTCTCGTTTCCGAATGGGCTATCGCTGAGCGCGGATGAGCGTACGCTGTACGTCGTACAGAGCACAAAAAACAATGTGCTCGCAGTGCCACTGCTGGGTACGGGAGTAGTCGGAAAGCCGCGTATTTATGCTGCCGGGTTAAATAATGTGCCAGACGGCGCAGCGCTCGACGCAGAAGGCAATCTGTACGTGACTTGTTACGCTTCGCACAATGTGTACCGGGTAACGCCGGATGGAAAAGTTTTGCTGTTCGCGTCGGACCCGGAAGGGACGATGCTTGCCAGCCCAACGAATGCGGCGTTCGGCGGCCCAAAGTTTGACGAGATGTATTTTGCCAACCTGAGCCGGTGGCATATTTGCCGGGCGAAGGTCGGCATTCGCGGACAGTTGCTCGCGAACCAGCATTAGCCGAGCGGAGACAAATGAAGATTACGGACATTCGCTGGACTCCCGCTTTCATTCCGATCGAAGCGCCCCTGCGTTACTCGATCGGCTCCCATCCCGGATTTTCGCGCATCGTCATCGAGGTCGAAACCGACGAAGGCATCACGGGCCTTGGCGAATGCTACAGCGGGGCCAGCCGAGCCGGCCAGTTGGCGGAATTGAAGCCGCTGCTGATCGGTGAAGATCCCATGAACCTCGAGCGACTTCGCTGGAAGATGGCCGCGCCGAGTTCAGAAAAACTTTTTGGGTTCGTCCTTGGCTTTGCCGGTCTTGAATTTGCAATTCTCGACATTCAAGGAAAGGCGTTGAATCGATCGGTGTGCGATCTGCTGGGAGGTCGCATTCGGGACGAAGTTCCGTTCGCCGCCTATCTTTTTTATCGCTATGCCAATGACGAGGGCATCGGCGAAATATCGAACATCGAACAGATGGTCGATTTTGCCAAAGCTGTCGTCGGCAAGCATGGCTTTAAGACGCTAAAGTACAAGAACGGCGTTCTTCCTCCGGATGAAGAAATCGATACCTTCATCGCGTTGCGCGAGGCGTTCCCGAAGCATCGTATCCGGCTCGATCCGAATGCGGTTTGGACTGTGACCACCGCCATCGATGTTGCCCGGCGTTTGCACGACTTCAATATGGAATACCTTGAAGATCCGGTGTGGGGGATGCGCGCCATGAAGCGGGTAAATGCCAAAGCGCCGTGGGTCACTCTGGCTTCGAATATGTCGGTGTTCGCGTTTGAGGATCTTGCACCTGCGATCATGGCAGACGTACTCGATGTAGTGCTGCTCGACCCGCACTGGTATGGAGGCATTCATCGCGCAAAACTCGCGGGGCAAATTTGCGAAGCGATGGGCGTGGACGCAGGCATGCACAGTGGCGCGGAATTTGGCATCTCGCAAGCTGCTATGCTTCACCTCGCCGCCTCTCTTGCGAACCTGACACTGGCCCCCGACTCGCATTATCACCACCTCACTGACGACATCATCGTTGGCGGCAAGATGCAATACAAGAACGGAGCGATGGCGGTTCCAACTGGTCCGGGGCTCGGCGTGGAAATCGACCGCGACAAGCTGGCCCGCTATCACGAACTCTCCAAGCAACATGAGATGGGAGCCTGGACAGACGATCCGCGCCGGCACGGCGCCGTAATCACGCAGCCGAAATGGTAACCATCCAAAAAGTTCGCAACGTTGCGATGACCGCTATATTCGTGGCGGGCGCTCTGACTGCAGCCGCGCACGCAAGCGAAAAAACGCTATGGAAGATCGGGACCTTCGACGGATCCTCAGGCGAATTTAAGAGTCAAGACATCAACTATGCCGATCCCAAGAGCGATCCCGTGTTCGTGGTCGGCAAAAACAGCGATAAGGATTGGTATCGTTTTCAGCCTGGTCCGGCCAACGGAATCGCCGGTGGGCGACTGCATCCCTTCACCGTGAAATTTGTTTTGAACGACGCTCCTCTCGGCGTTTATCGACTCAAGCTCGCCATCCTGTATGAGACGCCGCGTCTCTCATTCTTGAAGCTCGATGTTAACGGGCACTCTGGTTTTTTCTACTTCCATCCCAAGCTCGATTTCCGAGCCGGCGATTGGGAAGGGACGTTTGTTCCACAGACCTCCGTCGACGAGAAAACAATTGCGATTCCCGCCGACTGGCTTCGCAAAGGCGAGAACGCGTTCGTCCTTACTGCCATGGACGACCCGGCCACGGCACAAAATTCCCTCGGTGCAATTGCGCCAGGGCATACCGGTCTGATCTATGACGCGTTCGAATTCGTTCAGGATGATGCGGAGCGATACAAGGTAAATGCATTCGCCACTCAGATTGAGCCAACAATCTTTTATCGCGATACCAAAGCGGGGGTAGTGGAAGTTGTGGATGTTTTTACGAGTTCCTCCACGCTTCCCAGGAACGGCACAGTTAAGCTTCGGCTCGCCGGACACTCCTTCAGCAAACCATTCTCGACGACCAACGAATTCGGCGAGGCGCGGCTCGTGTTTGAAGTGCCGGAGTGGACCGGCTCCGCCGAAGCCACGGTGAGCATTGGGAAGCTTTCCGCATCCGCGACGATCGAGCCGGCAAAAAAATGGACGATTGCACTCATACCACACGAGCATCTCGATATTGGTTTCACGGATTACCCTGCGAAAGTCGCGGAGCTTCATTCCCAATCCATCGACCAGGCCATGGACTTGATCAGGGCAACGCCAGATTTTCGTTGGACGCTCGATGGAAGTTGGGTCGCCAATCAATATCTGAACGGACGCAGCTCAGAGGCTAGGGAACAGTTTATTGAACATGTTCGGGGCGGCAGTATCGTCGTTCCGCCGGAGTTTGCCAATCAACACACAGGGAACGCCTCGTGGGAAGCTCTTGCGCGTTCGTTATACGATCAGCACACCTTAGCGCGCGAACACAAGCTGCCTTCGGCAGATGCGGCGCAAATTGTGGATGTCCCGGCTTACACATGGGGCTATGCTTCGGTTTTACATGACGCAGGCATCAAGTATTTCGTAGCGGCCAGCAACAGTTGGCGGGCTCCGGTGATGTTGCTTGGCCGCTGGAACGAGAAGTCTCCTTTCTATTGGGAGGGTCCGGATGGTGGCCGCGTGCTCATGTGGTACTCGCGTGCCTACCTGCAAGCCCACACTCTATTTGGCGGCCCATGGCGAATGGAGTCGATCCGCGATTCGCTGCCGGTTTTTCTGCAGGCTTATACGCGTCCGGACTATACGGCCAGTACCGCGATCATCTTCGGAACGCAGCTTGAGAATACCCCGCTCGCCCCGGAGCAGAGTCAGATCGTCGCAAGCTTCAGCCGTGAATATGCGTGGCCCAAGTTTGAGTTTTCTACCGTACACTCCGCGATGCAACGGATCGAGCATGAGTGGAAGGGCGATATCCCAGTCGTAAGAGGGGACTTCGGTCCTTATTGGGAGGATGGATATGGCTCCGATGCGCGACACACCGCTATTCACCGGGAAAATCAGCACCGCATTGTGACGGCTGAAATCATGGGTGCATCTGTCTCCTCGATCGACATGCGAGTGCGTCCCGACAAGGCCATGCTCGACGATGCCTGGCACAACGAACTTCTCTATGACGAGCACACGTGGACGTACGTTAGCGCGACGACCCAACCGGAGCACCACCAGACCGAGGATCAGATTGCGCTCAAAGGATCTCGCACAACACGAGCGCGGGATGATATCAACGAATCGATTCAGCGCGGGTGGGCCCAGCTTGAAGCGCTGGTGCGAACCAAGGATAATTCCATCGCAGTTTTCAACTCGTTGAACTGGGTACGCTCCGGCATCGTGGAGAGCGACTTGCCCGACGGCTCCACGCTGGTCGACTCCTCAACCGGCGCGGAGATTCCCGTGGAAATACTCTACAAAGGCAAAGGAATCTCACTTCCGGGATTCGGCCCGGGCAGTGTTCGTGTGCGCTTCCTGGCTGCGGCCGTGCCTGCCGTGGGATACAAACTGTTCACTACTAAGCCGATTGAGAAGGAGCGAGCTACCTCGGTGGACATTCGAGGAAACATTCTCGAGAATCAATTCTATCGAGTTACGCTGGATCTGTTCTCGGGAGCGATCGCGAGCGTGTTTGACAAACAACTGGGGCGCGAACTCGTCGATTCCTTAAGCCCATACAAATTTGGCCAGTATCTCTACGTGACCGGTGGAGACACCTATCCGGAGAACTCGCTCTATCGGTTCGGAGCTGGACTGAAGCCTCCGACGTTGACTGTTCATGCGGCAAATTCGGGAACGCTGATGTCTGCGAAGAAAACTCCGATTGGGATCGTCGTAACTCTCAGTTCATCCGCGCCAAATACTCCATCGATTCAAACGGAGATCCTCCTGCCGGACTCTACCAAAGAAATTGTGATTACTTATCGGCTACACAAGGATCGCGTGCTCACGAAAGAGTCTGCCTACGTAGCGTTTCCTTTCGCCGTGTCCACGCCGGCGTTCACTTACGGTTCTCAGGCGGCGTGGGTAAATCCAGCGAAAGATGAGCTTGCCGGAGGAAGTCGCGAATGGTACCTGCCCACGACATTTGCGTCTGTATACAATTCGCAAATGGCTGCCACCGTCGTTCCGCTGGACGCCCCTCTGGTTGCCTTCGGAGACATTGTTCGCGGTGAATGGCCAGCGGAGTTCAAGCCAAACAGTAGCACGATCTTCTCATGGCTCATGAACAACTATTGGGGTACTAACTTTCCTGCGTGGCAAGGCGGCGATTTTACTTTTCGTTACGCGATCACGAGCAACGCACAGTTCAATCCTCCGTCGCTGACGCGCTTCGGATTAGAAGCACTCACCCCTTTAGAACGAGATGATGTGCCAGGTACGCAAGCTTTCTCTTCGTTGCCCAATCAAGAAGCCAGCTTACTGGAGGTTGATAATCCCGGAGTAACCTTGCTGACCTGGAAGCGCGCCGAAGATGGCGATGGAACGATTCTACGGTTACAAGATACGGCGGGCGAGCAAGCAAACATCTTGATACGTAGCGCTTTTCTCAAGTTCGAGCAAGCTTGGCTGTGCAACTTACTCGAAGATAACCAGAACGAAATTGCAATTCAAGGCGAAGATCTCCGAGTTTCCATCAAACCGTTTCAGGTGCTCACTCTCCGTCTTCACACCACGCCGCGCATCCGGCAAGGCAGCGCCAAATGAATCTTGACTTCACAGGTAAGGTCGCTGTTGTTACTGGCGGAGCCATGGGTATTGGGGAAGCTACGGCGCGAAAGCTTGCTGCACACGGCGCGTCTGTTGCGATCCTCGATGTTGACCGCGATGCTGGGCCGAAGACTGCCGCCTCGATCAACCGGAATGGCGGTATCTGCGCGTTCTTTGGCTGCAACATAAGCCTCGGCCAGGAAGTGTCTCAAGCCATTGACGCAGTCGTCACGAAGTACGGACCGATCGACATACTCGTGAGCAACGCCGGTATCCAGCTTTACGGCGACGCCATAACAACTTCCGAAGAAGAATGGGACAGGTTGATGGGAATCAACCTCAAGGGATGCTTCCTGGCCGCGAAGTATGCTCTTCCCCACATGATCGAGCGTGGCGGCGCAGTTGTGATCGTTGGCTCGGTACAGAGTATGACGGCAATTAATAACTCGATCGCCTATGTTGCCTCAAAGCACGGCTTACTTGGACTAACTCGGGCTTTGTCGCTCGACTATGCACAGAAGGGCGTTCGAGTAAATTGTGTGTGTCCGGGCGCGATCGATACGCCGATGCTCCGTTGGGCCGCTGGATTATCGGACGATCCTGACAAAGTGATACAAACTTGTAATCGCATGCATCCGGTCGGTCGTATTGGAAAGCCGGAGGAGGTGGCTGATGCCATCGTCTACCTGGCATCTCCAATGGCATCGTTCATCACTGGCGCGGCGTTACTCGTAGATGGTGGCATGCTTGTGCCTTCCGGCGGAATGGGATTCCAGGAAGGCGGTACAGGAGCGGCAACCCACAAATGATTCTCCAGAATAAAACGGCAATCGTCACCGGAGCCGCCGCCGGAATCGGCGCTGCGTCTGCCGCGTTGTTCGCGACGGAAGGGGCAAGAGTGGTGGCAGTCGATATCGACCGCGAACTCTTGGACCAGATATCCGATCAGATCGGACGTGCGGGCGGCGAATGTCTTACCGTGGTTGCGGATGTGAGTCAACGAAATGACGTGGAAAGCGTCCTCCATTCCACGATGCAGAAGTTCGGGCGCGTTGACATTCTGTTTAACAATGCAGGTATCGTTACCACAGGCGCGGTCGAAGCGATTCGTGAAGAACAATGGGACCGCGCGATGGCAATCAATGTGAAGAGTATGTATCTCTTCTGCCATGCGGTCATTCCCCTGATGAAGACCCAGGGCGAAGGAGTTATTCTTAACACGGCTTCAGCAACCGCTTTGCGCGCCGTAACGGACCGTGCGTGTTACACCGCTACGAAGGCCGCGGTGATCGGACTTACTAAGTCAATGGCTTTGGATTACGTCCGCGACAATATACGGGTGAACTGCTTGTGTCCCGGCACAGTGGATACGCCGTCGCTTACTCAGCGCCTTGCGGCATTTCCCGATCCGGCGGAAGCCCGAAAAACCTTCATTGCCCGCCAGCCCATGGGGCGATTTGGAACTGCAGACGAGATCGCTCAGGCAGCACTGTATCTGGTCTCACCCGCCGCGAAATTTGTGACCGGTGTGGCATTCGCAATTGATGGGGGGCTTAGTATCTGAATGTCGCGCTGCGCCGTAACCCCCGTTCTCTGGAAAAATCGCCAAGCGTACCGCTTATCCAATACCAAGGTCGAACTCACGTTGCTGCTCGGTGGTGGGCACCTTGCGGATTTTCGTCTCTGCGGTTCTCCGATCAATGTCCTTTGGGAGTCACCGTGGCCTACGATTGAGCCGCAAATGTTTTCGCCGCCGGAGCACGCAACACTCTACGGAGATGCCCCAGTAGGACGTTTTCTGTGCGGCTACACCGGACATGCCCTGGTGCTTGACTACTTCGGCATGCCGTCTGCGCAAGAAGCCGAGCGCGGCATGGCCCTGCACGGCGAAGCCGCGAACGCGGAGTGGAGAATTGTCTCCGCGGTTGCCGATGATGACTTAGCGACGCTGGTGATGGAAGTTACTCTTCCTGTTTACCGTCTACTCTTTCGGCGTCAGATTTCCCTGCCGCGCGATGCTTTCACCGCTTGTATCGCAGAAGTCGTCACCAACCTTAGCGGCCGCACCGTTGAGTTTCAGTGGGTGCAGCACGCAGCTTTCGGTGAGCCGTTCTTCGCAAAGGGCGAAGCTACTCTCTTTATATCCGGCAAGCGTGGAATCACTTGGCCCGCGGGATATGAAGGACACGAACTTCTTCAAGGGGACGTCGAATTCCAATGGCCCTATGCACAGTCCGTTGATGGTAAGCCGAT
>JBEKJF010000011.1:0-28147 GCA_050011375.1 Candidatus Sulfotelmatobacter sp.
ATCGCCGCTCCATCGTGCGAACGAAGTGGGCCGAGGAGCAACTGCGAGAAGCACATGACGAATTGGAGCGCAAGGTTCAGGAACGAACCGCGGACTTGAAGACGGCGAACGACAGCCTGCGCGAACTTTCAAGCCGCCTGCAGCAGATGCGCGACGAAGAGCGGCGCCAAATTGCAAGAGAGCTACATGACAGCGTGGGCCAACTGCTTGCCGCTCTGAGCATGAATATCGCGGTCGTGCAGCGTCAGTCCAACCAACTCGATTCGGCGGGAGCCCGAGCCGTCTCCGAAAATGCCGCTATGGTGGAGCAAATCAGCCGGGAAATTCGCACTATCTCCCATCTGCTTCATCCCCCATTGCTCGATGCCGCTGGGCTCGCATCCGCGCTTCGCTGGTATGTGGATGGGTTCTCCGAGCGCAGTAAGATCAAGGTCGATGTGGATATCCCAGAGGAGTTTGGCCGTCTTTCCGACGAAATGGAAATCGCAATTTTTCGGATGGTCCAGGAGTGCCTCACGAATATTCATCGCCATTCAGGAGGGGCTGCGGCGACGATACGTGTCCGTGAAGAAGATCACCGCCTTCGCGTTGAAATTCAAGACCAGGGCAAAGGTATACCCCAGGAAAAACAGGTGGAACTCAGCTCTTCGGCTCGAACCGGTGTAGGCTTTCGCGGCATGCGCGAGCGTCTGAGGCAACTGGGCGGAATTCTCGAAATTCAGTCGGATGGGACAGGCACCGCGGTCATCGCCACGTTGCCACTTCAACCCTCGGTGGCCGGCGGTGAGCAAGAATCAAGGACAACCGGGACTTAGTCGCATTCTCACCCTAACCAGAATCAAACCTGCTGCTCATTTCCCCGTGATTAAACTCCTTCCGCGTTTTTCTCTAAACATAAGGTGATTCCGGTATGTTCCGGAGACGCTCTGCCTCACTAAGCTTAAAAGTATGTCAATTAGGAAGCGACTTCTATGCGTCTGTTGAGTGCCCGGCTTATTGTTTCCCTCATTGTCGGCATCACACTGGTATCTCTCGGCTTTTCTTACTATGAAGTGGTAGGAGAAAAACGTTCCTTGCGCAACGATCTGGAACGTCGTGCAGAGGTGCTCGGTGAAAGCGTAGCAGGGAATGTTGAGAAGTCGTGGGAGGCTGGGTCAGAGCGCGGGCTGCAGCGGTTGGTACAGCGCTTCGGCAATCGCGAACATCTGTTAGGCGTTGCGGTTTACGATCGCCAGGGAAAAAAGATGGCGATCACTTCCGAGTTAGGGCAACTTCTTACGACGACACCGCCGGAAGTGACCAAAGCCATGGCGGAGGGCCACGGCGAGAGTTCATTCGTGCGTGTGGGCAAGACTCCGGCGCAGATTTTCGCGCTGCCACTCCACCGCCAGGATCAAGTTGTGGGTGGGCTCGCGGTGGTGCATGACGCTACCTACATCCGCGCACAAAGCCTTCGCGTCTGGCGCGCGGCCTTCTTAAGAGTACTCGTTCAGGTTTTCCTTATTGTTCTCATCACGCTGCTGATTGTGCGTTGGAGCATCGCCGGTCCCATCGCGCGGGCTGCGCAGTGGATGCGCGCGCTTCGCACGGGCAGAATTTCATCGCGCCAGCAAATGCCCGACCTGGATATCTTCAGGCCGCTGGCGTGGGAAGTAGCCACGCTGGCGGAAAGCCTGAGTCAGGCCCGCAGCGCGGCAGAAAATGAAGCCCGTTTGCGCGAAGCCTCAGAATCCATGTGGACGGCGGATCGGCTAGCGGTGCAAATCCAGACCCGTCTGGGAGGCAGCCGCTTGTTTGTCGTGTCAAATCGCGAGCCTTACATGCACCAGCACAATGGCAAATCCATCGATGTGGTTGTGCCGCCAAGCGGCCTCGTGAGCGCTCTGGCGCCGGTGCTTAATGCCTGCGACGGAACCTGGATCGCGCACGGTAGCGGGGACGCCGACTCCGAAGTTGTCGATGCGCATGATCGCTTGCGCGTTCCGCCCGATGACCCTCGTTACACGTTGCGCCGGTTGTGGCTGAGCAAGGAGGAGGAAGAAGGTTACTACTACGGGTTTGCCAACGAAGGCTTGTGGCCGCTTTGCCACATCGCTCATACCCGTCCTCTATTCCAGGCGCAGGACTGGCAGCACTATCAGGATGTCAATCGAAAATTCACTGCTGCCCTGCTCGAAGAAATTGAGGACACCCCCAATCCGGTGGTACTCGTTCAGGACTACCACTTTGCGCTGTTGCCCCGGATGATCAAAGAAAAAAGGCCAGACGCGCGCGTGGCAATTTTCTGGCACATTCCGTGGCCAAACCCGGAAGCCTTTGCCATCTGCCCATGGCAGCGCCAATTAGTGGACGGATTATTAGGAGCGGATCTTATCGGCTTCCACATCCAATCGCATTGCAACAACTTCCTGCAAACGGTGGATCGGACTCTGGAGTCACGCGTGGACTGGGAACACTTTTCCGTTTTGCGCCAAAGCCATCGCACCATGGTTCGGCCTTTCCCTATCAGCGTTGACCTCACGGATGATGAATCCATCGAAAGCGACCGCCACGGAGTCAACTACCTCGAGCGCTCGGCCTTGATGCATAACCTTGGCGTGGAGGCAGAGTTCATGGGCATCGGCGTCGATCGCGTCGACTATACGAAGGGAATCCCTGAGCGCTTCTGCGCGATCGAACGGTTTCTCGAAAAGTATCCCAAGTATCAAGGCAAATTTACTTTTGTGCAGATCGGCGCGCCCAGCCGCACTCACATAAAGCGTTATCACGACCTGCTGGCCGAGGTCGAAGCCGAAGCGGAACGAATCAATTGGCGATTTCAGACAGGGAAGTGGAAGCCCATCATCTTTCTTAAACGGCAGCATAACCACCAGGAGATTGAGCGTTACTACTCCGCCGCCGATCTTTGCCTGGTAACGTCTTTACACGACGGCATGAACCTGGTCGCGAAGGAGTTTATTGCCGCGCGGCGCGACGAGCGTGGAGTATTGATCTTGAGCCAATTTACCGGCGCAGCCCGCGAATTGCGCGATGCCTTGCTGGTGAACCCCTACAATATCGATCAGACTGCCGAAGCGATTCGAGCTGCGCTGGAAATGGAACCGGAAGAAAAGCAGTTACGCATGCACCGCATGCGCAGAAACGTTAAAGAACACAATATCTACCGCTGGGCGGGGAGTCTGATCACCGAACTCTGCGAGCTGAGGCTCGATGCGGATCGCGATCGAGAGAGATTTCGTGAAAATGTGGCCGTTGCCTGATGCACCGAGAGGACGCTCAACTGCACACCTGCGAACGATCGACAGATTGGAGTCAGAAGTCTTTTTGCTCGCGTATCTCGAGATATCGATCTCAGTGATTTCTGATGACGGCGCGCAAGGCTCATGGCCGCATTGCAATTGGACCTTGCTCTCCACTCTTTGGAATCGTCGCCCCGGGGTCTGCCGCGATGGTGACTTCTACCTCGGCGCCCTTCTTAAGGCGTACTTTTTCGCCATTCTCGTCAGTGAGAGAGTTCTCGATGCGAAGCTCTCGATAGAGGTGATCGGCCCCTTCGACGGCGATCTGAGCCTTTTCTGGGACGCTCGGAGCCGGAGACTGGATAATCTTTTCGACCGTCCCCGTGAGAGTGGTGCTTGGTTTATCGCTCCCTGGTTTATCGCTCATAGATCGTTCCTCATTTCCGTTCCGTAGTCTAACAGCTTGCTAATGCTTCGACCCCGCGTCTGCGTTTCCCGCCGTGTTTTCGTGCTCGCTTTTGTGGCCGAACTCCAAACCGATGTGCGGCTCCGATTCCGTGCCAGTAATTCGAATCGGTACTTCCGTTCCAACTCCGTCTTTGCTGAAGATCGGATCGACCGGTTTCAACAGAATCGACTTCCAGCCGGTTGTCATTTGCGAAAGCTTTGCGTCCAGCATCGCCTTTCCATGAAAGTTGAACTGTCTTCCATCCAGCCCATAGTCGCCGGCCATATCGATGTGCGTTCCCGGAATAAGAAAATGAAGCAAAGAAAAAGACAGCAATCCGTTTTTTAGAGTGAACACTCCTTCCAAATCGGCCGGCACATCCTCGCCCGCGTATTCCTTCGCTTCCTTAATCTTTCCCTGGGTGCGAATGCTCAGCGAATCAAGTTTCTCCCGCACTTTCTCGTTGGTGAACTCCGCCTGTGGCACATGAAAAGTGCCTGCCAATTTTAATCTGTCGGCCACACTGTCGTCACCCGGAACAAGGCTCAGTTTCGTCTTCATTTGCACCGCCCCGGTCATCACGGGCGTGTCTGTGCGCACGCCCAGCTTGAGCAAGTCTTCAATCCGAGCCCGGTCCAGCACGACGTCGAGTTCTATGTCGTGACCCTTTGCATTCTTCATGCGGACCACGGATCCCTTCGCCGCAAAAGACGTATGAAGAAACGTTGCATTCACTTGCCGGAGCTGTGTGTCACCGTTGGTGCCGTCAACAATGGCATGGAACTCGGTGTGCAGCGCCACGGGGTGTCCGCTCGTCGCAATTTGAAAGTCCGGCGTATCGGTCGTTCCATGTACGGTGATGTCGCTCAGAGTTCCAGAGTAATTGCCGGTAGATGAGAGCGTTCCTCCAATGCCCTTGATCGTGCTGAGATCCGCATTGCTGAAGGAATAGTCCCCTTGCACCGGCGTATCCCGCGGACTGTCTTGTTGCCATGGGCCAAACAGTCCGGTCGATTGAATGTCCCCCACAGGCTTCGGATTCACCAGGGTCGCATTAAACTGGAAGGGCTGGCCCTGGCCTATATCCTTCATCTTCACGTTTGAGATGGCAAATTCCAGCGGCTGCTTGTCCGGGTTTGGATGGTTAATCACCAGCTTTGTGTTCTCGCAGACAAATTCGTCCACGAAAATGGTCATCTTCGGTGACCTCGAACCCATGCTTGTGATTTGCTGGCGATCGTCCTTGGGCGGAATGTTTAGCTCCAGGCCTTTCACATACACAGTCTCAACGTGCATCGGAGAGCGAAATAGGCTCCGCAATGAGCTTTGAAAGCTGAATTGCTCGGCCGCAATCAGCGGCTGGATCCCCGGTTCGTAAGGATTCGGATCCGTCTTGCCAAAAATCTTCAGCCCATTTCCCGAAACCTGGATTCCGTGCACCACGGAAACTTGAAAACTCTTCAGCTCCACTTTGCCGCCGAAGCGATTCGATAAAGTACCGATAACCCGAGCTCGAACAATCGGCTGAGCTCGCTCCATCACCAACCGGGCAGCAACTCCAGCGCTAACCAGAAAAATGACGGCGATCAAGCCGACCCACTTCCAGCCGCTCGCCCTGCGCTTATTCTCTCGAGTTCGGGAAGCCTGCATAGTCTCCACCTCAACATCTGCGCACACATCAACTTACTTTATAAACCGTAACCCTGAACGGATTCTTGAATGCTCATCGCCGATTTCAGGTGCCCGGGTTCGATGCCGAACCTCGCATAGGGGTTTGGATGCGGCGGTTTTCAACCGGAGACTACAGCAAACAACTTAGACGGCTGATTGTGCTGCTCTGACCAGGACTAGAACTTCCGAGTGTAAGAAGCAGAAATTTCGCTTGGGAGAAATACAGTGTTTCTGGTATGTTAACTACACTGTTCAACGGATCGATTCATCGAAGACGTCCTTGAGTACCGACTTGGGTCGGTTTCAAGGACATGAGGTCAAACTCCGTCGAACCTAGCTTCACACGCCACTTCTTTAGGAAACCTCCAAGCGCCCGCTCGCGCTAGGGCAGTTCGCACGTAGTTCAATAGTAAATAAAAACCTTACTTGGAGACGTGCTTCATGCGGAAGAGTCTGTTGCTGAGCGTGTGCCTCTTGTTTGCCGTCGGTGTTTCCGCCGCATCTACCGGCGTTACCGTCACAAGCCCCGCGAATGGTTCCACGGTTCAAGGATCCGTGTCCTTTGTTGCATCGGCGACCACCTCGTGTTCAGAAGGAGTCGCCTCCATGGGCATCTACACAGCGCCCGGGGTCTTAGCCTACGTGGCGAACGGATCCAGCTTGAATACCAGCCTGAGCCTGAGCGCCGGAACCTATAACACCACGGTCGAAGAGTGGGACTACTGCGGCGGCGCGTCCACGAAGGCGGTCACCGTTACGGTCAGCAGCAGTCAGGCAGGCGTGACTATCACCTCGCCCACCAACAATGGCAATCCGGGCTCTCCCGTAAATTTCATTGCCTCCGCGAGCTCCACGTGCTCCAAGGGAGTCGCTTCCATGGGCATTTATACCGCTCCTTATCAACTGGCTTACGTCGGAAACGGAGCGAGTCTCAACACCAACCTCTCGTTGAGCGCAGGAACCTACAACGCAACCGTAACCGAATGGGATAATTGCGGCGGCGCCAGCTCTACCCCCGTCACTTTCACGGTAAGCAGCGGCGGCAGTGGCAGCGGCGGTGGCAGTGGTTCCGGCGGTTCTTCTTTCACCAACCTGCAACATAGCGGCGGATGGGATGAATACGGTCAGATTGCTCCGACCTACGTCGACTGTTCTCCTTCGCCTTGTGACGGCATCACTTTCTCTATGGAGCAGAACATCAAGTCGCCTTCGATGAGCGGAGAAGCCACCGAATACAACCTCGGCTCAGACAAAGACATCGCTTACGGCGACGGCCTCTGGAACAATCATCTCATCGGCTCACAATCTTCTCAAGGCATGCCCGATAGCGGTCACGACGAGGTGAACACCTACCACAACTTCACCTACGACGTTTACTTTTACGGAAGCAACCTCGGCCTATCGCAGGCGCTGGAATTCGACGTCAATCAGTTTTTCGATAGCATGGGTTTCATTTTTGGGCACGAGTGCCGTGTCGCGGCCGGCAATGAGTGGGATGTCTGGGACAATGTTAGCGCGAAATGGGTCCCGACTGGCATTGCCTGCAATCCCATTGACAACGAGTGGAACCACCTCACCATCAAGGTCGAGCGCACCACCAGTAATCAAATGACCTATCAATCCATCGAACTCAATGGCGTGACCAGCACCCTCAATTGGACCTACGGCCACGGTTCTGCGCCATCCAGTTGGTGGGGCATTACCATCAACTACCAGATGGATGGAAATAACAAGCAATCGCCTTACTCCGTCTACCTCGATGAATTAACCTTCACGTACCAGTGAGCATGCTGATCCCATAAAAAATGCGGATCCGGAGAACCCGGATCCGCGTAAAGTTTAGAGCCAGCGCTAGATTATTAGCGCGGGTTGCTCCCGCCGGAGGCAGTCGGCGGGCAAGGCTTGCCTGTAGTCGACGTCCCTGGCGTCGCAGAATTTCCCTGCTTATTTCCTGAGGTCGAGGGCGACGAACCTGAATTGTTGGACGAACCCGAATTGTTAGATCCAGCATCCGGAGTCGAGCCGCTGCCCGGCAAAGTTCCGCAAGGCGATCCGCTTGGCGTAGTTCCAGGTGTGTTGGACGTATTCGGATTCACCGTCGATGGCGTGGTGTTGCTGCCCGGAGTCGCCGGGTTCGTCGAGTTTGATCCGGGCACAGTCGATGGCGCGGTTGGTGGTTTCGTTGAGCCAGTCTGCGGCTTTACGGAACCGGTCTGTGGCGCTGTGTTCGGCGCCGGCGTTGCTGAACTCGGAGCCTGGCTTTGACCTGCCGATCCACCCGGCGCTGCTCCGCCGCCAGCAGACCCACTTTGTGCCACAACCCACGTGGCGCAAAACAAAAGCACTGAGAGTATAGAAAGTTTTCTTGCGGACATTAACGAAGCCTCCAGTAATGAATTTTGGTGCGTGCCCCGCGCCCATTGCTGCTGGTTCAAAGATCTAATCCCAGTCTGCGCGCCCCCTTAAACCAAACCCATCCGGAGGATGCCGTAGCCTACTGTAAAGAATCTGGTATCCTCCGTTTTCTATTCCCACGCGTTTGGCACCGACCGCAGATTTCAAAGAATTAAAAATTCAACGCAGGCACGAACCCACTACCGCCGAGGTCCTGCGGCAGGAACTGGAGCCATGCGCTGCTGCAAATGCTGCGTTTGGGCTGTGTGCCTTTGCTGTAGTGCCTGTGTCTGTTGCTGGTGCTTCTGCTCCAACTGCTGCGTCCCGGCATCGTTACCTTTTTGCTTGGCCAGTTGCGCGTGTTCTTTATCTTGCTGCTGTTGAAGTTTCCGCCGTTCCTTATCTTGCTGAGCAGCCAGCTTCTGCTGCTGTTGCTGGTATTTCTTGTCCTGTTTAGGATTTCCGGTATTCGGCGCGGCAGGCCGCTCGGCTGGCGGAAGATCTTTCGGATGGATTGCCGTGTTCGCCGCACCAGCCTCAGGACGCGCCGCACCCGCGCCGCGATTGTCCGGCGCTTTATAAGGCGCTCCCGCATCCTTCGCTTCTACAACGCCGCGGCCGCTGAAATCTCCCGGGCGTGACGTGGCTGCAATCGGCGGCTTTCCGTGGTTCGCCGAAGCACGAAGCTGCGGATTGCCGCGCGCCGCCGCCACGTGCTGAGTTTGAGCGGCTACCGGCGGAACGTGTCTCCCCTGTGCCGCCGCCTCTTCTTGCGGCGTGGGACGTGCGTCGATTCCTCCGTTGCCTCCGTTGTAGCTCACGCGATTCACAGTGTTGTTGACTACCGTCTCGTTGTAAACGTTGTGAATATCGGTCACGTTCACGTTCATCACCGCGCGGTTATAGAAAAAGTGTCCGCCATCCCAACGTCCGCCTGAAAAACCCACACCGAAGTAGCCAAATCCATAGTTGATGCCACCATAAAAACCTATAGTCGGACCCCAGAAGCCCTCATGCCAAAGGAATGCTTCGCCACCCCAGCCCCACCAGCCCGGGGTCCACAGAAATCCGACTTCCGGAGCGAGCACCCATGTACCCGGTACCCAGTAATAATCGGCAATATCGTCGTCCCAATACCAGTACCCCGGCGTCCACAGATAACCATCGCCAGGACAAATGGGCTGCTCATACACCGGAATTGCTGGGGGACCAACAGTGATCGCTAATCTGAATTGCCCGAAGGATGCGGCCGTCAGGGCTAGCATGACGAGGACTAGGGATATTGAACGAAGAGCCAGCGAGCGAACAGAGAAGTTGGTATTCATTGTGTTTCCTCTTGCCGAATCATCCTTCGCTTGCCCGATAACTCTCTGCTGCTGCGGGTTGCGCGGACTGATAAGGCCAGATACGAGCAACGGCATCAGAAAGCCTAGAGAGCCACCCCAAACCTGCCTATACAGTGGATTACTTAGCCAAGGCTTGCCCAGGCTGTATGTATTTCATTCGGGTCAAATCTCATGCTGCCTTCCTACATCATGCTGATCCGGATGTAGCGTCGCAGGTCCGGAAGTGCGGTCAAGAATACATAGCCGACGAACAGCAAAGATGCTGCGCCTACTATCTTCGTTAATGTTGCTGCGGATTTGTTCACAGTGCCTCCTTGTTTATTGAGCTCTTTTCGAGAGCAACTTTTGGATGTCTTTCGCGTTAGAGAGGTAGCCAGGAATCGCGAAGAAGAAGCGGTCGCATGGAATGGGAAGGGCACGAATTCATCAGTGCCCTTAAGTCTTTGAGAGTGAACGGCGCTTTGGCGACCGTGATTTCCCGTAATGGGACGGTGATTAGCCCACTGCTTTATTTCCCGGCAACTATCCGCAGACCTGGGTTAATGGATACAAAGGCGAAAACGCGGCAGAGTGGAGCTACGCCGGCGGCAACAGCATCCCCTTTTCCAGATGCCGCGTGACGTGCGCATACGAGGCCGCATGCGGGTCGTGCGTCACCATCACAATCGTCTTGTGGAAGTCTTCATTCAGTCGTTTCAGAATTTCCAACACTTCGGTCGCCGAGTGACTATCTAAATCTCCCGTAGGCTCATCCGCCAGCAGAAGCGTAGGATCGCTCACAATCGCGCGGGCAATCGCAACCCGTTGTTCCTGTCCGCCTGAAAGCTGCTTGGGAAGATGGTTGACGCGTTCTTCCAATCCCACGAGCTTCAACGCAGTCAAAACGTGGTCGCGCCTTTGCTGCGCGTTGAGTTTGGTCAGCAACAGCGGCAGTTCCACATTTTCAAACGCCGTCAGCACCGGAATCAGGTTAAATGTCTGGAAGACGTACCCGATGTGCTCGTTGCGCCAGTGCGCCGCCTGCGAGTCGCTGAACTGAAAAACGTTCTGATTCTGCACCAGCAATTCGCCGGAGGTCGGCCGGTCGATGGCTGCGATCATATTCAGCAGCGTGGTCTTGCCCGAGCCCGAAGGCCCCATCAACGCCATGAATTCGCCCGCCGCAATGTCAATTGAGACATCGTCAAGAGCCGTCACTTGAAACGCCTCGCGCTTGAAAATCTTGCTGACATTTCGCGCCTGCACAACTTTAGTTCCGGTAGCAATTTTGTTTTCCATAACTGTGCTCATGATTACTGCCCCTTGATTTTAATTGTGTCTCCGTCTTTCAGATCCGGCGGCCCTTTGCTGATTACGCTTTCACCGCCCACCAGTCCGTCCACGAGAAAGCCGTCGCTACGCTGGCTCAGCACGTGAATCTCCCGCATGCGAGCCTTGCCATCGAAGGCTAGAAATACGACCTTCTTGCCGTCGTGATCCCGCACCGCAGTAGCCGGCACAAACGCTCCTGCCGGTTGCGTACTCGTGGATTTCTGCTCGTCCGCCAGAAACTTCACCGTGGCATTCATCTCCGGCCGCAGATAATCATCCGGATTCAGCACCTGCACCTTCACCTGCACGGTCGCCTTCTGCCGGTTGGCCTCAGGCGAGATTTGCGCAATCTCACCGTTGTACTTGCGATCGGGATAGGCGTCGGTGGTGACGATCCCTTTTTGTTTCGGCCCCAGCCGCGCGAAGTCCGCCTGCGCAATGTCGAGCTCAACTTGAAGGTCGTTTAAGTCCGCCAGCGACACTACAGATCCCTGCGGCCCGCCAGCCGCGGCGCTGGCGAACTGCGCAGTGATCAGTTCACCTTTCTCGGCCGTGCGGTCGAGAATCGTTCCGGTGACCGGCGCCCGGATCACAGTAGCGTCGAGCTGTGACTTGGCATAATCCAACTGGCCTTGCGCTTGCGCCACCGATCCGCGCGCACGCGCGATTTCTTCCGCGCGCGGTCCAATCTTCATAAGCTGAGAAGCTTTTTCCAGAGAATTCACTCTCTGCTGGTCCGCTTCGAACTTTGCCGTAGCATCGTCCATCACTTGCCGCGAAACCACCCCGGCAGATGAGAGTTGCTTCGTGCGATCCAGAGTCAGCTTGTCATCGACCAAAGTCGCGCGGGCTTCGTCAAGATTATGTTGCGCCTGCTGAATTTCTTCCGGCCTCGACCCGTGCTCGAGCTCGTCGAGATAAGCGCGAGCGTTATCGAGCGATCCCTTCGCTTGATTGTATGAAGCGCGAAACTCCTCATCTTCCAGTCGGACCAGAACCTGTCCCTCTTTAACTTTGTCGCCCTTCTCCACGCCAATCCAGGCCAGGCGTCCAGTGACTTTGGAATTCACATTGATGGTGTGATGAGCCACAATGTACCCGGTAGCCGAAAGCACCGTGCCGCCCACATCGCTGCTCTCCGCGGAAGCGCGTGTCACCTCAACCTCCGGCACGTCGCGAGAAAGCAACCGGTAGGCAAGAACGGACAAGCTCAACACGGCGACGACAACGATCCCAATAACAATGTAGCGGCGCGCCCACCGCGGCGGTTCCCCAGTGCTCGCGCTGCGCGCCGAGCGGTCGATCCGCAAGCTCTGCAAGTCTTCGTGTTTTGCATCAATCGGCATAAGAATCCAAACGGCTCCCGCCTTCCGGCTTTCGGCGTCCGAATAAAATCTCCTGGCCCAAAGCCCGAAGCCCGAAGCCGCTTTTGTACTTGTCCAGTCTCATAAAAGCTCGATCACCCTCGCAGCGCCGTAAGAATATTCTGCCGCGCCGCGTGCCACGCCGGAGCGAATCCGCCCACCAATCCCATGACCAGCGCGAATCCAATTGCAGCCGTAGCAACCGCCCACGTAATCTGCAGGCTGAACACAACTTCGCTAAAAGTCACCTGGTTCGAAGTTCCCGTCTGCATTCCATTGAAGGGCAGCATCAGCAGAATTCCCACCACCGCGCCCAACAAAGCCAGCATCAGAGATTCCAAAACAAAAGATGTCAGAATCGATCGACGCGAGAATCCCAGCACTCGCAAAGTTGCGATTTCGCGCCCGCGATACGCCACTGCCGCATACATCGTATTCATCGCCGCAAAACTCGACCCAATGGCCATGATGACGGCAACCACAATGCCAATGAACTTGATCGGACCTCCGGAACTGGTTTGCTTCGCGTAGTAATCCGTCTCCAGCACGCCCTCAAGCTTAAGCCGCTGGTCATCACTCACCCGCTTGGTGAGGGCGTCCGCGGATATCGCATCCGTGGCGGCCAGGTACGCGGAAGAATATCCGCCCTGCCGGTCGAAGTCCGTGGCCATCTGATTCACATCGCCCCACACCTCTGATTCATAGGCCGAACCGCCTGCGTCAAATACGCCAACCACATTCCACGATCCTTTGCCGAACTCCATCGTGTCCCCAATGTTGGCATGCGAAAAGCGCGAACGGATGGATCTACTCACCACAACCTCGCGCTGCCCCGGCTGGAACCAGCGTCCATCAATCAATTTCGCGCTTGGCCGAAGCTCTAGACCATCGGGCATCATGCCGCGCACCGTAACGTTCACTTCTCCCGTGCCATCCTTGCGCGGCAGCACGATCACCACCACCAACTCGCCAGATGCCATCGGCTCGCCATGGCTGTCCTTAGCGATTCCGGGCAGAACCCTGAGCGTAGGAAAAAGCGAAGCATCAAAGCCGCCCGACAATTCCGCCTCCGACCCTTTGCGCAGCACCAGCACGTTCTGCGAATTCCCGCTGGAAACGAAAGCCTTCTTAAGGCCTGCCAGCAAAGCCATCAGGAAAATCGCCGTGGTAACGGTCAGCGCAATCCCCAGCGCAGTCATGATGGTAAGCCCTTTGCGAAGCTTCAAGTTCCGAATGTTGTAACGGATAGGTATCGCCATAAATAATTCCAATCCCGGTATAGCTGCCTGGTAGCGCATCCCGTAGCGCCGGAAAAATCCCGTCGCTGCGGCCCTCGCTTCATCACCCGATATGCCGCAACCCCTCCACAATATTTACGCGCGACGCGCCATAAGCGGGAATATATCCGCTAAGAAACCCTACGGTCACCGCCACCAGTAAGCACAGGCCCATTGTCGGCAGCTTAACTTTCATGTCGATGGGAATGCCGATCGCGATCGAAGAATGCGTGATCAACTGAATCAATCCAGTTGCCCCGAGTATGCCCAGCACCCCGCCTGCCACCGCCAAAGCCACCGCTTCGAAGACAAACAGCGACAGCACGCGCTGGCGAGTGAACCCCAGTGTTTTCAGCACAGCGATTTCACGGGTCCGGCTGCGAACCGACATGGCCATGGTATTCGCCGAAACCAACAGGATGGTGAACACCACCGCTCCACAGATGCCAAGAATGAATGCCTTCACATTGCCCAGCGTGGCCACAAACGAAAGCTGAAAGGCTTTTTCGCTCTCCGTTTTCGTTTGCTCGGGCGAGTTGCGGAACATGTCGTCAATTTCACTCGAGACGCGGGCCACATCGTCCGGCTTGGCCAACTGCGTGGAATACCAACCCGCCTGCCCTTTGAACCAGGGCACCGCTTCTTCGAGATACTTGGCGTTGAAATATAGCGCGTTCTGCGGCGGATCCCGGTGGTAGATGCCGCGGATCGTTAGCTCGGGGTTCACGTCAAAGATGGTACCCAGAAGCGTAATCTTGTCGCCGACTTTCCAGCCATACTTATTGGCCAGGGTCACATCCACGAGCGCTCCGGCGCGGTCACGCTGCCAGGCCAATATCTGCTCCGGCGGAATGATCTTGTCGGATGCGACCTTCATATATTCGTCGGGATCGGTCGCCAACTGCGCAAAGAAGTTCTCTGGACGGTCATCCTTATAACGGCCTCCAAACCAAGTCATCGGAGCGACTGCGACCACACCGGGAAGGCTCCGAATCTTGTCGCGGTAGTAGGCGGGAAGAAAAAATGCCAAAGAAACGCGGTCGCGCGTAATCACCCTTCTCGCTGAGTCCGGCGCTCCCACGTCAATATAAAACGTCCGCCAGATCGAGGCCATCAGAGTGAGCAGCAACAGAGAAAAGCCAATGCTCAGCAGCGTCAGAATGCTGCGCCGCTTGTTGCGAAACGTATTGCGCACGACAAAACTGCTGAGCGTCATAGATTTAGCCGATATGCCGTAACCCTTCTACAATCTCCACTCGCGACGCATGATAAGACGGCACCAGTGAGCTCAAGAATCCCACCAGCGCCGCCGCCAACACGGCTACGCCTAGCGTTCCAGCCGTAACCTGCATCTGCGCCAGAAAAAAGCCCATCGGCGAATGTTTCATGAGCGTCAGCAGCAGCCACGCGAATCCGCAGCCAAACAATCCTCCTGCAATCGAAAGCGACATAGCCTCGCCCACGAACAGGCCAAGGATGGTCTGCCGCTCAAACCCCAAAGTCTTGAGCACGGCCACTTCGCGCGTTCTTTCGCGAATCGACATTGCCATCGTGTTGGCCGAAACCAGAAGCGTAGTGAAGACCACAGCCAAACATATGCTCAAGATGAAAGCCTTCACATTCCCCAGCATGTTGACGAAAGTCAGCCCGAAAGCTTTTTCGCTTTCGGTCTTGGTGGGCTGCGGTGAATTGCGAAACATATCGTCGACGGCGCTGGCGACTTTGCTCACGTCCTCAGGCGACGCTGCCATAATGCCGAACGTGCCGGCCTTGCCTTTAAAATCGGGCACTGCCTCTTCCAGATATTTCGTGTTGAAGTAAAGCGTCTTGTTCGCCGTCGGCCAATGAAAGATGCCGCGAATGGTCAACTCCAGGTTGATGGGATAAATCGTGCCCTGCAGCACCACGCGATCTCCCAGCTTCCAGCCAAATTGCTTGGCCAGTTCGTCGTTCACGATCGTCCCTGCCCGGTCGCGCTGCCATGCGGCAAGCTGGTCGGCCGGTATCTGCATCTCCGGGAAGACTTTCGGAAACTCATCGGGATCGGTGCCGAACTGCGCGAAAAAGTTTTCCGGCTTGTTATCCTTATATAAACCGCCAAACCACGAATTGGGTACGACCGCCACTACTCCGGGCACAGCGCGGATTTTCTCGCGATAAAAGCCCGGCAAGTCGAACGTAAGCGACACCCGGTGTCGCGTCACCAGTCGCCGCGTCGATTCCGCGCTCCCCTTCTCGATGTAGAAACCGCGCCACACCGTGATCATGAAAGTCAGCAGCAGCAGGGAAACTCCAATGCTCAACACAGTCAGAATGCTGCGGCGCTTGTTGCGGAGGGCGTTCTTGGTGACAAATCGGGTTAACGTCATATTTTGAACCCCAGTTGAATCCAAGGAAAAACGCGGCGTGCTGGCGAGCAGACCAGCTCAGTCCAGGCAGGCCACAAGCATAAATGAACAAGTCCGCTTCCCACAACCTGCGTCCGATCCCGCAAGAACCCCGCCCCGCGCATCAATCATCTGGCTCCATACTCGATCCGCGCACGCCCCAGCGCCAGTGGAGATCGTCACACGGCCTGCATGACAATTGTCACACTTCTTTCCCTCAACTAACCCTAACGTTCCCTTCAAAAGATAGGTCACGCGGGATCCGTTATTCTCGTGTGCGCTAGCATCCGCCAGCAGGTCGCAAAGATTCCGGCAGGCGACGCAGGTCCGACGAAGGTTGTTGGGCGAACCTTTGCGACGAACGTTTTGAAAGGGTGCGGCTTCGAGCCGCGCCAAAAAATACAACAAAACTAATATCGGCTTCAGCCGCCCGTTTCACACCGATTTCACAGTACTTCGGTAACTCGAACCTCAAACTCCCGAGCGCTATCCTACCCTTAACCTGCCCCGGGTTTTAAACCACGCAATTCTCCCCCGGAACTGCGCGGCTTTTTTCTGGGATGAGGCACGGAACCATGTCCACAAAAATCGGCCACTTCGAAATCCTGAGTGAACTCTCTAAATCTGCGACTGGCGCCGTTTACAAGGCGAACGACCCGCAAACTAGCCAAACCGTCGCTTTGAAAACAATTCAGCTATCTGCCTTTGGCGAACAAGCCGCCCAACTGGAGCAGTGTCTCCTCGCAGAAGCCGAGACCACTAAGGTCCTAAGCCACTCCAACCTCTCGCCCGTTTTCGGCGCGGGAGAAATCGATGGCCAATTCTGCGCCGCCATGGAATACATTCAGGGCAACAGCATCGCCACCATGCTCGCCCGCAAAGAAGGATTTTCCATCTGGGACCTGCTCGATATCGGACGTCAGGTTTGCAGCGGCCTCGATCACGCTCACTCCCACAAAGTTTTTCACTATAGTCTCGAGCCCGCAAAGATCATGTGCGGCTGGGATGGCACCGTCAGAATTCTGAGCTATGGCATCTCCGGCGTCGGCAAATTTACCGCGCAAATGCCCGGCGTCCCCGCGATCCTGCCATACATGTCTCCCGAACAGATCCGCGGCGAGAATATCGATGCGCGCTCCAACTTCTTCAGTCTCGGCGCCATGTTTTACGAGATGGTCGCTGACCGCAAGGCCTTCGATCGGGAAGATGCCGACTCCCTGCGCCAGAGCATTCTCGAGAGCACCCCTATCCCGCCCATGCACCTGAATCCAAAACTCCACCCGGTGCTGAGCGATCTCATCATGAAGGCTCTCGCGAAAGATCCCGGAGAACGCTACCAGAGCGGAAGGGAACTGCTCGACGATCTGGAGAAGTGCAAGGAATCCAAGCCGCAGGCCGCAAAGCCGGCAAGCGTGCCCGCGAAAACTCCGGCCATTCCGGAGGCCGTCAAAGCGGCAAACCAGGCAAAATTCGTCGGAGCGGCTGCTCCTCCAGTAGCCTCCAATCCGGCCGCAGCGACCCCAGTTCCAAGCCGTCCCACTCAGCCAAAGCCTCAGGCCGCGCCGCCCGTACAAACAACTCCGGTTCAAAACCAGCCAGTTCAGAACCAGCCAGTTCAGAACCAGCCAGTTCAAAAACCGCCAGCAGAAAAGAAAATTGCACCTCCATCACCCACTTTCAGCAAAGCCTCCGCCGCCGCCGCGGGATGCGGGCCGGGATGCGCCAATACCGATGCGGTTTCAGCTGCACCTATCAGAGCTTCCAGCAAAACCGCGCCGCCGCCTCCGGCTTTCTCGTCTTCGGCCGTCGTCGATGAACCGGCCGTAGTCGCTTCCCGAGTTCAGTCGCCCAAGATCGCCGTAGATCCCATGATGTCCGAGGACAACGCTGGGTCTCGCGCCGGCAGCTTGAGTTTTTCGGAGATGACCGAACTGCCTCCCCTCAAAGAAGTCTACGCAGCACCGCCCCCGCCGCCGCAAATGACGCCTCCGCCACCGGTCTTCGGCAAGCCGGCTTCTCAATCCCGCAACTCCACGATGTATGAATATGAAGAGGAGAAGCCCAAGGTTCAGCCCCGTGAAGTCGCTCAGAAAGCGTTGAAGGAAGTGAAGAACATCCCGCCCAGCCTGATGGTTTATTCCATCGCCGGAGCGGCAGTCGTGATCTTGATCATCGCCGTAGTTCTCGTTCTCCACGTCAACAGTTTGAATAGTGACAGTGATTCCCCTCGCCCTGTCGCGGAATCCACTGCGCAACCCGCGCCTAGCCAGCCGGTCGCCCGCCCGCAGCCAACGCCCACGCAGCCAGCTCAGCCAGTCGAAACAGCGCAGTCTCAACCCGTCGCGCCTGTGGCAGAGGCCGAACCAGCCTCAACTCACGCGGCGGCAAAGACTAAAAACTCCAAGAGGAAAACCGCAACTCCCGTAGTCGCCGCCGTAGTAGTTCCCGGACAGATGTCGGTCGATTCCGTTCCGCAAGGCGCGCAAGTTTCGATCGACGGCAAGACCGACCCCTCCTGGATTACGCCCTTCACCTTGCCCGGATTAGACCCCGGCCAACATTCCGTTACTGCCAGCAAGTCCGGCTACTCCTCCGACACGCGAACCGTCGAGGTCGCTTCCGGCAGCAAGTCGTTTGTGGTAACCCATCTCACTCAACTCATGGCGACGCTCGCAGTATCGAGCACTCCCGCCGGAGCCAGCGTCTACATCGACGGCAAAGACACCGGAAAACAAACTCCCGCCCAGGTTTCGCTAGACAAAGGGACGCACGTAGTTCTGGTACGCAAGTCGGGTTACCTCGACGAAACCACCAATCCCCAGTTCACATTGGGCCAAACGGTAAGTTTCTCGCCCACGCTGCGCCTCCTGGGCAACGTCGATGACATCAGGACCGTCGGGAAAATGAATAAGCTCTTCGGCGGCAAGGATACCAAGGCCATGGGCGCGGTCAGCGTCAAGACTCAGCCCAAGGGAGCCCAGGTCGCCGTCAACCAGCACATGCTCGATAAGAGTTCGCCCGTCGACTTTACCCTTGACCCCGGCAACTACATGGTAGACATAACCATGAGCGGCTACGTCTCCGTCCACAAAGTAATCACTGTAGATAAAGGTGGCAAAGCCGTAATCGACGAAGTCCTGAAGCACGAGTAGCCGTCAGAAAATCTGATTCGCACTAACGCCTGTCATTCCTCACCGGGCGCCAAGCCCGGTGAGGAACCTGCTTTGCCTCTCCCGAGCGAGGCGGGGAACATTCCATCGGACTCAGCTCGTCCCTGTTTCTTCCACCTACTTGCTCACCGCAAACTGCGGATTACTGTTAAGCGTTCCCGATGGAGTAAGAACAGAAACCACACCCGTAGTCCCGCCAGTCGGAACCGTAGTTTTGATATAAGTGTCCGACTCAACAGTAAACTCCGCTTCCACTCCGTTGAACTTGACGCTGGTAGATCCAGTCAGGCCATTTCCAAGAATGATTACACTCTGCCCGACTGCTCCAGCCACGGGCACCGTTTCCACAAGAGGGCTGAGGCCGGTCGTTAATTGGAAGGCGGTTCCATAGCCGTCATCTGGAGTCAAGTATCCGGCGGGAATGCCGCCAAAGGCGTCGGTTCCGTAAAGGTTTCCGTCTGTGCCTTGAATAACCGGCGCGAGCGGATTGAAGCCATACCCAAGACCTTCACGGAATTTGTAGAGCAGCGTGTACACGCCCTCGGGTGTGAGTCGATAGACGCCCCCAGAGACGTCCGGATCCCACGAACCAGAAGGACCACCTCCTAAAACGCCATAAAAATTACCGTCGCTGCCAAGCGTGAGTGCTGCCGAACTCCAGCCTACGTAGGCGCTAGCTCGATCGAAGTTATAAATTACCGAGTATTGGCCGGCCGGGGTAATCTTGAAGACAACGCCGTTGTAACCCGTGCCTCCGCTTTGAGTCGCGCCCACAAAGTTGCCGTCGGCATCCTGCACCAGTCCTGCCGCGGGATACGTTCCGCCAGGGCAGTTGCCGTTTTCGAAAGCGCAGAAATTATGGATCACTGTGTACGTACCCGACGGCGTCATTCTGTACACCACGCCCGTGTTCTCGGATCCCCCAACCAGGGTTATGCCGTAAAAGTTTCCGTCGTTGCCCTGGATCGGAGGGTAGAGTGCGTAATTGCCGTCAATGCAGTTTGGGAGCACGCAAAAAGAGTGGAGCACCGTGTACTGGCCGTTCAGGCTCACCCGGAAGATCGTTCCGTTGTTGCTCGACCCTCCGCCGCCTACGCCGTAAAAATTACCGTCGCTGGCCAGTGTGATGCCGAGGGGGTGCGAGCATCCCGAGCTGCAGATGGAGAACAGATTCTTGAACTCGCCATCCACCGTCAGCCTGTACAGAGTTTGCCCGTACGTCACTCCATCTACAGTCTGGCCCTCGGTTACTCCGTAGAGGTTTCCGTCCGAAGCGAGGATCGGAGGCCAGTTACCGGCCCAACCGTCGGCGCAATTGGGCTCCTGGCAGAAGTTGTGAATATTCGTGATCACTCCGCCGGGAGTTACGCGGAAAATGTTTCCCTCGAAGTTAGGACCGCCGAAGCCAGTTGTCCCGTAAAAATTTCCATCCGTAGCCTGGGTAACAGTTGTGTAGGGTTCATAGCCAGTCTGCCCATTGAGGTCGAACTGGTTCAGCGTTTGTGCCTGGGCGCGCACCGCCAAGCTCAAGGTGGCGGCCGCACATGCGAGCGCAAGGCCAAGGGTGAGTAAGAATTCGGCACCTTTCATCGTAATGTTCTCCTAAGTGCGCCACTGAGGCGGCCAAATTGAATTCTGCAGGGGAGAGCTAGCGACAAGACTCCGCCGATTGCAAATCTCTAGTTCAAATTCAGGCTGAAAATAACGCCTCCGTCGTGGGCGCCGCCGAAAGATGTGGTCCCGCTAAGCGTAGCGTCCGAAGTCTGTACCAACCCTACGGGCACGTAGCCGTCGGAGGCATCGAAACTGTGCAGCGACTCGAAAGCGCCCGACGTGGTTACCGAGAAGACAGTGCCGCATCCCAGGTTCTTGCACGTCTGGTCTTCGTTGCCGCCGAAAATGGTGGTGCCGTACAAGGTTCCGTTGCTGGCCTGGATCAGGTCGTACGGGGCATAGCCTGAGGTGCCATCCTTGGCCGCGGAGAAGCTGTGTAGAGTCTTCAGCACGCCGCTGGTTTTGAGTTGGAAGACCGTACCGCCGCCGGAAGCCTCAGAGCCGCCGAGGCTGGTTGTGCCGTAGAAGTTGCCGTCGGAACCCTGAAGCAGCCCAGCGGGCTGGCCACCGTCGGCGCAGTTGGTGAGGCTGCAGAAGCTGTAGACGATGCTGAATTCTGCTTGCGGTGTGACTTTGAAAACCGTACCGCAGCCGCCAGCCGAGCATGGATAGGAGTATTGCCCGCCTGTATTGGTGATGCCGTAGACGTTGCCGTCGATCCCGAGGATCAGCGGCTGAGGTGCGCTGTTGTCGTAGGCGTTGATGCAGTTTGCTTGCGAGTCGCAGAAGTTGTAGAGCGTGGTCAGCTTGCCCTGCCCGGTGAGGTGAAAGATGGTTCCGTACTGATGCGAGCCGCCTTCGAGGGTGGTGCCATAGAAACCGCCCTTGCCGTCTGCAACTAAGCCGTCTGAATACCAACCGTCGTCACATTGGCAAAAACTGTGCAGCACGGTGAGTTTGCCGCTCAGCGTGAGTTTGTACACTACGCCGAAGCCATTAGCTCCGCCGTAGGATGTAGTTCCGTAGAGATTACCGTCGCTGCCCTGGAAAGGACCGCTCGCCGGATCAGAACCGTCGGCGCAGTTGGTGTGGGAGCAGAAAGCGTAGAGAGTGGTGAGTTCATTCTGAGGCGTGAGCTTGTAAATCAGGCCGGTCGCATTTGCGCCGCCATGCCCAGTAGCGCCGTATAGATTGCCGTCGCTCGCCAGAATTGGCGGCGTAAGCGGATCGTCGCCGTTCGTAACGTTGAAGTTCTGCAAGACTGCGAAGTCCTGCGCCGAAGCGGCCATCGGCAACGCGACCAATGTGATCAAAACAACCGCGGCAAGAGCAGAGAAACTACGCGAGAGAGAATGCATGGAACACTCCTTAGGCATTGCGCCAAAATCGATTTGTCTCAACAAAATCAGGGTCAGTAAATCGCCGCAACAACTACTTGGTCACCACAAACTGCGGACTACCTTTAAGCGTTCCACTCGGAGTGACCACGGAAACCGCTCCCGTAGTCGCGCCCGCAGGAACCTTGGCTGAGATGTAAGTGTCGGACTCCACGGTGAACGCCGCCGCCACGCCGTTGAACGTGACGCTCGTAGATCCGGTTAGGCCGTTGCCCAGGATGATGACGCTCTGCCCGACCGGGCTGGCCACGGGTACAGTTTCTACCAGCGCGCTGAGGCCGGTCGAGAGTTTGAAGACAGTGCCATAGCCACTGAACTTGTCAGTACCGGTGGAGCCGTTGTACGCAGTGGTCCCGTAGAAGTTGCCGTCGGTGCCCTGAAAAAGCGGATCCAGCGGAGCGTAGCCGGCGGTCGATCCGCATTGGCAGAAGGCATAGAGCGGCGTGAAAGCGCCCTCCGGCGTGATCTCGTAAATGCCGCCCAGCGACTGGGGAGCCCACGACGCGTAAGAGGCGCCGGCCAGGATCCCATAGAGATTCCCGTCGCTGCCGAGGGTCAATTGTGGGTAGGCTTCGCCGAGATCCCCGTGGTAGTCGAAGCCGTAGAGCTTGGTGTATTGACCTGCCGGCGTAATCTTGAACACAACGCCGATACTCGTGCCATAGAAATTTCCATCTGCGCCCTTCACGATGCCGTATGGATACGCACCCTCGGGGCAGTCCCCGCTGGGAAGATTGCAGAAGTTGTGGAGAACCTTATAGGCGCCCGCGGGAGTGATCTGGTAAAAAACGCCGCCTCCTTCTGTCCCTCCGGCGAGTGTTGTGCCATAAAAATTCCCGTCATTGCCTTGCACTGGAGGGTAGGCCGCATATTCGCCGTCGACGCAGTTCGCCTGCGAACAAAACGAGTAGAGTATCTTAAGGTCGCCGGTTGAACTGATCTCAAAGATAATTCCGACGCCACCGGTTCCTCCATAATTGGTCGTGCCGTAGAAATTCCCGTCGCTGCCCAAAATCATTCCGTTTGGTAGTGAGCCGTCGACGCACGGGTAACAGGAATAAAAGGTGTGGAGCACCGTGATCTTGCCCCCAAGCGTCAGCCTGTAAACCACCCCGTTCCCGCCGCCATAGACCCCTGTTCCTCCCGTCAGTGTCACACCGTAGAGAGCCCCGTCACTTCCCAAAATAGGGGCCGTTTGGGGAGATTGGCCATCGGCGCAGTTTGTCTGTGAGCAGAAACTGTAAATCGATCCGATTTTGCCCTCGGGCGTCATCCGGAATACGTTCCCACCCCTATAGATTCCGCCGGAGGATGTTGTGCCGTAAAGGTTCCCGTCCGTCGCCTGGACCACCGATCCAAAGGGCTGCCATCCATTTCCGCCATTGAAGTCGGCGACGAAGCTGACTGATTGTGCCTGGGCGCACACCGCCAGGTTGAGAGCGAAAGCTGCACATGCCAGCGCAAAGCCAAGGGCAAGAAAAGATTTGGAACCTTTCATCGGAATATCCTCCTAAATTTGTCCCATGGCGGACGAACGCGTCCGCCGCTACGTGCGATAACTACTTCGTGACCACAAACTGCGGATTGCTCTTAAGCGTCACCGATGGAGTGACCACGGAAACCGCTCCTGTAGTCGCGCCCGCAGGAACCTTGGCTGAGATGTAAGTGTCGGACTCCACGGTGAACGCCGCCGCCACACCGTTGAAGGTGACGCTGGTAGATCCAGTCAGGCCGTTGCCCAGGATGAGGACGCTCTGCCCGACCGGGCCCATCACGGGCACAGTTTCCACCAGCGGGCTAAGGCCGTTCGAGAATCTGAAAACTTCGCCATCAAAGTCGCCGGGGCCGTAGGGAGTAACTCCATAAAAACTGCCGTCGGTGCCCTGAAAGAGCGGGCCAACGGGTGGAGCGCCGGCGTCGCCACGGAAATCCGGGTCGAAGGAATAAATCCTCGTGTAAACACCGGCCGGAGTTACCGTAAAAATCGATCCGCTAGCCTTGGTGTCATATCCAAACACCCCGTAGACATTGCCGTCATTGGCAATCGTCAGTCCTGTGTAGGGCCAGTCGTTGTCGTCATCGAAATTGTGCAGCACGAGCAGTTGATTGGTCGACGTGAACTCAAACACGCTTCCGTACCCACGCCCCTCGGCGTTGTACTCGGTTGTGCCGAAGAAGTTGCCATTGGCGTCCCGCACTACGTAGTAGGGCTCTCCAATACCGGAACAGCCCAACTCCTGACCACAGAAGTTGTAAAGCACGCTATAAGTTCCCGAAGGAGTTAGTTCGTATAAGACTCCGCCGCCCAGGCTTCCGCCGCCCCAGGTTACGCCATACAAGTTGCCGTCGCTGCCCAGGATCGGTGGGTAGAATGCCCTCGCGCCATCGAGGCAATTCGGCGTAAGCGAGCAAAAGGTGTACAGCAGCTTGAACTCACCGGTTGGGCTGATCGAGAAAATCGTGCCGGAGCCGGAGGCATTGCCCCCTCCATCTGTGGTTCCGTAGAAATTCCCGTCGCCGCCCAGGATGATTCCAGTCGGGGCGCCACCTCCAGTACAGGGCCGGGTGGCGCAGAAGTTATAGAGAGTGGTAAATTCTCCGTCAAGCGTCATCCTGTAAAATGTCCCCAATTGGCCGCTCCCACCTCCCTGCACCACTCCGTAAAGGTTTCCGTCGATTCCGACCACGGGAGCCGCATCGGGACCCCATCCGTCGGCACATTTAGCCAGAGAGCAGAAATTGTAAAGATCGGTGACCTCCCCGGAGGGTGTTAAGCGAAAGAGAGTGCCGGACTGAGTGTCGTTGCCGCCGGAGTCAGTTGTGCCATAAATATTCCCGTCCGGCCCCTGTACGACAGATGAGAACGGTCCGTAGCCGTCATTCCCGTCGAAGACGCCGACGGTGTGCAGAACTTGTGCCTGGGCGCGCACCGCCAGGGTGAAGGCGAAGGCCGCACATGCGAGTGCAAGCCCAAGATTGAGCAAAGCTTTGGAACCCTTCATCGAAATGTCCTCCTAATTTGTCCCTGGGGCGGACGAATGCGTCCGCCCCAACGTGCAAACGCCTACTCGCTCACCACAAACTGCGGGTTGCTCTTAAGCGTTCCCGACGGAGTAACAACAGAAACCACGCCAGTACTCGCACCCGCCGGAACTGTCGCCTGAATGTAGGTATCGGACTCCACCGTAAACGACGCCGCGACTCCGTTGAACGTCACTCTAGTGGATCCAGTCAGGCCATTGCCGAGGATGATCACGCTCTGCCCAACAGGGCCAGCCAGCGGTGCGGTCTCCACCAGCGAGCTCAGGCCCGAGACTTGGAAGATCGTGCCATAGCCGAAGCCATTGTTATTGCAGTCGCCGAGGCTGTTGCCGTAGGAAGTGACTCCGTAGAGTGTTCCAGACGTACTCTCAAAGACGATCCCACCCGGGTAGCGACCACTATCGTCGGCACATGGTCCAAAGACAGTCAGAAATGTGATCTCACCGGTTGGCGTCACCTTAAAGACAGTTCCGCCGTCCTGGAGGCTCCCGTCGCCTCCACTCGTTCCGTAGAAATTGCCATCATTGGCCAAAGTCAACGATCCCCACGGATCGCCGCGAACGTAGTCAAAGTTGTCCAAGACGATCTCTTGGTGGGTCGTTGTAAACTCGAACACTGTTCCGTATCCATCTTTGCCACCCCCTTCCGTTGTGCCAAAAAAATTCCCCTCGGCATCCTGCACGAGCCCAGTGGGCCCACCGCCGTCCGCGCATTGAGAAAGAGAGCAGAAGTTATAGAGGACGGTGTACTGGCCATCGAGGGTTAGCTTATAGAGGACGCCACCACCTCCGTTTGCTCCTCCCAGAAGTGTGGTTCCATACAAGTTGCCGTCGATGCCCTGGATGGGCGTGGATTGTTCGTAACCATCCACGCAATTCACGGCCGAACAGAAATAGTGCAGCGTCGTGAACTTACCCGTCGTGGGATTGATCCGGAAAAGCGTGCCTGAATCCTGCAATGCGGCGCCGATCGTTATCCCGTAAAGATTCCCGTCGCTAGCCTGAATGATTCCTCCCGGCTCGGAGCCGTCCGGGCACTCGTCGGTTGTGCAGAACGAGTAAAGCGTCGTGAGCTGGCCGTCGAGGGTCATCTTAAAAACCGTTCCTCCACCGAAACGGTTGCCGCCGGTTTCCGTCGTTCCGTAAAAGTTCCCGTCGCTTCCAAGAATGGGAGTAGAGGGATAACTCCCATCTGGGCAGCCGCGCTGAGAGCAGAAACTGTATAGGACGTTGAACCCTCCGGAGGTCGTCACTCGCAGGATGGCCCCTCGGCCGTATGCGCCGGGGCCGCCACCCATATAAAGGTTTCCATCCGTCGCCTGCATCACCGACGAGCCCGCGTCTCTGGCGCTGAAGTTGGTGAAGTAGGAGAAGGTTTGTGCCTGGGCATGCACCGCCAGGCTGAAGGTGATGGCCGCACACGCGAGTGCAAGGCCAAGGGTGAGCGAAGACTTTGAATTCTTCATCGTGATGTCCTCCGTCAGATCGTTCGTACGACTTCTAGTCCGCTTCCCCGGCTAAAATGAAGCCCGCACCGCTGCCCTTGTCATCCGAGAAATTGCCGCCGATGGTTTCGTTGCCGCTGACGCTCTCGGGAAACGTACCATCGAAGTGCGTGTGGTCTGCATCGGGATCGTCAAAGGTAGTGATGGCGCCGGTGGCCGCGCTGCGTAGGAACCCATGAAAACCGCTGGACCCGTAGTAACCCACCACGTCGCCATTGTCGGCAATGCCCACGATCACCGACGGGAAGATTGTGCCGCCAGGAAGCGCAAAAGTGACAAAGCTGCCATCCGCGTTGCGGATAAAGCCTTGCATTTTGCCGGTGGCTTCGACGGTATAGGTGCCGGTGATTTGTCCCGATGCGTTGATGCCTGCCGCTTGGGTCGATGCGCTGCCGGGCGCCGCGAAGCTGGTGATCCGGCCGCTAGCGTCGCGGACGTAGCCGACCCCGATCGAACTCGCGTCCTGGTACCATCCGCAAGCCTCCCCGTTCTGGCTGAGCAGGCTGACGCCAACGTAAGTCGAACCGGAGGGCGCGAAGTCGAAGTAGTCCCCGGACCAGTCACGCACAAAGCCGTGGGTCTTGCCCTGGCTGTCAAAGTAGTGCCCGCTGACGTATCCGGCGTCGTTCACCGAGTCAACCATGGTCCCGCTTCGCAGTTGGTTGCCGGCGCCGGGAGCCTCGATCACGGCGATGGTGCCTGCTGCGTCCCGCAGAAAGCCGTGTCGCACGCTGCCCGCGTCGTAATACCAGCCGGCCACCGCTCCCACATTATTGATGGCGATGGCGTACGCGTTAACGGCGCCGGGCGGAGCGAATGTAGTGGTGGTGCCGTCGGGCTCCCGCACGATTACGGTCGCGAGTCCGCCATCGCCGATCGCCTCGCCCGAGTTGTTTACGGCGGCGACGGGGAAAGCAACGGTGAGGTAATCACTGGATAGAGTCGTGAGATTCTGTGCCGGGGCGCGCGCCGCCAAGCCGAAGGCCATGGCTGCATATCCCAGTGCAAGGCCAGGAGCAAGCAACGATTTGAATCCCTTCATTGAAATGCCCTCCTAATTTGCGTGACAAATGCGGAACAAAAATGAGTTACAAACAGCTACTTCGTCACCACAAACTGCGGATTGCTGTTCAGCGTTCCCGATGGAGCGACAACAGACACCACGCCCGTAGTCGCGCCCTTTGGAACCGTCGCTTTGATATAGGTATCGGATTCCACCGTAAACGCCGCCTCCACGCCGTTGAAGGTGACGCTGCTCGTCCCGGTCAGCCCGTTGCCGAGGATGAGAACGCTTTTCCCGACTGCGCCCGCCTTCGGCGCGGTTTGTACCGACTGGGCCAGGCCATTCGAGAATTCGAAAACTGTGCCCAGGGGGCCGTCGCCATTGCCGCCGGGGGTGGTTCCGTAGAAACTTCCATCGGTGCCTTGAAAAAGCGGCCCCGGGTTGAAGGCATAAGGATGTGCGAATGTATAGAGTGTCCTGAACGTACCCGCTGTGGTGATCTCAAAAATGGTTCCCGCGTCCGCGGGCCCACCCTCTACAGTCGCTCCATACAAATTGCCGTCGCTGGCCAGCGTCAAACCCCCACTGGGATAGGCTCCATCAGTTTTTTCGAAGTTGTGCAGGTTGATGAATTGTTGCTTCGATGTGAGTTCAAATAAGGTTCCCACGTCATCACTGCCGCCACCATACTGGGTCGTGCCAAAGAAATTTCCATCGGCATCCTGCACCAACGCCAGCGGCGCCGAGCCGCCGGTGCAGAAGATCCCCCGGCAGAAGCTGTAGAGCACCTTATAGTTTCCCGCCAGCGTGAATCTGTATAAGACGCCGCCTCCCTGGTATTCCCACGCCGCGCCATAGAGGTTTCCATCGCTGCCCTCGATCGGCGGATAGACTGGACTATTGCCATCTGCGCAATTCGCCAGCGAACAAAAGCTGTAGAGCGATGTGAACTGCCCGGACGGAGTGATCTTGAAGATCGTGCCCGCGTTGGAACTTCCTCCCCGGTTCGTTGTGCCGTAAAAGTTTCCGTCGCTGGCCTG
>JBEKJF010000012.1:0-27973 GCA_050011375.1 Candidatus Sulfotelmatobacter sp.
ATAGCGCCAAGTGTCGCTTGAGTCAATGAAATCACTCTCATTACCACAAAGCCAATCCCTGCCCACATAGCAAACTGGGACACTACTGGCCCGGCCGACTGCTGAGGCATGCTATATTCGCTCGACCTGTGCCTCCAACGAAACTTTATCCACGCACCGCGCTGGCGCTGTTAACCGCGCTCAACCTGCTGAACTATGTAGACCGCTCGGTGCTGTTCGCCGTGCAGGACCTGGTCAAGGCGGAATTCCACCAAAGCGATGTCGCGTTCGGCATGCTCACCAGTGTCTTCTTTATCTTCTACATGTGCGCCGCACCCTTCATGGGCCCGCTGGCAGAAAAGTTTTCAAGAAAGTACGTAATAATCGCCGGCGCCCTCATCTGGAGCGGCGCTACGCTGCTCACGGCCTTCACGCACGATTTCACCGGCCTCGTTATCCGTCACACGCTGGTTGGAATCGGTGAAGCCAGTTTTGTAATTCTGTCGCCAACGTTCGTAGCCGACATGTTTCCCGAGAATCAGCGCGGCCGTGTGATGGGAGTCTTCTATCTCGCCATTCCCGTAGGCACGGCGCTGGGCTACGTTCTCGGCGGGTTTATGGGCCCGGCATACGGATGGCGCGTGCCGTTCTATGTGGGCGCGGCTCCCGGGGCGCTGCTGGCCTTTTTGTTGTTCTTCATTCCGGAGCCGCCTTACGGGCAATTCGACCACGTGGAGAAATCGCCCAACCGCGACACGGTGCGAGGATTGATTAAAAATCCAGCCTTCCTCACCGCGACGTTTGGCATGGCCATGATGACCTTCGCGCTCGGCGGCCTGCAAGTCTGGATGCCGACCTTCCTGCATCGAGTGCACGGATACACTCTGGAGAAGGCCAATCTTCTTTTCGGCGTGAGTATCGCTGTGAATGGATTGGTGGCCTCGCTGGCAGGGGGCTTTCTTTCCGATGCGTTGCTCCGCAAGACTCGCGCCGCGCACTATTTAGTTTCTGCAGTCAGCCTCGCCCTCGGCATCCCTGCGATGTGGATTGCTATTCATGCCGATGGAACCCGCATGGTCGTGGCAATCTTCGTAGCGGAGTTCCTGCTCTTGTTGAACACAGGCCCGCTAAATGCTGCCGTAATTAACTCAGTCGGTGCACACATTCGCGCGGCCGCGCTGGCCGTAAATATTTTCATCTTCCACCTGTTGGGCGACGTTCCCTCCGCGTCTTTGATTGGCTATGTCTCTGACCGCTACTCGTTGCGGCTGGCTTTCGTAGCGCCGGTCGTGGCCACAGCGCTTTCTTCTGCCATACTGTTCTATGGGATGAGATTCGCTCCGCCAGTTCGAATGGAGATGGACGCTAAGAAATAATCCACCACAGAGATACGGAGTCACGGAGAACGCAAACGCCTTTTACGAAAGCGCAGATGCGAACAGGTGGTTTTCGCAATGTCTTTGATTTTCTCCGTGACGGAGCCTGCCCTGAGCGCAGTCGAAGGGTGTCTCTGTGGTAGGTTTTGGTTTTGCAGAAATTCTTGATGCATTACTTCAATTGGATTGCAGGCACAATTCTCGCGCTGGCCTGGTTCTCACGCATTGTCGATGCGGCGATCGGCATGCCCAGCGTCGCCGACGTCACCAAGCCCGAATGGAATCGCAATCCAGTCACTGCTTCCGGAAATCCCCGCGTCTCAATCATCGTCCCCGCGCGCAATGAAGAGCAGGATATCGAAGCATCGCTGAGAACCTTGCTCGCGCTCGACTACGACAATTATGAAGTGATCGCCGTCAACGATCGCTCAACCGACCGCACCGGCGAAATCATGGAAAAGGTCGCGTCGGATGCTGCCGCTCGTGGCCGACTGCGCGTAATCCATCACCGCGAACTTCCCGCAGGTTGGCTGGGAAAAACCCATGCAATGTGGACGGCAGCAAACGCCGCAACCGGCGGCTGGCTGCTGTTTACCGATGCCGACGTGCTCTTCAAACCGGACTCACTCCGGCGGGCGCTCGCCTACGCCGAGGCGGAACGCGCCGATCATGTCGTTTTGTTTCCGCAGATGATCATGAAGCGCCCGGGCGAGTTCATGATGATCGCATTTTTTCAAACTATGTTTGTCTTCGGGCATCGTCCCTGGAAAGTAGCCGATCCCAAAACAAAAGATCACATGGGAGTCGGCGCGTTTAACTTGCTTCGCCGCAGCACCTATGAAGCGGTGGGAACTTACGCAGCATTGCGCATGGAAGTTCTGGACGACATGAAACTCGGCAAAGTAGTGAAGAATGCCGGCTTCGCGCAGCGCAATGTGTTTGGCGCAGACCTGATTTCGATTCGCTGGGCGCGTGGCGCAATGGGAGTGGTCAATAATCTAACCAAGAATTTCTTCGCGATCTTGTCTTTTCAGTGGTGGCGAACTCTCATCGCTGCCTTCGGACTCGCGTTTCTGAACCTCATGCCGTTTCTGGGCGTGGCCTTCGTGCACGGCTGGGACCGTTTGCCGTATGCCATTGCGCTAGCATCGATGTTTCTCATTTATCTGGGAATGTCGTGGCGATCGAAAGTTCCCGCCTATTACTTCGCGCTGCATCCGGTCAGCACAGCGCTGTTCGTTTACACTCTGCTTCGATCGATGTTTCTTACGCTGCGAAATGACGGAATCATCTGGCGCGGAACAAAATATCCGCTCGAAGAATTGCGCAAGGGAATGGTGTGAGCGTTAAATGCTTGCGACCTGCCACGAAAAAGCGCGGAATTCAGCCAGCTTGCGAAAATCCCGCACATTGGCGGTGAGGATTGTGACCCCGGTTCGCGCTGCGCTCATCGCCATCAGCGCGTCATTGGTGAGCCGGTTTCGCCCGATTTGTTCATAGTCGTACTTGGCCGCCAGTCGTGACAATACTTTGCCAGCCTGAATCCAGTCGTCAAGCTCGGGCAGCAGGATTCGACTCTCTTTGCTAAACCGACCTTCGATCAACTCCACAACATGTCGATCACGTTCCCGGGCACCGGCATAAAGCTCTTCCAGTACGACCGCGCTCAGCCACATATCGTTCTCGGCGATGAATCTGGCAACCGCCGATCCAGCGTCTCCACGCCGCAGGGCGGAAACATAAATGGATGTATCGAACAGGGCAGATCGCATCTACTCATCCAGCACGCCATAAACGTCTCTGATTTCGATGCCGCTCCTGAAGAACTGCTCGTTAGCTTCGCGCAAAACACGGTTTCTTCGTTCTTCTGCAATTACCCTGTCCAGCGCCCGTTCGACGGCTTCCGTTTCCGTTTTTGCGCCAAGGGCTTTCTGGGCGCGCTTGATCTTCGCTGAATCCAATTGAAAGTGTTTGTGGGTTCGCGTCCGTGTGACAGCCATTGAGTTCGCCTCTGTCACTCAGTCTACCACCCATGTACACATAGTCAATGTTTATGTACATGCTCACTGTGGTGCGTCTTCACTTGCGCCCGCTTCGTTGCCGTAAGTTGCCGTGCTGTTCGGCGTGCCTTTGACTTTTGCCGGCTTCTTTGTGGGGCGCATTCGCCCGGCGCTATAGTGGCCTTGCTTTTCCACGTCGTAGTTCTTGGGCAACGGAGGGATTAAAGTTGAGCCGGCAGTCAACTGGCTGACGCGGTTCAGGATGATTTCGGCGCGTCCGTTGTAGAGCTTGACTGGGCCGTGAATCTCGATGACTTGCCCCTCGAGACGCCGTACGTCGCCTACATCCTTAAGGTCAGCAGGGAAGACCACGACGGTAAATGGGCAAGCCATTTGATCCGCGCAGAAATCCACGAAGTGCACGCCTTTCGGGCCGACTTTCACCCGCAAGACTTTGCCGGTTACGCACTTGGTCTCTCCGACGTGGCGACGCGCCTCGCCGATGGCGACACAGTCAGAGGCGAATGCGGCTGTCGACAGCACGAACCCTAACAGCAAGTACCAAGTACCGAGTACCAGGTACCTGGATACGGCGCTCTCAAGATTTAGAACTACGGATCTCCATCGTCCCTTTACTTCGAGTTGCGAATTGTCCACAATAAGGCTGCTACGATGATCAGCGCTCGCTATGCTTTTGCTCTCGCAATCCTGTTTGTTCTGGGAAACTCTCCGGTGAAACGCTCGTGGGTCGAAACCATAAAGGACATGAAGAGGTCGGTTGTGCCGATTGTGTGCGGCTACACCGACAGCAAAGGCCAGTGGGTTATCGCTGACATCGAAGGCACTGGCTTCTTTGTCGACCACAGAGCGGGAAGGTTCGTCACGGCTAGTCATGTATTGGACAGCCTCGATACTTTCAAAAAGCAGGTGTCCGAACATCCCTGCGAGTCCGCGATTTACATACCCAACGAGGGATGGGAAAAAGTCGGGAAGGTTATCGATTTCGAGTATTTCACCTTCAACAAATGCATTCGGTCCGCCAGCACCGACGTTGCCGTCTGCACTTTGATCGAGAATCCTTTCACCAGTTCGCGTCTCGCGAGAAACCTCATCCAGGAAGTCAGCTTTGACACCGGCACCGTGCCCGATGGAACCGGAGCAGCCTTTACTGGATTTCCCCTTCAAAGGACGACTCCCATCACATCCATTGGCAGCGTTGCCGGCCGTGCCATTACGGATGACGATAATCGCTGGTTTTCCTACCTGCTCGACAAGACGGCATGGCCAGGGGCAAGCGGCAGCCCGGTATTTACCGAAGACGGTAAAGTGATCGGAATGATAACTCGCACCGGGACCGACGATTCCGCCGGACTCAGTTTTGCGAAAAGTTCCGCCGCCATTCAGAACTTGCTGACCCGGAAATAAGTTTTACTTCGTCAGGGCTGCGCCCGGTCTGTTCTGTCAGGGATGTGCCCGGTCCGTACCACCGGATACCCCTCCCCACCCCCCTCGATATCTGGAATCATGCACTTACACAGGTTTTGCCCCGCAAAATGTAGGGCCTAAAGGACTTAGATGTCATAATCTAGAAAGCAAAGGACTTGCTGGTCGAAACCCCACCCAAAGCGTCTTTCCTGCCTTCTCAGACCCTTAGTTTTCCTGCTTGGACAATTATGGAGGTATTTCTTGGAGCGGCGCAAGGTCAGATGTCACAAGGGGGCTGTGGAAAACTTTGGCGGCGGCTATCTTGTGCAGTTTTGTTCGGGCTTCGTAACAAGAGCTGTCTTGAGGGTCAGGTTTTGCACAAAGGCTTTTCTCGGCCCAACGCAGCCGATCACTGCTAAGTCGTTATATTGCCTCGCCGCGTTCTTACCCTGTTTGCACTGTTCGTGCTTCGTAACGGTTTGGAATGTTTCTCGCCGGTTCGCTTCGAAGGATAGATACTCCGCCGCAGAGAAGTCCACTCCCTTTATCTCTTTCAGGTTTTCTGAGCTAAGTCAGCCCATCTGAAGTCCCTTCCTCTTAGTGTCGCTATTCCGAAAGGAACACATACTTGAAGACATTGTCACATGCTTGCCTTTTGTTGTTGTGTGTAGCTACCCTGGCTACGCACTCATCAGCACAATTGACTAAGACAGCCAAGAGCAGTTGGGCCGGATGCCCAACCACTATCTCACCAAACGAGACAACTTACAGCGCTTGGGTATACAAGGACTCTTCCGGGGTGAACCACGACTTCAACGGCAGCGACTTCGTAGAAGTCCAGGAGACGTACATTATCAATCCCAAGCTGCCGCCAGAGCCGTGTGGGATAAACCTGACAACCTCGCTCTCTGTGGGCTCGACCGATGGTCTGTGGTACTTGCAGGCAACGGGAGCCTCTGGGACTGTGACGTCGATTACCCCAGGCATCATCTATCCCAAATACCAAATACAGTCGATCATCTACGCCACGCCCGGAAACTTTAGCAGCAACGGGTTTACCAATAGCGCGACAGACGGCACGACGACCTCAGTGGGAAGCAGCTTTCAGGCGGGTGATACAACTACCTACAGTGTGAGCACCGGCTTCCTTGGCTTGGGGTCAACCATCAGTTGGTCATTTGGCAACTCGGCGACGACCGGGAACACCAGCGCGCTTACAGAGACGATCACGGACGCCACAGGCGTGCTGAACGCCTCGAACTCCGGGAGTCCCAATAGCGTCAACCACCAAAATGATATGTTCATTATCTGGGTCAACCCGGCTGTCTATATTTACCAGGCGGGACTTGACTCTGTGACATACTTCCAGGGTACGCAGTTACAGACGACCGGCGACCCGAGCCCTGGAAAGCCCGAGAGTTACCAGGACCAAGTGGAGGTTTTCGCGCAGGCGATGATAGCGAACTCAAAAGGCGTTACTACTGTGCCGCTCACCGCTCTGGAAACATATACAGCGCCGGACGGCGAGGTACTTCCTGGGTTGGCTATCATTTGTGCTAATCAGGCTTATTATCCGAATAGTTGCTCGTCGGACCCGAACAAACAGTGCGGGTGCGTCCCCAGCGACTTCACTTCTATTCTCGCTCAGGATCCGATCCTGAACTACACCTCAACCGAAAGCCCTCTGAACGCCGATACATCCGGCGCCACGGTTTGCGAAACTCCGGGGACGACGTCTTCGTGCCGTTATGTGCCGGTTCCGTCGAGCCCTGGATCGAAGGTGCAGGAAGTCGAACTGCTCTCAGGGCCCGACGAAGTGGGTGGCAACAGACCCATCAACACCTTCACCCAAACCGACACAGACCAAACGACTGAGACCCTTTCCGAAGTTGATGCTTACACCGAGGGGTCCAGCACAGAAGAGTCCTTCAAGTTCTTTGGCACAGGGATTTCAATAAAGAACGCGAACCAGTGGACATGGTCAAACAGCGAAAGCATCGGCGCGATAAACGGGACTGCAAACGCAATGACGGTCACTTTATCGTCATCCACTGTCGATTGCTACCAGGAGATCCCGATTTTTGAGGACACGGTTTATCACACCTTCGTCTTTCAGCAGCCTGCAGGCAATACGAGTTGCCCGTAGGACTGAGTCGCTTCAATCTGTTCTAAGACGGCTTTTCTAGCCGTGATGCCGCCAGCCGCAGGGCTGGCGGCTCTTTTTTCTTGGCGTTCGGGTTATCTTCGCGTCAGACCCGAGAATTCTCTGGCCAACTCCGCCAGGGTAATCATCAGCGTCATCGGATCGATCGGCGATCGCACAAATCCGTGCCGCTCGTAGAAGCGCTCGGCATCGCTGGAGATGGCGTGAACCAGAATTGCCCGGACGCCGGCAATGTCGGCTGCTTGAAGAGTGCGCAACACAGCGTCACGCAAAAGCGCCTGGCCGAGGCCGTGGCCGTGAAATTCGCGATCAACGGCAAGGCGACCAATGATCATGACTGGAACGGGATCAGGCATGTTGCGCCGGACGCGGCCGGGAGCGCCGGCGTGCGCGACTGCTCCAACGGCCAACGCATAATAGGCGACCACACGCAGGCCTAAGCACACTACGTAAGTGCGGGATGCGCCGCTTTCCTCATTCTGCAAGGCACGGCGGCGCAGCCAGTCATCCAATGACGGCTCGCCGCATTCGAACCGCGATAGATCGTGATCGATCCGAAGCTTTTCTGGGGGCGTAAGGGACTGCCGGGTCATTGCTCCCACGGCGCCGCGGTTCGCAGCAGACGCCGCAAGCGGGGGTTGGCGGCTGGGGGACGGTCGAGCATCGACAGAAAGTGTTTGAAGTCCTCCGCGGGGAGGGAAAAATAACGCCGGTCGAGCAGGACAGCTTCGGCTTCGCGGCAAGCCGTCTCTAGCATGAAATCGGAGCGATTGCGGCGCAAGGCGGTCGCCGCGCGGTCAATCAGAGCCTTCTGGCTGCGTGTAACGCGCAGGTTGATGTTCTGGCTTCGGGTCTTATCGGGTTTGGCTCCGGTTGCGGGCATTTGAGGTTCCTCTGTACGCACAGTCAGTATACATTAGTGTACTCACTCTAGGGACACACTAATCGAGCAGCACTCGTAGCAACACGCCCGGGAACCGCAGCGCGCCAGGCCGTCTTTAATCTTTAAGGAGTTATTTCAAATACGGTTCCCCATCCTTGTCCGCCGCCATATGGGGTTGTGCCGTAGAGATTGCCGGCTGCGTCTACCAGCAGACCGCTTTCTGGAAGTGCGCCAAGCAGAAATCCGTTGAAGGTGGTAAGAACCTGAAAGTTCCACGAACCCGAGGAAGAAGGCAACAACTTGAAGACCGTTCCCTGGCCGCCGTCACCGTCATATTGCGTCGTTCCGTAAAGGTTCCCGGCAGAATCGAACACCACGTTCGCAGCGGGATTCGCGCCGTCATCGGCGCCAGTGAAACTGTAGAGCACCTCTTCGTTCCAATCGCCGCTCGACGAACGGGAGAGTTCGAAAACGAGTCCGCAGCCGACATTGCATCCAGGTTCGTGCGTGTCCGTACCGCCGAGCGCAGTGGTGCCATAAAGATTTCCCTGAGCATCGAATGTCAGACTATCGAAAGGCTGCCATCCGCCATTGATTCCTGTAAAAGTTCGAAGTACAGTCTCTCCCCACTCGCCGCCGGAACGAGGAGATAGTTCGAACACTAAGCCACAGCCCACAAAGTCAAAACCACTGCAGTTCAGGTTTCCTCCTGCGGTGGCGGTTCCATAGAGGTTGCCAGCTTTGTCGATAATCAATCCAGATTCAGGATACGAGCCATCGGTCTGGTTGAACTTGTGGAGCACGGTTTCTTTCCACGTCCCGTTGGAGCTGGGGGAAAGTTCGAACACGACCCCACACCCGTTGTAGCAGACGGAAAGTCCGCCGGCGTAGGCTGTTCCGTAAAGGTTACCGGTCGAATCGAGGGTTAGATTGGAAAGCGGGACCCCACCATCGAATCCGCTGAATGTATACAGCGACGTCAGGGTCCATTCGCCGCTGGCGGACGGGGTTAATTTGAACACTGTGCCGCATGAACAGTGCTGAAGGCCCCCGCCGGACGTTGTCCCATAGAGATTGCCGACATCGTCAAATATCAACCCTCCATCGGGAGCCATGCCATCGGTACCGACGAAGGTATACAGCACTGTTTCTTTCCACCCGTCGGACGCGCGTGAGAGCTCGAAAACCACTCCGCATCCGACGTTGATGGCGTAAGGGCATAGCAGATTGCCGCCCTGCGCTGCGGTTCCGTAGAGATTCCCTTGAGAGTCCGAAATCAAATTGGAAAACGGCAATCCACCCGGTATGCTGTCGCTAAAGCTAAACAGCGGAGTGGCTGTCTGAGCGTTGCTCCAGGTCGTACATGAGAGTGAGATCGCCGCGACGATGAATGCGCGGCAGATCATCTGGAAGAAGTTCGCTTTCATTGGTCCTCCCTGAGATGCAGTCTTCACGAAGGGGATCGTGAAGTGAAATTTCCGCATGGCCCGGGGGGAGGGTACAAACGAGGGGAAAGCATACCACGGAATGGATGGGGATCGCAGCGCCTAGCGGATCAAAATCACGGCTAATTCTTCGCCGGCAGGCCTTCCGGTTCCATGGAGAACTAGGCGGCACGGCTCAAAAAGCCGTGCCATTCCTGAACGTCACGGGACCCACGGCGCGGCTTTAAAGCCGCGCCCTTTCAAAGCAACAGGCCTATTTGAAACCCTTCACCGCCGCGGTCTCGTCATCTTTCACATCGAAGACGGTATACAGCTTGGTGATTTGCAGCAGGTCGTGCACCTTTTTGGTCAGGTGGAGCAGTTTGAGTTCGCCGCCCTGGTTTTTGGTGGTGGTAAACGCGCTCACCAGCTCGCCGATGCCGGAGCTGTCGATATAGTTGACGTCGCCGAGGTTCAGGATGATTTTCTTGTTGCCCTTGCCGAGCAGATCGCGCACGGTGTCGCGCATCATTACGCTGCCTTCGCCGAGGGTGATGCGGCCGCTGCAGTCCACAATGGTGACTCCGTCGACCTGCCGGGTGCTGAGTTTCATGGTCACTGAGACGCCTCCTTGCCGCCCGCGGATGGCCCGTGGACGTGCTTGATCAGTTTTATTTCGGTGCCTGTCTGAGACGGGCGGATTTCCACCACGTCCATAAAAGAACGCATAAGAAAGATGCCGCGTCCTGAAGTCTTAAGAAGATTTTCCGGGGCAAGAGGGTTCGGAATCCCGCCCAGGTCAATGCCTTTGCCTTGATCGCGAATTGTGATGACGAGATCTTCGGGAGTGCGCTCGAATGACAAGATAACTTTTTTGTCGGGAGCATAGGCGTTGCCGTGAAGCACGGCATTTACCGCGCACTCGCGCACTGCCATGGAAATCTGCATCACTTCGTCTTCTCCAAAACCAATATCCGTGGCAATGCGGGTGGCTTTTTCTTCCGCATGGTCCACGGTGTCCAAAGTGGAATCGAGCGTGTAGGAGACTGATTGCTCCATGGGCGATGAATACGTGTTAGACCCGCACCTGTCCTTTGGAATGGCCCGTAGGGGCTCGCCACAACGCTGCAAGCGACGATGCGTCAGTTTGCCTGTGAAAGCGGCAAGTTGTCAATGCGGAGGAGCGATAGCGAACTCCGGCGCCGCGAGGCCGCGGATATAATTGCAGCAGTGACCTCACCCCTGCGAGCCAGAATCAAGTATTTTCTCGAGCGATTGATCGTCGTCGGGCTCGCCTCCGTGGTGGCCGTGACAGCGGTCGCCTATGCCGTCGACTCCCTGATCTTCCGCTCTCGCGTGACTTCGAATCGACAACCCTTCGGACAAGTCACCGTCACCCGCTACGACGCCATCACGCAGAAAAGCGGCAAAACCCAGTTCATCTTCAGTCCGCCAGAGACGCAGACCTGCGTCCATGCCCTTTTTCCCCGTGGCGGGTACACGCCCTGCTGGTATTTGGAGCGGCACACTGAGCAGCGCACCGATATCTGAAGGCAGGGTTCAGTGTCCAGTGGTCAGTGGTCAGCAAAACCGAACTTACTGACCACCGACCACTGACTACCACTGACTACTGACCACTGTTCTTGAAAGATCGCCCAACGGCTTTCCTGCATCTCATTAAGTAGACTCGGAGGAATTCACATGAAGAAATATATTCGTCTGCTCGGCGCCATCGCGGCGCTCGCTGTCTGCGTTTTTGCGGCCAGCGCCTATGCGCAGGATGCAGGCGCAACCCAACACATGCTGGTAACGGTCGAAGCTCGTCATGGCAAAACCGTGCCTGACGTAAGCCGCGCCGACGTGATGGTCCACGAAGGCAAGGATCGCGATCAGGTTACAGACTGGGTCCCGGCCCAGGGCGATCACGCGGGACTCGAGCTCTTTATCCTGCTCGACGATGGCTCCGGCTTTAATCTGGGAAGTCAACTGGAGAGCATTCGCAAATTTATCGGCACGCAGCCGGCCTCCACCAAGATCGGTATCGCTTACATGCAGAACGGGATCGCCAAGATCGAGCAGGCTCCGACCAGCGATCACGCCTTGGCCGCGAAGGCGCTGCGGCTTCCTTTGGGCATCCCGGGGGTGGACGCCAGCCCATATTTCGGCATCAGCGACCTGGCCAAGAAGTGGCCGGCTAGCCCTGATCGCCACGAGATCGTGCTGGTCTCCGATGGCGTGGACCGCTATTACGGCGCCGGTGATTTGCAAAACCCCTACCTCGATGCCGCTATTCACGATGCTGAGCGCGCGAACATCGTCGTCTATGCGATCTATGAACCCGGCGCGGGGCACTTCGGCCATAGCCACTGGCAAAGCTATTGGGGACAGATGTATCTTTCGCGCCTCGGCGAGGAAACTGGCGGCGAAGCCTATTACATCGGAATGAGTGGCGCTCCGGTGAGCTTCGATCCTTTTCTCGAAGAGACGGCGCAGCATCTCGATCATCAGTATTGGCTGACCTTCCAGGCCAAGGTACCGAAGAAGAGCGGCTGGGAGCGCGTCAAAGTCTCGACGGAAGTTTCTAACGCGGAGCTGGTCGCCGCGCACGAAATGTATGTCGAGAAGCCCTAGGCGTTCTGGATTTAGCCGCGAAGCGGCGCAAGAATGCAGCCCACGGCGTGAGCCGTGGGTCAGATCAGGGGATAGAAGCGAGACCCGGAGGGACGAAAGATAAGTTGCCCCGAACCTCCGGGGTACAGCACACTTTTTCACACCCTTCCAGCCCGAACAGGAGACGCAAGGAAATGAAAGAAACCCCGCAGCAATACACGCAACGCATCATCGGCACCGTAGAAGGAAAGGAATCGCTAGCTGTTCAGGCCACCACGCCAAAGAAGCTCGAACGCCTGATCAAGGGCGTGTCCACAGCCAAGCTACGCAAGCGCCCGGCGCCCGACAAGTGGTCGGTGAATGAAATTCTCGCCCACTTGGCCGAGACAGAAATCGTCTGCGGATTTCGCATGCGGCTGATTCTGGGCGCACCGGGCACTCCCGTCCCGGCCTTCGACCAGGACGCCTGGGTGATCAGTGGCCATTATGAAAAGCGCGATTCAAGAAAATCACTCGAACAATTTCGCGTGCTGCGCGAAGCCAATCTCGCGCTGCTAAAATCCCTCACGCCAGAACAGTGGAAGCACTACGGAATGCACGCGGAACGCGGCCAGGAAACCATCGAACACATAGCGCGCCTCTATGCTGGCCACGACATCAACCACCTAAAGCAGATCGAGCAAATTCTAGGAACAGGATTTAGGGGATAGGGACTAGGGGGGAGGGCCCGCGAACATGGTTCTGAGAACGGTAGCAACCCTATCCCCTCATCCCTTTTTATCCTGCCCTCTTTATCAGTTCGCTCAGCTTATCGAGATCCTGTCCCGCAACGTCGCTGATCATGAAATAGCAGAGCCCGTTGTGGCTCCAGCTTCGCGCGCTGAATGATCGCGCGCTCTGAGCGTTTTCTCCCGCGCACCCGTTCGCCAAAGCCTGTTCTTGAAAAATGAAAACCGATATCTGATGCTGGCGCACGCGGAAGATCAGCTCCGCGCCCGGCGACTGGTTGAGATAAGTTACCTTCCCACCCACCAGAGTGAATGGAGAATCCTGCAACTCAGGCAAGTTGAAAGTAAAAGGAATTTTTCCAGCAAACCACGGCTTGACAGTGTGCCGGTCAGTGGAAACCACATCCACCGGATTGGAACTGGCTAGCGTAGCCACGTGCAGGTCGGCCAGTTCACTCAGCAATTGCTGCTCGCCTCTGTGCTCGCGACTAAGGTGAAGAAAAATCGCGCCAACAATCACCAACGCCAGCGCACCAGCAAGAGCAGGGAACCAGACCAGCTTCCAATGCCTCGCGCGACGCGGCGTAATGCTCTTCTGAATTCGCGCGCGAAACGCCGGGTCGGGCGTAAACCGCTGCCCAGCGGCCTGGACCGCGCGCTTCTGCTGCACCCGGCTCAAACTCTCCGCGGCACAGGCCCCGCAACTTCGCAGGTGCTCGCCCAGCGCCCGCGCTTCCGCCGGCGGCAGTTCACCGTCGAGATAAGCATCGAGTTTGCCCGCCCAGGTCTCACACACCATAATTTAAGCCTTTGTCGCCGCCCCCTGCGGCTGCTGTTGCATCCCCTGCACCTGGCTCCGCAATGCTCTTCGCGCCCGCGATAACCGCGACATCACCGTACCCATCGGAATCGCAAGCGTCGTCGAGATTTCCTGATACGACATTTCTTCAACCTCGCACAGCAGCAACACCTCGCGATAAGCCACAGGCAGTTGCTCCAGAGCCTGCTGCACCAATTGCGAATCCGAGCGTTGCAGCAGAATGCTCTCCGGAGTTTCCTTCGCCAGCGGAAGGACTTCATCGTCTTCAAGATCCAGTGGCACGTTCGAGGTCGCTTTCAGTCCCGTCCGTGACGTCAGAAACGTGTTCCGCAGAATCTTGTAGATCCACGCGCGAAAATTTGTGCCCGGCTGGAACGAAGAAAATCCCTTGAGCGCCTTGGCATAAGTTTCCTGCACCAGATCTTCGGCCTCATGCCGGTCCTGCGTGAGCCAGCAGGCAAAGTTATAGAGCCGTTCGAAATGGGGCATAGCCAACTGCTCGAACGTCTCCGATGGCAAGGTCGATTCCGACACGCACACAAGGGTAAACCAGCGGCGGCTGGTTTTATTCCCGGAGGCGACAAATATATCCAGTTCTCTTTGGGTGAGGGGCTGTCACTTTAGAAGAAAATCCGATGAGCCGGTGCCGAAAATGCGTGTCGGGGGTTGGCGTATCCATGTTATCTTCAGGCTAATATTTTAGTTTGCAGTACGGCCAACAAAGGAATTCAAGATGACCACAAAAGTTTGCGCCAACAGCAAATGTCCGGCGTACGCGCACTTTGTCTACACCGTAGCCATGCGCTGTGTCCTGTGCCGTTGCGACCTGCAACCCGCACAGAGAGCCGAAGAAAGCTTCGGGCGTACCGACGCAAGCGTCGCGGAAGGCCTCTCCACTAAATCAGCTCGACCCCACTCCGCTCGGTAGCCGCCCGAATCGGCCTTGTTCCGCTGATCACGGTGCGTTGCTTCCTTCGGCGTGAATCCTCGTCGAATCCTGAGTCCCTAAAAGCGTTTCGCCGACAACCTTTATCGCGATAGGATATTCTCAGAAGGCAGCAGACAGGAGAGCGACCGTGAAAAAGCATCGCGAGCCGTGGTTTCAGCTTTGCCTGGGATTAACGCTGATGCTCGGACTGGCGATCGCGCCCGTTCTCACCAGGGCCGCCGATCCGCCCCGCATCGTAGGAACTTGGGAAGGTGTCCTCGACCCAGGGGCGCAGCCCAAGAAACATATCGTCGTTCACATTGCCGCCGACCAGGACGGAAGTCTAAGCGGCACCATCGACTTCCCGGACCAGGATGTTTCTGGAGTCCTGATCAGCGCCATAACCTACAAAGCGCACGTGCTTCACTTCGAGAGCACCCAGAATTTGAGTGCGTACGACGGCACCCTGAATAAAGAAGACACTGAAATCACAGGCAACTGGAAGCAAGGCGCAACCCCGATTAATCTGACCCTGAAACGCACCTCGTCCTAACTATCCGCCACCTTCGGCCGGTCAGCAAGAAATAATCGGAAGAGAACACTAAGCAAGAAAAATGGCGGAGAGGGTGGGATTTGAACCCACGATACCCGTTAAGGTATGTCCGCTTTCGAGGCGGATCGTTTCAACCGCTCACGCACCTCTCCGGATGCAGCTATCAGCCGTCAGCTATCAGCCGTCAGCCAAACCAGGATTCCTCGCTTCGCTCGGAATGACAAGTCTGAGGACTCGGAACGACAATTCTGAGAAACCCCGCAATGACAATTCTGAGGAACTCGGAATCACAATCCTGGTGGGTTGGCCAACGGCCAACGACGGCTTTTACCGACTAACGACGGTTTTTAAAGAACGTTTGCAGCAGTTCGGCGCAGCGGCCTGCTAGAACTCCGCTGCGGACTTCTGTTTTGTGGTTGAGTTGCTTGTGGTTCAGCAACTGCATCACCGAATGCACGGCACCCGCTTTGGGATCGTCGGCGCCGTAGATGAGACGCTTGATCCTTGCATGCACCATTGCTCCGGCGCACATTGGGCACGGTTCAATTGTAGCAAACAGGTCGCACTCGGAGAGGCGGTGGTTACCAACGTTTGCACCCGCTTCGCGTAGGGCGATGATTTCGGCGTGCGCCGTGGGATCGTTGTCGGAGATATTGCGATTCCAGCCGCGGCCAATGATTCGTCCCCCGGATACTACGACCGCGCCTACCGGGACTTCGCCCGCTTCGAGAGCGCGTTGCGCGGCGCGCAGCGCTTCTTCCATCCAGAGTTCGTCGGAACCCGTCGTTGGTCGTTCGTCGTTGGCACATAACCCGTCGTTGGTCGTTGGTCGTTGGTCGTTGGTCGTCGGCACGGATGGATCCACGGCGCTGGTCATCTTTTCTTCCGCTACTTCCTCGCCGCAGCAGTTTTACTCTTACCCGCCTTGTTCCATTTCTTACCCAACCGCTCAAGCACAGCGGCGACGATCAACGGCAAGCCAACCGTGGCGTCGACAAAAACTTCGCCAAACTTTCCACCTTCCGCCGGAGGCACAAATTTGCCCCACGATACTGCCTCACTGTAGGGGCTGCCCGACAAGCCGCCCCAATAAACCGGCTCCGGACAAATCCTCAATCCATAGTGATAGCGCTTCAGCGGAACATTCTCGCCCAGCCGCCGGTGCCGCAATTCGCAGAATGGACCAAACTGCTGCGACCAATTCCGCGGCACTCCGCCGCCGATCGTGAAGATTCCAAGTTTCTTCTGCCGCAACAAAGTGGCTGCAAAGTGCTCGAGATCTTCAAACGGATCGAAGCGAATCCTGTGCCGTCCGGTCGATTCGCGCAGACGATTATTCAAAGCCGTGTCAAGGCCCATCTCCGAATCGCTGAATGCCGGAACAAATACCGGCACGCCCATCTCATGCGCCGATTTCAAAATCCCGCGATCCGGCGTGTGCTTCGCCAGGTAAGCCCCGATTGCATGATTCAGCTTGTATGAGCACATCACCTCGTTGTGATCCCAGCCCTCAAGCACCGCCGACATCACTTCTTCCACATCGTCGAGATTCTGCTCCGGCTCGAGCGTGTCATAGACGCGGTTGTATCCCTGCTCGTAAAGTTCCTCGTCAGAGACCTCCGGATTCGCCCGGAAATGCGCTCGGCCCGTGGCCTCCACCAGCCCGTGCGCCATCAAAGCGCCGGTAGAAACCACGGCGTTTACGATCCCGCGATCAATCAACTCGGTAACGATCAATCCCTGCTTCGCCACAGTCATCGCGCCCGAAAGCGTCATCACGACGAAACATTCTTCGTCGCGAGCCATCGTCTCCAGCACATCAGCGGCTTCGCCCAGTTGCCGTCCGGTAAAGGCCGTCTTCGACATCGCTCGCACCAAGTCGTCAATCGATTTCACCTTCGACAGGTCGAGCGGCTCGAGCGGAATCAGCTTGTCCGCAATCGGATTGTGCAGATGCCGATCGACTCCATCGCCCGCATGTCCCGATTTTCCGTGCGGCTTTCCCGCCGAATGCGCGTCGTTATGATTCCCGTGTTTCAAGGTAATGCCTCCAAGCTGCAATCAAATCTTCCGACAAATTACTTTACAGGAACAGTGTGAATGAACGCCACGCCGCGCGCCGTTCCGCGGTCTGGCATTTAGTGCCGGGCACAAATCTTTACCACGGAGGGCACGGGGTCGCACGGGGTAGGTCAAAACACACACCGAGGCACTGAAACCGCGCTGAGCCGATCCACGAGTTAAACTCTCTTCATGCCCGGCAAGCGCAAATTCGAAGACCAACTCGCCGCCCTGGACGCGCTCCGCCAACAGCCGCCCGATGCCGCCATCGACCCACTCCGCAAAGCCCTGACCAACCGCAACAATTTCATCGCTGCCAAAGCTGCCGATCTGGTGTGCCAACTCGAACTCACTCAACTCACACCAGAATTACTCACCGCCTTCGACCACTTCTTCGAGGACGCAATCAAAACCGATCCGCAATGCTGGGCCAAGAATGCCATCAGTAAGGCCCTGGCGGCATTCGAGCATCAGGACGCCGATGTTTTTCTCCGCGGAATGAAGCACATTCAACTCGAACCATCTTATGGAGGCGCTTCCGACTCCGCCGGAACGCTGCGCGCGACTTGCGCGCTAGCCTTGGTGCAGTGCCGCAGCCTGCGAGAGCCAGAGCTGCTGCGGCATCTGGTCGAGCTTCTCGCCGACAAAGATAAATCAGTCCGCGCTGAAACAGTCCGCGCCATCGAGCAAGTCAACTCAGACTCGGCTGCGCTCCTGCTGCGCCTGAGAGCGATTCTGGATTCGAATCTACGATCGCGAAAGCCCGGCGACGAGCCTGAGGAAGAACCCGAAGTTTTAGGCGCATGCTACGCCGGCATCCTCCGCATTGAAGGCCCGAGTGCAATCGCATGGGTGAGCCGCTTCCTCGATGACGCCGACGACCCGGCAGCCGAAGCCGCGCTCGCCATCGCTGGCACGCACAGCCCGGAAGCCTTCGAAACGCTGCGCGATCATCTCGCCGAAGAACACGATCCATGGTTCCGCTCCGTGCTGCTCTCGGCCATCGCTCTGACTCGTCAAGACGCAGCCCAGGAATTTCTGCTGGATCAAGTTCGCACCGAATCTCTGCAAGCCGAAGCGTCGATAGAAGCGATCCTGCGATCCATGCCGAATTCCGAAACAACCAAGCGCCTCGAAGACTTAGTAGCCGGAAACCCGCGCCTGGCAAAGGTCTTCAAGGCCCATCTCGTACAGTCTCCTCACCGAACACGTTAGCGAAAGTGGTTCGACGAACGGCCAACGACGAGCGACTTGTTTTCCCGAGGCCCGACAGCCGAAGCCCGAAGCCCGGCGCTCGAATGCTAATCTCGAATGCTAATATTGTGCCGAGAGGAACACCGTGCCCCCAGAAAGATTCCGCGTAGCCCTGGTGCAGATGTCCTGCGGCGCCGATCCAGAACAAAATCTCGCGAAGGCGCTGGAACGCGTAGCCGATGCCGCCGGACGCGGCGCGAAAGTAGTCTGCCTGCCCGAACTTTTCCAGACCCAATACTTCTGCCAGCGCGAAGATCACGCTCTCTTCGATTTAGCCGAGCCCATCCCGGGGCCGAGCAGCGAAAAATTATCCGCCGCGGCCCGACAGCACGGAGTCGTTCTGATCGCCTCGCTCTTCGAAAAGCGCGCCCCCGGCATCTACCACAACACCGCCGCCATCTTCGATTCCGACGGTTCTCTCAGCGGCCTCTACCGAAAGATGCACATCCCCGACGACCCGCTCTACTACGAAAAGTTTTTCTTCACTCCCGGCGACCTCGGCTTCCGCGCGCTCGACACGAGCGCCGGCCGCCTCGGCACGCTAGTCTGCTGGGACCAATGGTTTCCCGAAGGCGCGCGCCTGACCGCGCTTCAGGGCGCAACAATTCTGTTCTATCCCACGGCGATCGGATGGCATCCCGCCGAGAAGGCCGAGTTCGGCGTGGCTCAGCACGATGCCTGGCGCACCATCCAGCGCGCTCACGCCATCGCCAACGGAGTCTACGTAGCCGTAGTCAATCGCGTAGGCTTCGAAACCGGCAACATCCGCGGAAAGCAGGCTCCAGGTCAAGGTCTAGAATTCTGGGGTGGATCATTCTTCTGCGATCCCTTCGGTCGAGTCTTAGCTGAAGGTTCGCACGATCGAGAAGAAATCCTGATGGGCGACGTAGACCTGAAAGCCCTCGAAGACATTCGGCGTAATTGGCCGTTCCTCCGCGACCGCAGAATTGACGCCTATGCGCCGATCAGCAATCGGCTGATCGACGGGCAGTGAGTTCGGATCGATAAAGCTGACCCTTAGGCATATAAACTTTCCCCTTAATGTTCGAGCCCTGGTTGCCGATACATCCGATAGAACGTGCCCGGGAAAAGAATGTACAAAATCGAGCAAGCCGATATCGGATTCAGGCTGACCTTCGCTGGCACAGTGACCAAAGAAGACCTGGCACCTTGGTTCGAAGAGAGCGAGAAGGCGCTAACTACCTGCAAAAAGCCGTTCGGCGTGATTGTCGACATGAGAGACCTGGAGCTTCTTCCGCCCGAGGTTCAAGCCGAGATCGTGAGAGGGCAAATGCTTTACCGCAACGGCGGATTACAGCGCTCCGCGGTGATTCTGAGCGATCCTATCCTTACCGTGCAATCCATGCGGCTGGCGAAGGAATCTGGCATTTACAACTACGAGCGCTTCATTGACGCCTCAAGCGACGCGCAATGGCAGAAGCATGCGGAAGACTGGGTGGGATTCGGAATCGATCCTGATCACGGGTAGCCCAGCCCAAGCCCGCGCCCCTATTCTCGCAGTTCATCTAAGTCTGCGTGACCTTTTGATTTCCACAGATTTGCACAGGCAAAAAAGCGAAAAACCGGGCACACACTGGTACTGGTGCCGTTTCGCACCAGTACCCACACACTGGATAACTGGCGCAAGCCAAGCGAACCAGCGATAATCCCAACATGTCAGGAACTCCGGCCCTGTATTCTCCGAACGCCATGCGCGCCGAAAAACGCGCAGTAGCCGGAAACTCGGTCATTGCCGCCGTCCTGATTACGGTCGGAAAAATCGCAGTCGGCATCACCACGGGCAGCTTAGGAATTCTTTCCGAAGCCGCCCACTCCGCCCTCGATCTCGTCGCAGCTCTCCTCACTTATTTCTCTGTAGGAGTCTCGGACAAACCCGCCGACGCTGACCACCAATACGGACACGGCAAAGTAGAAAATTTCTCAGCGTTCGTAGAAACCGCCCTGCTGCTTCTCACTTGCGCCTGGGTTATCTACGAAGCGGTAATGCGCCTGTTCTTTCGCCATGTTGAGGTCGAGCCATCAGTCTGGGCTTTCGCAGTGATGCTGATATCGATGGCCGTGGATTACTGGCGTTCGCGCGCGCTAGGACGTATTGCCACCAAGTACGAGAGTCAGGCTCTCGAAGCCGACGCGCTGCACTTCTCAACCGACGTCTGGTCCGCAGGAGTAGTCGTACTCGGCCTTGCGCTGATCCTGCTAGGCCGCATCTACCATCTCGATTGGCTGCGCTTGGCCGATCCCATAGCCGCTCTGTTCGTTGGCGGAGTAATCATCTCCGTAAGCTGGAGACTCGCACGCCGCACCACAGATGCTCTGCTCGACGCCGCGCCTGCTGGAGTGCGCGCCCAGATTACAGACGCAGTCTCGCACGTCGATGGCGTGCTCGAAATTGGACGCGTGCGCATTCGCCGCGCCGGCAATCGTTACTTCGCAGATCTCGCGGTCGGATTTGCCCGCACAGTAACTTTCCAGCGCTCCGAGCAATTAGTCGAAGCCGTAACCGAAGCGGTTCGGCGCATTCTTCCCGACGCCGACGTCACCGTTCAACCGTTGCCGCGCGCGCAGCGTTCGGAAAATATCTTCGACCGCATTCGTGCTGTCGCTACCCGCCACAACCTCAACGTCCACGACATCAGCGTGCAGGATCTCCACGGCCATCTTCATGTCGAACAACACGTCGAGCTCGACGAAAACCTGACTTTGAAAACTGCTCACGATCAAGTCACGGAGCTGGAGGCCGACATGCGCCGCGAAGTAAGCGAGATCTCCGATATTCTTACGCATATTGAAAGTGAGCCCGCCACAATCGAAACCGGCGACGAACTGGTGCGCGACGCCGATCTCGAGCGCAGGCTTAAATCAGTTGCGGCGCAGTTTTCCGAGATTCTCGATGTGCACGATTTCATCATCAAACTGGTTCGCGGACGCCTCTACGTTTCCTGCCATTGCACGCTCTCCGATGATCTCTCGCTCGCCCGCGTCCACGACATCCAGACCGAACTCGAAATCAAATTCAAGCAAGCCGCGCCGGAATTGTTCCGAGTACTGATTCATCCCGAACCCAGTACCGATAACCGAAGATAGGAGGGAACATCCTGAACTCGTTGCCTGCGCCCATCCTGCTTGACGTCGCGATCTTCTTCACCGCGCTCTCCTGGGGATTCGGCATGTACTTGGTCGACAAGAAAGCGCACGTCTTCGCATCGCTCGCGATCGGATGCTTTGTCTGCCTCATTGGTTACAGCGTGCAAAGTATGGGTGCGCCGATTTGGCTGGTGGTCGCCGCGCCGATTCCGCTGGACTTTTTGCTGCTCTGGTATGTTCTGAGAAGTTGGCGAAAGATGCTCATCGCGTATCCCGCAATCTGGGCGATCTACGTCGTATTCCATATATTGTTAAGCAAACTGCTCCATTACGATTCGCTGATTCCAGCATGGAGACTGCATTCTTGAAATCTTGAAGAGAGCCGCCTATGAAGAAGGAAGTTTTATGACTGAAGCTCGAACAACCTGGATTGAGAAGCAGCGCTTCAATGGCATCGCCGACAGCGGACACCAGATCGCCGTCGATGGTGACAAGGCAGCAGGGAACAGCCCGATGGAATTAGTCCTCATCGGCCTGTGCGGCTGCACGGGCTACGATGTTGTTTCCATCCTGCAAAAGAAGCGCGAACCGTTCACCAGCCTCGAGGTGCGCGCCCAGGCTGAGCGAGCGACGGATCAGCCTTCCGTCTACACGGAGATCAAACTGATCTACCGCGTCGGCGGCAAAGTGTCTCGAAAGGCGGTCGAGGATGCAGTCCGCCTTTCGAAAGAAAAGTACTGTTCAGTCTCTGCCATGCTCCAAAAGACCGCGAAAATTACCGCCGAGATCGAATATGTGGATGTTTAAACGCTCGCGTCTTGACCGCCTCCTTACCGTTGACTGATTATCGAAAAGATTCGCGAGGGTCGATATTCCAAACTCAATTCAGCCAGACTCAAATCAGCCAGGCACGCGCCCACATGCTCTGCGCGGATATTTCTTCATCGCCTCGGCGGCGTTTTTGTGGGGAGTCTCGGCCGCACTCGGCCGCGCGGTCTTTACCGGCAAGCTGCCGTTAGGCTCAACCGCTTTTCGTCCAATCGATCCACTCATTCTTTCGCAGACGCGTACGACGTTTTCTCTGCTGGTCCTGCTTCCTCTTCTCGTTGCTTCCAAAGGATGGCAGCGGATCAAGCTTCCCGCGCGCGATCTCGCTTATTGTTTTGTTCTCGGTACGCTCGGCGTAGCGGTCTCTAATTATTTTTATTATGTCGCGATCCAAAGAACAAACGTTGCGACTGCGATCATCGTGCAGTACACGGCGCCGGTGTGGGTGCTGTTCTATGTAGTGGCGCGCGGTCAGCAAAAGCTGTCGCTGCAAAAAGTGGTTGCCGTTGCGCTGGCCGTCACTGGAATTGCTCTTGTCATCGGCATTGTCGGACCAAAATCAAATGGCGGACAGTCGCTGCGCCTCGATTCCTATGGCGTTATCGCGGCGCTCCTGGCGTCGTTTTCCTTCGCCTTCTATAACGTAAGCGGCCATCGCATCCTCGCCCGTTACGACCGCTGGCGCGTGCTGGTCTGGACTCTCACCGCTGCGGCGGTCTTTTGGCTGGTCGTCAATCCACCATGGAAAGTCGTTGCCGCCCACTACGCACCCGCGCAATGGCTGTTCCTATTTGTCTTCTCGATGATCTCGGTTCTCGGAGCCTTCTCGCTCTACTTTCTCGGCCTGCAATATCTCGAACCCACGCGCGCCATCATCGCCAGTTGCCTGGAGCCGGTTTTCTCGATCATTCTCGCCGCTCTGTTATTAGGAGAAGTGCTGCATCTGATTCAGACACTGGGAATCATCTTTGTGCTCGCCGCCATCGTGATCGTGCAGCGCCCGGACCGCAAAGTTCATAGCGACTCCGTAATGGTCGAGCCGATCGAATGAGAAATTAGACAGAACGTTGACATTGCGCAGTAACGGTTCAAGCATCTAAGGACCTTATGACACTAAAAACCTCTGCCGCCTGCTTCCTTCTCTCGATCGCGCAGCTCGCCTCCGCTGCCGATGCCCAGTGGATCCTGCAACAAGGCACCGTCACCTACCACGCATCTCACCGGCTGCACGAGACCGAAGGCGTCAGTCATGACGCCCATGGCAAGGGGATTTGCCAGGCCGGACGATGCGACTTCACGATCACGGTTCCAATAAAATCATTCGATTCAGGCAACAGCGAACGCGACAGCCACATGATGCGAGTCACGCGCGGCGACCAATTTCCCATGGTGACCGTGCGCACGCATTTGCCCGAATCCGCCACGACATCGGCAACCATTCAGGCTGACCTTGAGATCCAATTCGCCGGCCAGACCGCACAGTACAAGCAGGTTCCGTTCCAACTCGTGACGCAGGGCAAGCAGCTGCGAATTACAGGAAAGATTCCCGCAACGCTCGCCGATTTCAAGATCGAACCGCCCTCGCTGCTCACGATGAAGGTGAAAAACGAAATTCCAGTGCGCGTGGATTTAACCTGGACTCCGCAATAACGACTCCGCAATAACGAGTTCGCATGTGATTGAGTCCGCGAACTGGGTCGCGCGAATCGGATGTTTCCTTCCTTGGTACGCTCGCAGCTTTGACAATGTTTTTACTTTCTTTGCCATGATTCTGGGTTAGCCTCGTCGTATCGCTTCAAGTCACAACATACTGAGACTGGATGTGCTTATGAGACTTCGGCGGCAAGCCCTGCTTCCGGTTTTTCTACTGACGTTCCTCACACCTTGTTTCGCCCACCATATGGCGGTCGTGGTCAACAAAGACAACAAGGTTGAAAACGTTACGGCCGTTCACCTCGGCAAGATCTACCGCACAGAGGTCAAGAAGTGGCCCGACGGCAAAAATATTACGCTGGTTTTGCATAAGGACTCCGAGGGCGAAACAGAAACGCTCGAGCGTTTGATCAAGATGAGCCCCGGCGAATTAAAGGCGCTGACCGCTGCGCACAAAGATTCGGTCGTGATAGTCGATTCCGATGCGGATGTGCTGAAGATGATCCAGTCCACGCCCGGCGCAGTGGGCCTGGTAGAAATACATTCCATCGACAACAGCGTCAATGTCGTGAAGGTGGATGGCAAACTGCCCATGGAATCAGGCTATTTGCCGCATTAGCGCGCATCTGATTTCGATCCTCACCGTTCCAGAATATCCTTGTAAGCATTCAGCGCGACTTTCTTCGGCTGCATCGGCAGCATGAACTCGAACTCGCGCGTAGTGTTGCCAATCAATCCGACTTGGCCGATGCGCATCATACCTTTGCCAAAGTCGGCAAATACCGGGACCAGCATGGCAAAGTGCTCGTCCACGTCGCTCTGCGTAACCGTGAGATGCACTTTCACTTTGCCCCCATCGGCTGGTGTCTCCTTCGATTCGTAGCGATATCGCGGGACCTGCGTACCATAAACCCACTCGTCGAAAAACCAGTCCAGGCGGCCATTGTGCCCAAAATCCATCAGCTTGGGCATATGCTTCTCTGCGATTGCTTTGAAAGATTCCGTGGTTGCGGGCCGATCGCGATGGCTCTCCACAAAATCATGCATCATCTCGATGAAGGCCTTCTCCTGGTCGTGATCGTCCGTGCTGCGCATCATCGACCGCAGCATCTGCAGCACGTACGCGCCCTTGGGATAAGTCACATTCTGGTAGGCTTCCATGGTGCGTGGCGACATCAGGCGCAGTCCCATCCAGAGCGGGCCGGCGTCGTTCGGAGCAACGCCGAACTTATTTTTCTCCAGAATGCGCTGCCGCAGTCGATCCCAAAACTCGATGTAGTCCTTGCGCCAGTCTCCCGCGACGCCCTGTTGCAAAAACAGTCCTGCAGAAAACTCCGCAAAGCCTTCTGACAGCCACTGGTCGTGGTAAGACGCCCAACCCACGCCGTGTCCCCACCACTGGTGGGAGACTTCATGCGGCGTTACTTCCTGAACGAATCCGGTGAACTTGTTGTTGATTTGTCCGAAGAGCAGCCATCGTTGCGTCGAATCCGTGTAGGCAGAGATGGGAAGGTAAACCAGGTTCGGCCAGGATTGCCCAAAATTAAAATTGGGCTGCTCCGTAATGTAGATTTCGTCGTAAGGACTTCTGCCAAAGTAGTAAGTGCAAAGTTGCAACTGCGCGCGCGTCTGTTCGAGAGCGTACTTCGTCATGCTGCGAGGCGCCAAAGAGCGCAGCGCCTGAGAGTGGCGCAGACTGTCAGGCAGTTCGGTCAGGTAGTAACCCGAAATCTTGTAGCCGGTTGTCTCATCCGGCAGTTCAAGCTTCTCGTACGCGCCATAATTAAATCCGGCGACCGCCACTGGCACCGGAGTGACCCAGTGCGTGACCGCGAGATCCTGATCAATCGATTCCTGCTGTAGATGTCCGACGCTCACCACTTTGTATTTTTTCGGCACCTTGAAAGTCAGATCGTAGAGAGCCTTCTCGCCAAATCCATTCAGGTTTGGATACCACGAAGTGCGGGCCGCGACGTAGTAACTTCCTTCTCCGGCTTCTTCGAGCACCTTATCGCCCGCATACTCGACATTAATGGACTGTTCCTTGCCCATCGGCGGAGCGTGCGGAAGTATCGCGTAGAACGAACCGTCTTCCTTGCGGCTCTCCTGAACAAAATGAATATCCTGGCCCTCTTCATCGGTAACTCGCGTTACACGCAGATTCGGCAGCAATCCAAACTTCATTACTCTTTCGCCTGCGACCAGAGACTCAAAGGTGATCGTAGCCCGGCTGAACAGATGTCCGTTTTTCGCAATAACGGTTTCGATTTTGTAGCGATGCGTGGCAAATAGCCGGCGATCTTCATCGGAGCGCGCGGTGCGCTTCAAATATTCAGACTTTAAGTGCGCCAGATACCAGACGCCATCCTCCAGGCCCATGCCCTCGGGATCGAAGTTGATCAGTCCGACTTCCTCCGATGAATCGAGCTGAGGCAGCGCTCCCACGCGATTCCGCATAAAGAAACGGAGATCCTTATGCTTCTTGCCGCGGATGTATGCATTAAAGAATTCCGGATGCGCACGATTGTAGACAGCGGACAATATGTCGGCGTCCACGTTGTCCATGGTCTCGCCCTGCAGCAGGTATTCCGTGAAACCGAGCGCTTGTTCGTGGCGATGCCGCATCTTCTCGCGCCAGCGATTCAAGACAACGGATGCTTCGGCGGCTGGTTCTGTTCGATCCCGGATGCCGCCAAGGAGCTTCAGGCGAGCTTCCGCAGTGAATCGAAAAACCACCTCGGTGAAGTCCTCGTTGACCTCGGCTGCGCCGATGCGCCGGCTCAGTTCGCGGGCGTCGAGAGGAAGTACGGGCTTGAGATTGAAATGTCCTTCGCCAATGAAGATCGCGCCGGTTACAACCCCGTCCACCGGGCTCAAGAATGTCAGCGTGCCTTTCTGAAACTCGAAGGTCGCGGCGTCGCACGGCAAAGTGAAATTGTCGAGGCGAAAGGTTTCGCCCAGGCCAAGGCCGCGGAGCTGCCGGTAAACCGGGTCGGAGTTGGCGAACCCCAGACTCTTTCCCGTAACTGAGACGGTCTCCTGCTGCCTTGCGATGCTGAGCGTCAACTGCAGCGGTTCGGCCGCGGGCACGTTCACTGCTTTAACCAGAGGCTCGAAACCTTCGCGCGTGACGCGCACCGAATAGGTTCCGGGCTTCAAATCCGGGGACGCAAATTTACCCTGCCCATCCGACGAAAGCACGATTGGTTGTGTCAGATCTCCGCCCGTAATCTCGATGCGCGCCCCGGCAATGACCGCGCCCGAGGGATCTTGGATTGTGCCTGAGATTGTTTGCGAATGCAGCCACGCCGGCGCCATGAACGCAAGGAGAACCAGCGCCAGCGCAGCCTTCAGAAAGGAAGTTTGCAGAAAGGAACGAGACAGGCGGCGCGCGCCCGTCGGCCCAGCAACGACCTGAAAGGGAGTGTATGGCAACAGTTGAGTTTAACTTCCTTCCGTGCCTGCGTCATCTAAGTTGCAGCGGTAGGTTTCCGGGTAGCCGATAATGTAACCACAATTAGTCAATGGGGCGGTGCCATGATGGTGCCACCATTCTCCCCTCGCTTTTCACCAACAATGTTCTCAGCCACACAGAGATCCATCCCGCCAACTGGTGCTCCTGGCATATACTTCCCACAAATGTTTCGCAAACGCCAACCCTACACGCAACTCTTTGGCCTCGCGACAGCCATCCTTGTAGGGAACTGTGTGCTTGCGACTACTTCTATCGGCCAGACCGCATCCGCCGACGGTCTCGCGGACTGCTCCGCGTACGCATCTATTCCGCTACCCCCGGAGGCCGAGAAGGTTCCTGTCCCCAAAACCCCTCCGGCATGTGCTTCTTATCGCTCCTACCGCGGTATTGGGCGTCCGGCGAATTATTCCGAAGCCCGTGCATGTGCATGGACGGAGCGGTTCGCGCAGAAGGCTGACCTTGGACAAAATCAGGATGAACCCACCGCGTGGGTTGTCGGCGGCTCGCTGATTCTCGCGGATATTTATTTCAATGGTGCGGGAGTGAAGCGAGACGTTCCGCTAGCTATACACTTCGCCTGCGAGGCCGAGGAAGGCATGGCAACGCTAGCGCTGCAGGACATCGCGAAACTTAAGGATTCACCTCGCAATCATGGGCGCTTCGAGTTCTGCGACTTCGCCGCGTCAACCTTCACGATGAACTTTTGT
>JBEKJF010000013.1:0-27775 GCA_050011375.1 Candidatus Sulfotelmatobacter sp.
TCGTTTCCGCTCCGGAGTCGTCTGAGATTTTCTCGTCGGTCAAACGAGAGGAAGTTGCATGAAGTTCTTCTTCGCGAAAGGAAGGCTTAGGAGAATAGGGATATTCTGATTTCATCTAGGGAGACCTCCACAAGTTTATTATCTAGGTTCATTGAAACACTTTGAGCGCTATCCCGAGGCTGCAAATTCTCGATACAAGCTATCGAAAAATCAGCAGACGACATCACTGACATCTGTTGCCGGCTTTTGGCGTATTTCGAGCGCCCCGGCAAAACTGCTACGATGTCCCGACGAAAAAAATCCTTAGAAACAGTGAACTCATCCTCAAGGAACCCTTTCATGAAATACCGCAAGCTCGGCCGAACTGGATTCAACGTTAGCGATGTCGCCTATGGACTCTGGGGCATGAGCGGATGGAGCGGCTCCGACGACCAGCAGTCGCTCGACTCTCTGCAACTCGCCGTCGACTCGCACTGCAACTTCTTCGACAGCGCGTGGGCCTACGGCGATGGCAAAAGCGACGGCCTGCTCGGCGAAACCATGGCGCGCAACTCCGGCAAGCGCCTCTATGCCGCGTCGAAAATTCCTCCCGCCAACGGCAAGTGGCCCGCGCTCCCGAAATACAAATATCGTGACGTGTTTTCGACCGAGCACGTGCTCAAGTATGCTGACCTGATCCGCAAGAAACTCCGCGTAGACTCGATCGACCTGCTTCAGTTTCATGTCTGGGATGACAGTTGGACCGACGATTCGGAGTTTCGCTCAACTGTAGAAAAGCTAAAAGACGGCGGCTGGATTCGTCACTTCGGCCTCAGCCTGAACCGATGGGAACCGGACAATGGCATCAAGGCGCTGCACACCGGCCTGGTCGATGTCGTACAGGTGATTTACAACATCTTCGATCAAGCGCCCGAGGACAACCTTTTTCCGCTCTGCCAGGAACTCAACGTGGGTGTGATCGCGCGCGTGCCGCTCGACGAAGGCAGCCTCGGCGGAAAGATGACGCTCGAAACCCGTTTTCCAAAAAGCGATTGGCGCTCGGGATATTTTGGTCCAGAAAATCTTGCGAACACGATTGAGCGTGTAGACAAGCTAAAAAAGATTCTGCCCGCGGGCATGACACTGCCCGAAATGTCGCTGCGCTTTATTCTCTCTCATCCCGCGGTGAGCACGACGATCGTGGGCATGCGCAGCCCGGAGCACGTACGCCAGAATGTCGCCGCCAGTGACGCCGGCCCGCTCGACTCCAGCTTGCTCGCAGAATTGAAAAAGCATCGCTGGGACCGCAATCCGCAGAGGTGGTCGGATTAATCGGCGAAACGCCTTAATGTTCTCCGTGCACTCCGCGCCAGTTCTCCCCGCCCTCCGCGTTTAGGTTTTGAAACGGCAACCAGCTATCACGCCCTACGACCTCTGGTAGTAGCTCGCCCCGCAGTCTAGTCTCACATCGGCTTAAAACATGAAACGGAATTCGCGCCAGACCTCGCTAGGCCTGATCCTGTTCGCCGTTCTGCTCGCGGCGACTCTGCACGCGCAGAACTCGCGCGGCTCTCTGCGGGGCACGGTGCAGGATGCGACCGGCGCACGCATCGCCTCCGCCAAAATCGTCGCGCAATTATCCGGCTCGTCCGTGCAGCGTGTGGCCTCGAGCGAAGACCGCGGCGAGTTTCGTCTCGATGATCTTCCCCCCGGCAGCTACCGCATCACGATCAGTGCCACGGGTTTCGCTCCGGCGCAGGCCGATGTTGCAATCGCCGTCACCACCGTACGCGATATCACAGTAACGATGAAGCCTGCGGCAGCCTCCGCGACTGTCAACGTACAGGGCAATTCTTCCTCGATCACAACCGAAGTCATCGACACATCAAGCGCAGTGCGCGGAGGCGTTGTAGGCAGCCACGACCTTGAAACTCTGCCGCTTCCCGCGCGAAGCTTCGCCAACATTGCCTACCTCGTGCCAGGAACCGAACCGGTCGAGCCTTCCGACCCCACCAAGGCCCGCATTACCGCAGTCTCGACCGGCGGGAGCTCCGGCTTGAACAACGAGCTTTCAGTCGACGGCGCGGAAAACTCCGACGACTGGATCGGCGGCTTCCTGCAAAACTTTTCGCCCGATGGCATTCAGGAATTCGCGGTGCGCACCTCAAACGAAGACGCAGACACCGGTTGGACCACCGCCGGCTCGGTCGTGATCACAACTAAACGCGGCACCAACGAATGGCACGGCAGCGGCGCGTTTTTTGACCGCCAGGCGGCGTTGAATGCGCGTTTCCCCATCGAGAATCCGGCGCCCGATCCGAAGCAGCCATTCTCCCGTCAGAACTATGTTGGAACTTTCGGCGGTCCGGTCGCCAAAGACAAAGTGTGGTTCTTCACCTCGTTCGAAAATGTCCACGAAGACGCCAGCATCGCCTACAGCCCCGCCAGCACCACGCAATTCGATGCGCTCGCGCAACTGGCGTCCGAGGGATTGATCACCGGCATTCCTTCCATCCCCGTCCCAGCCACAGTTCCAATTCCCTTTCGCGACTACATCAGTTCGCTGCGACTTGACTTCGCGCAGTCGCCGAAATCGACATGGTTTCTGCGCGCATCGTCCGACAGCTATCTCACGCATAACGCCCTCGTGCAGCAAGCCACGCTGCCCTCGACTGGCTTGACCACGCACAACAATTACTGGAACCTCGCGCTCAGCAACGCTTACACTTTCAGTTCGACCTGGCTGGGCAACTTGGTTCTCGATGCCAGCCTATTGCATCTCACGCAAACTCGTAATTCAGATCTCGGCTTCGCCATACAATTTCCCTTCAGCGTGACGGCGCTCACCGTCTCTGGCTTTGAGACCTTCGGCGACAATCAGTTTGCCACGCCGATCACTCTCTTCCCCGACCTGCGCAATCAGGATAAATATCAATTCCGCTATGACCTGAGCCACGTGATGCGGGACCACGCGTTCAAGTTCGGCATCGACTTCATTCACGAACCGGTGTTGAGCGGCGCCTTCGCCTCGACCGCGGAAGAGTTCATCACTTATCCTTCGAACCCCGATTGCTACATCAATCCGCCCGGCCCCGATTGCGGCGGAATCACGACACCATTGCCGTTTTATTTCACTCCACCGAACCCGGCATCAGGAGCATGCGCACCGCCAATCCCGACCGGCGTCGGATGCACATTTACCCCCCCCGGCGATGGCAGCTTTTCGCAGAATGTTCAGCGTCTCGCGTTTTACGCCGAGGACTCCTGGCGCGTTTCACGCCAGCTCACAGTCAACTACGGCTTGCGTTATCAGACGACGTGGGGATTGTTCACCGGTTCGGGACGAAGCGAAAACGAGAACGCCGCATATGTGACGCTGCAAGCCTTGCAGATTCCGACAGTGCCCAGCGTGCCCAGTGACTATCGCAAGCAGATTGCGCCTCGCCTTGGCATCGCCTACTCTCCCGGCAACAGCGGGAAGACTGTGATCCGTGCAGGTTTCGGCCTGTACTACGATGATCTCGCGCAGAACGGATGGGCCACTGCTTTTCAAGGCGTTAACAACTCAAACTTTACCACCGGCACGTGCAGCCTCACCGGAGGCCCCGGCACTTATGCGCTGGCAGGCACGGGCTGCCTACAGGGCGGCGCTGCCGCTGCGGGCAATCTGATCGGCTCCCCGTATAAAACGCCTTACGCCGTTCATACGACTGGCGGCGTGCAGCACGCTTTCAACCAGCACTGGCTGGCGAGTGCCGATTACGTGCACGAGCAGGGCAATCACGGCTACCGCGGCTTTCCCTACAGCGGCGGCACTAACCTGTTGAGCCCACTCATTTCCACGTCGGACCCTGACTATGCCACCGATCAGGCCGCGGTGGTGCCGAATGTGAATGTTTTCGAGTCGGACAATCGCTCCAGTTACAACGCGCTGCTCCTGCATCTGCAAGGCAATATGCGCCGCTTCAACTTGGTCGCGAACTACACGCTTTCCAAAGCGCAGACCTGGGGCTGCGTGCTCGGCGAACTCTTCGATTATGTCGATGGTGTCTGCCAGGTGCCGGGCAAGCCATTCAATTTCCCGAATGCCGGACAGCTGGATGCCTTCGGACCCGGCGACTACGGTCCATCGGGCGAAGATGTTCGCCACCGTTTTGTGCTGGCCGGAATCGTCCACATCCCCGGCGGCTTCGAGCTGAGCACGGTGAATCAGTTCGAGAGCGCGCGCCCCATCACCATCACTACGGCGGACAACAGCGGGCGTATTTCAATTTCCTTGAACAACGGTCAGGACATGTATACCAGTCTCGACGAATTCCGCGGCACGCCTTACATCCAGTCCGACCTACGTGTCACGCGTCCTTTCAAGATCAACGAGCGGTGGCAGGTCGATCCCTTCATCGAGTTCTTCAATCTCTTTAATCGCAACAACCCCGGTGCGAACTTCGCCGTGAACATCGCGCAGGTTCCGGGGGCGCAATTTGACGCGAATGGCGCGGTCAATGGAATCTGTAATCCAAACTGCGTGCCCCTCACCAGCCTGAAGCAACTTGAGATACCCGAGGGCGCGCTAGGAGACTTCTTTGGCCCCGGCACCACGGTCGGGATTCCTCTCGCCGCACAACTGGGCGTGCGTGTGACTTTCTAGTTGGTCTCGGACTCACTTCGCAGAAAGGATGGTCGGATCTTGGATGGGGTTCAGATTTTGGGTGGCGCAGCGCTTCCAGCGCTGCGATAAATCCAGGCCATGCCCGTGGGCTTCAGCCCCCGGGTACTCAGGGTCAAACCGTTACCGCACGAGCCACTCAGTCGCCGCGTGAACCCGCACCAGCAGCTCGCCGTAAGTGACCGCTAGCGTGGCGATAACAGCAACCGCAGCACACAACGCATATCCCCGTGAATATCTCTTGGCCGGACTAGGCCGCGGTTCCGTCCACGCAATCAGCCGCTCCACGCGCGCATTCACGGATTCCGCCGGGCTGTGCACTAAAGCTGTGGTCAGTTCTGCCGGCGCTTCCAGCGGAGCCAGTCGCGACAATTTGATTACCGCCGCAGCCAGATCCAGCGCTTCAGACGCGCTCGAGACCGCGGCATCGTCGGCAGCCATTTCAGTGGCCTCGCGCCACGCACTTTCCATCTCCGCCATCCCCGGAAATGCCATCATCCGCAGAATCAGCTTTCTAAGATTGTCGCGGCGGCGCACGTGCACCACTTCATGACGTAGCGCGCTCTGCAATTCCCGCTCGGTCAGCACAAACTCCGCTGCCCGCGACAACCAAACAGTTGGCCGCAAAATGCCGGCTGCGGTGAGTGGAGGCGCAGCCCCCGAAATTCGCAGCACCGAGATTGAATCCATGGAGTGTACGCGGCCGACTCCGATAACACCCGCCTCGCTCGACCACCGCGCAACCGTTCGCGAAGCACGCAGTAATGCCGCCGCCGCTTTCCATATCCCGGCCAGCAAGGTTCCCATCCCGCACAATCCCAGGATCACAGGCAGAACACCTATGGGTTCATTCACGGCGCGAGGTTCGAGCAACAGGAACGAGGGCACGGCCAGCGCGAAGGTCGCGGCAGTCGCCACCAGCAAAGGAATCGTGCGCAGGATGAAAAGCAAATCCGCGCATCGCCGCGCCGAGTGCCGCTGCGTGCCCAGCCGCAAGTTCCGCCACACGCCACAAACCGCGAGCGAAAGCGCACTGTATAGCAGAATGAAGATGGAGAAAGAAACGGCGATCCCGCGCAGCGCGAACATCACTCTTTCTCCTTGCGGCTCGGGCTGCCCTGGCTGAGTTCGCGGCGCTTGCGATCCACCAGTTTCCGCAAGTCGTCGAGCAATTGCTCGTCCCGTTCGCCCAGTATCTCCACCAGAAACGAAAGCGGCAGAGACGACGCCGGACTCGCATCCAGCAGTTGGCGAAACGCGTGGCCCGCAACTTCGCGATGCATCTCTTCGCGGCTGAATCGCGGAGCGTAGCGGAACGCCCTGCCCTCTTCCGATCTCGTCAGCAGCCCCTTCTTGAACAACCGGTCCAGCGTGGTCATCACCGTGGTGTAGGCGAGATCCTGGCAATCGCCTTCGACCAATTCGCGCACGGTCGCGCTACTCTTCGCCCACAACCAGTCGAGCATGCGCTGTTCCAGAGGTCCCAGCTGCCGTGAAGAGCTTCGAAATGGATGGAAAATACGCTTCATTCGCCGTTCCAAGCGAGTCAGCATTTTACCTTGGAGTTGAACCCGGACGCCAACGATTATTTTCGCCGAATTGCAATTCGGCCAGGTTTCTCCCTCCTTCTCAAGAAAAATACTTGTTGAACGTATTCTGTATTAGTGCTCTCATTCGAGGGACGGCAAAATGAGAAACCCCGGGAGGACAACCATGAGCGACAGAGATAATCTAAAGGCACAGTCCCATGGGCCTACGCGCCGGCAAGCGATCGCCAGGGTTGCGATCGCATTCGGTGGTCTGGCCGTGGGTTCAACGAAGTCTTGGGCTCGAGCTGAAGATGAAATCTCCCGCACGGCGGAATCCATTCACCAGGAGGCGGTCTTCAAAGCGAGTCCAAATCGCGTCTACGAGGCGCTCACCGACGCCAAACAATTCGACAAGATCGTAGAACTCAGCGGAGTCATGCAGGCCATGCACGTGCCGGACAAGCCCTCGGAGATAAGTCGCGACGCGGGAGGCGCATTCGCCCTCTTCGGCGGCTACATCACGGGACGACACGTGGAGCTTGTGCCAAACCAGCGAATTGTGCAGGCTTGGCGGGCGGGCGCCTGGCCCTCGGGCATTTATTCGATTGCCAAGTTCGATCTCGTCGAGCAAGGCTCCGGCACCAGGATCGTCTTCGACCATACAGGGTTTCCTAAGGGCGAGGCGGAAAGCCTGGCATCAGGATGGAAAGCCCACTATTGGGAGCCAATGCAAAAGCTATTGGCTTAGGCAGCGAGCAGCCTGTACCGTCGGCTCGTCAGAGCTTCACGCTGGGGACCAATGCGGGTCTGCCTACGCCGCACCCTCCCGGCTCTTCTCCGTCACATCTTCAATCGCCAGCAAGATGAACGGATGCCCCGGTTGCAGTTCCACGCGGCGCGCATTGAGCAGCATGTCGCGCGGCCCGAGGTTGGGAAAATCGTGGCTCATCTCGAAGTCGTCCACCCGGGAATTCCGCGGAACGATTTCCTCCAGCAGTTCGCGCAGCTTTGGGATATTCCACTGCCCGTTGCCCAGCGCGTAAATCAGTCGCCCTTCAGTTTCTTCCGGAGTTACCTCGAAAGCCCGGTAAAACGCCGGGTTCGCCGCCGTGGCCTGCAGATTGCTGTCCAACACCAGGATCGGTTCCCGAGCGCTCTCCACAATCGTATCCGCATACTCGCGCGTCTGGTCTAGAGAGCGTTTGAGCGCGTCCACATCCTGCAGACTGATCACTGCCCCTTCGATCCGGTTGTCCCAAGTCTTGTAGGGACGCACGTTCAGCACCTGCCATCCGCCGTCTTTAGTACGCACCTCGCGCTGCAGCGAAGTGGCGCGGCTGATGGCTTCGCGGGCCAGCGTCTCCAAATCTTCCACTTCCAGGTTTGGCCGGATCTCACCCAGCCGCCGCCCAATATCCCCGGGCAACAGGTTCAGCAGTTTCTGCGCCGGCGGAGTGAACCGGCGAATGCGCAGATCGTTGCTCACCATCACCACTGGAATATCGACGTGACCCAGCAGGTTCAGCAGATCGTTGTTGGCCGATCCCAACTCCGCGTTGCGGTTCTGCATTTCTTCATTCAAGGTCGTAAGTTCCTCGTTCGTGGATTGCAGCTCCTCTTTCGCCGTCTCCAGTTCTTCGTTCGTGCTCTGCAGCTCTTCGTTGGCCGAGAGCACTTCCTCATGCGCCGCCTTAAATTCCTCCGTGGTGCTCTCATGTTCTTCGATCAGCGACCGCAACTGCTCCCGCAACTGGTTCGTCTCGCGCTTCAGCGCCTCATGGTCCCGCGTGGCGGCGGGAGACATTTTCGGCGTCTTGCTTCTTTTTCCTTTGTCCTCCGCCAGCGCGGGCTTGCGCGCCGCATCCTGAAACACCACCACGTAAAAGCGCTCCTGCGCTGTGGGTCCGCGCAAAGGCACCACCTCAAGGTTGATCTCGCGTGCACCGGCTTCCGATTGAATCTGCACTCCTTCCTTCCGCACCGTTGCATTGGTTTTCTTGGCGGCGTCAAGGGCCGCGCGCAGGTCCACCAGCAGGCCTTCCCGCGCCATTCTTGCCACGCTAAAGCTGGGTTGCCCGGCCGGCGGCTCCAGGTAGGCTCCCGTCTTGCCCTGAAACTGCACAATCTCCATTTGATCGTTCACCACAACGCTGGCGGGAACGAACCGGTTCACCAGCAGATGCTCCACTTCCCGCTCCACCGAAAAAGCGGGCAGCAAGCCCCGCGCGAGCTTCGCATCTCCCGCACGAACCGGCAAATAATCGGCGTTCGCAAAGTAAGTCGTCAGACGCGCCGTGGTCTTTCTCTTCTGGTAAATTTTGTCCTTCTTGTCGACCAGCCCGAAGTGGTCGGAAAACCCGCCCAAGCTTTCTGACGCTCCCAGCATCAGGTAGCCGCCAGCCTTCAGTGAGTAATGCAGCGAGGGGATAACCCGCCGCTGCAAAACCGGCCCTAAATAGATCAGCAGATTGCGGCAGCTCACCAGATCCAGGTTCGAAAAAGGTGGATCCTTCACCAGGTTCTGCTTGGCGAAGATGCACATATCCCGGACCGACTTGTTGATTTGAAACCCTCCATCCGACCGTATGAAGAATCTCTTCAGGCGCTCCGCCGAGATCTCCGATACCGCTGCCTCGGAGTACACGCCGACGCGGGCGCGGTCGAGCGCTGTATCGCTGATGTCGGTGGCGAAGATCTGGATCGCGGTAGCGGCCTGCGAAATATTCCGGCTGTGCACCCACATGTATTCCAGAAGCGTGATCGCGATCGAATACGCCTCTTCGCCGGTGGAGCAGCCCGCCACCCAAACCCGTATCGGATTATCCGGCTTGCGTCCCTCGAACAGCTTCGGATAAACATGTTTGCGCAACGCCACAAACGCTTCCGGCTCCCGGAAGAATCCCGTGACGTGGATCAGCAGGTCGCGGTAAAGCTCCTCCAGTTCTTCCGGCCTCCTGCCAATGAAACGCAGATACTCTTTCAGCGTTTCCACCTTGTGTACCACCATCCGCCGCCGGATTCGCCGGTGCAGCGTGGTGTGCTTATAGTTTGTGAAATCCACTCCGCTCGATTCCCGCAGAAGCCCGAACAGCACGTTCAGATCGCTTCCAACCATTCCCTGAAACCCTTCCGTCCCCGGCGCCACAACCCGCGCCACGTAAGGATGCTGGCTGATTCCGCCCAGCTCCCGCGCAATGTCCTTGGGCGACAGAATGAAGTCGATGCAACCTGCGTTCACCGCATTGCGCGGCATGCTGTCGTATTTCGCCGACTCCTCATCCTGGGCAAACGTGATGCCTCCTGCCGCCTTGATGGCCCGGCATCCCTCGGTGCCGTCCGATGCTGTACCGGACAGGATGACCCCAATCGCCTGTTGCCCCACACCTTCTGCCAACGAACGAAAAAAATCGTTGATTGGCATGTGTTGCCCGCGGGTCAGCACTCGCGAACCCAGATGCAGCATTCCATTCTTGATCGTCAGGCTCGTGTTGGCGGGAATCACGTAGGCATGGTCGGGCTGAACGATCACTCCCTGTGTCACTTCAGTGAGGGGAATCTTGGTTGTTCTCGAGAGGATTTCCTGCAACGCGCTGCCATGCTTGGGATCGAGATGCTGCACCAGCACGAAGGCCATGCCGGTCTTTTCCGGCAGGTATCGCAACAGTTCGGAGAACGCTTCCAGCCCGCCCGCCGACGCCCCAATCCCTACGATGGGGAAAAATCCCGGCGACGGCTTGGCGTCATTTTCTGTGGCGGCCTTGCGACGTGGTTTGACCTGCTTGCGCGCAGAACTCTTCATGAAGCTCCTCCCAGAAAACAGAAAAATCCCAAGGAGCCGAGGGCTCGTGAATCGACTTCCCCTCTGTCGCATGGCAACGGCCCTAAAGGGCCACGTCGCGTCCGCAAGAAGATTCGAGCGAATTCTAGTCCGCCACCGTCGGCAGGTCAATGAATACCGCGAAGAAAAGCGGGGCAGCGAGAGAACCTTCCCAAAATGGTCCGGTGGCTACCCAAGTACAAAAGGGAAATGTATCGAGAACGCGGGTGGAGCAGGCCTTCGTGGCCTGCGTCAACATGTGCCAAAGATTCGCTGGCTTTAGCCCCTGAGGTACCCTGCCGGATTGATGCGCTGAGGCAAGGTCGCAGCCAGGAAAAAATTCTGGGGTGGGAAACGGGAATCGAACCCGCAACCGTCGGAGCCACAGTCCGGTGCTCTGCCAGTTGAGCTATTCCCACCGCCGCCTCGATTATAGCAACTGCGCTGACCCGGTGTCAGAAACTGAAGACCGCTTCGCGCGCGTAATTCCGAAAACGGGCCGCCAGATTATGGCGTGACCTCAAATACGGTTCCGCCGTTCCCACCCGGACGGACGGTTCGCGTTGACCTCGAAAACCGGCGCATGCAACACCGTGGAAGAGCGGCGCTTTCAGCGCCGCGTAAAGCCTCTAAAATCCAACAGGGCTTTAGCCCCCGATCGTCGGGCCGAGTGTTGGCAATGTGTTTTTCCGCAGCCTATCTTTAGTCGCTATAGGATTTTCTTTTCCACGCTAATTTGTCCGCGCGCGAAAATCAGAGTAAACTGCTCGCCGTTTTCCAGAGTGAAGAAAATCCAATGCGAAACATTCAACTGAGAAGCATCCCGATCGCAAGAAAACGATTGCCGCTTCGAGCCGCCCTGTTGACCGCCCTCGCATTCGCGGCGCTTCATCCCCAGGCCCGCTCTCAGGAAACGCCGAAATCGTCCAAGCCTGCAAAAGAGCCGAAGTTGATTCTCGAAGTCACCCAAAGCTCCTTCGCCGTATGGCGCACACCTCAGTCGACGGAGCCGAGAACGTGGCTGAAAATTTTCTCCGATAGAACCGCCGAAGTGCATCCTTACTCTGGGGACGTCAAGAAAATGACGTTGACCCCGGAACAGTTTGAGCAAATCCGGTCGTTCCTGGACCAGCCAGAGTTGATCGCTCTGAAAGACCTCGACTGGGGCTATGGCGGATCCGATTACGTATCCAGGACGACCATCACGCTGCACCACCGCGACCAGCAACAGAAAATCACCTTCAGCAACTTCTATCCCCGCAGCGGTTACCCGCAGTGGCCGGGAACCTGTCCGAGAATCGTCGTGAAACTACAGTGCACGGTTGAAATTTTGACAGCTGAACCCGACGACAAAAATAACCATTGGCACGAAGACTGCGCAGACATTCTCGCCAAATAAGCCCGGCTGTGGCTCCACAATTCCCATATTGCAACGCGCAACGACCTGCCGGCTTGCCCTGTGGAAAACTTTCTCTTTTTATGTGACGGATAACCTTTACTTGGATTTTGCTTTCTCCTACTCTGGAAACGTTGGCCAGGATGTTTTGCCGCGCAGTTCCGGACACCTCGCGGCCCTGCCCTCATCCCACTGGCGATGCGACGCAGGACATCTGATGCGGGCACTTGGTTAGGCTTCCCTGGAAAGCCCAGGGCTGGCGCCCGTGGTGGGAGTGATCACTCCTCAGCTAAAAATCGGCTCCACCAGGAACCTAGCATGTAAGTCACAGTGGAAAAAGGTAAATAGAAGAAAGAAGACGAGAAAACATCGAGAACTTCAGATAGTACGTCCGAAAATCGGGATGATAACGGCAAGCGCTCAGGCTGCGGCGTGGTCTGCAGCGCGGCTTGCTGGACGGAAATGAGAATTTCTTCGCTCACAGATCCTTTGGGGAGGATTGCGTATCTACAACGGAAGACTATTGCATCTGATAACCTCGACGGCGCCGAGTGTCATGAATCCTCAAAAAATCCTCTGCGTACTCCGCGCCCGCCCTGAGCGGGGCCGAAGGGTCCTCTGCGGTGAAGGTTTTCGCCGCCACGTCCAAACTATCCCCGCCCCACGCCCACGTACTCAAACCCCATAGCGCGCATCCGCGCCGCATCAAGCAGATTTTTTGTATCGACGATCACCGGTTTCTTGAGCAGATGTTTGATCCGGTCAAAATCAAGCACGCGGAACTCAGGCCAGCCTGTACCAACCACCAGCGCATCCATTCCTTCGGCAGCCGCATAGGCCGATTCGCAATAACGCACCGAACCATTGAGCCGCAACTTCGCCTCATCCAAAGCAACGGGATCGTAAGCCCGCACGCGCGCGCCCTTGGCAACCAGGGATTCTACCAACCGCATCGCCGACGAACCTGCCACAGAATTCGTGTTCGGCTTGAATGCCAGCCCAAGAATTCCCACGTCTTTGTTCTCGACTGAATTCAAAGCCAGCGCGATTTTGTCGACCAGTCGATCGGCCAACGTGTGGTTAACGTCGCGCGCCGCGCTCAGCACTTTCAGCGAAACCCCGTTCGCCTGAGCCAACTGCGCCAGCGAATCCATGTCCGACTCGGCAAACACGCCGCCCATGCCCGCTCCCGGCTGCAAGCAGCGCGGAGCAATCTTCTTGTCGAGACCAAGAGCGAGTGCCAGGCTGACTGCGTCCGCGCCTACACGCTCGCACAGCGCCGCAACTTCGTTGATGAAAGAAATCTTCGTCGCCACAAACGCCGTCGCCGATTCGCGCACGAGTTCCGCGGTCGATTGATTGGTCACAATCACGGGAACTCCGCGCATCACCAGCGGATGAAAAATCTGTTTGAGAATTTGCACCGCTTCGTTCGAGGTCGACCCCAGAATCAATCGGTCAGGCCAGTTGAAGTCTTCTACGGCGCAACCGTCGGTGAAGAACATGGGCTGCGAAACGATCGTTCCATGCAGGCCCGCATCTTTCAAAGATTTCTCAAGCGCGCCAGCAGTGCCCACAGAAACCGGTGTGACAATCGTCAGAATCGGAGGCTTGGTCGCCAGCCGCGCGATCCGCATCACTACATCGGTCAGGTTGTCGGCGTTATCTTCCGCCAGAAAAATGACTTGCGTCTTGCGCGCAAACGATTCGATGTCGGTGGAATATGCGAGGCGCCCCGCGCGAACGTTGCGCCGGATGATCTCTTTCAGATTCTTCTCGTGGAAAGGAATATTTCCCTGAGCCATCTCGACCATGCGAGTGCGGTCGGGATGACAACATGAAACGGGAGTGCCAAAATCTGCCAGACATGCCGAAATCACTGTTCCCAGATAACCCGAACCGTAGACCCCGATCTGCATGCTGTGCCCTCCGGCTGGTGCTGCAATCCGCGCCTGAAACGGCTACCGGCGCGGGATTCAACCCATTCCCTCTCTTCTGTTTACAGGGCGGCAACGGCCTGCGCAACGCACGGGAGGGAAATGTACCAGGGGCCATGCGGAGTAGGCAGGAGTAACGTAACGGGCAGGTAACACGGCGAAGTTACTGTGAAATAAACATATGAGTGTTATGCCGAGCGGAAAACGAGGGATCCTGTTGTTGGCCCGCGCAATCGATATCTACGGCGCAGGCAAGAACCAAGATCCCTCGCTTCGCTCGGGATGACAGAGTATTTCGAGATGTGAGGGTGTCTCGGGATGTCAAACTGGTCCGGGACACCGATCGCGCGCCTAGAAACCTACGATCGCCTCCGACACGGTTGGGGTCCAATGCACGATCTTGTCCACGCTGGTGAGCTTCAATACCTGTTCGATGTGCTTGTTGGCGCCGGCCAGCCGCAGTTCTCCGCCGGCCTGCTTGGCTTGGCCGGCCGACATGACGATGATCCCAATGCCAGTGCTGTCGATATGGGTCACACCGCTGAGGTCAAAGATGATCTTCTTCTGCTGCTTCTCGCGGACCAGGCTGTCGGTGGCCCATTCCAGCTGCTTGCATTCCCTGCCAATGGTGATTCTGCCCGTGATTTCCAGGACGACGATGTCCGGCGGCAACTGCTTGGTCTGAATCTCCAACATAAGCCAAAGTCCTTTCCAATCTTTCATTCTGAATTCTGAAAATGCTCTCAGCGGAAACCGCTGAACATGACCACGTCAGTATCGTTATAGCGGGCACGAGTGACCGCGAACTTCTTGCCGTCGCGTGACCACGCGTAGGTAACCAAGGCCGAGGGCTCGGAGTCGAAGTGGGTCAACTGAACGGGTGCGCCGCCAGCCAGCGGCTGCATGTACACATTCTGCGTGTTGCCGGTCGTATTGTGCACGAAGGTCAACGCCCGGCCATCAGGCGTCCAGCCGAGGTACTGCCGCGCGTAGGCCGAAGGGACTTCGATCTCCTGCACCGACGGGCCGCCTTCCAGCTTTTGCACCACGAATTTCGACTTCGCGCTGGCACCCTGTCCGTCGATCCTGACATAGGCGACCATTTGGCCGTCCGGGGAAACCGCTGCCTCACGCACCTGTCCCTTGGCAAGTTCCACCGGCTCGCCGCCGTCCGTTGAAACCTTGTAGATGTGAAACAGGTTGTCGCTGAGAGCAGGTCCCGCATAGAGCATCCATTTTCCGTCGGGAGTGCAGGAGCCAACCTCCTCGTCTTTACCAAACGTGAGCTGCTTCGTTTCTCCGGTGGCCATATTCAGACGCCACAGGTTCGGCGCATTGTTCGCGAGCACTCTGGACATAATGACTAGGTCGCCGGAACCGCAGGAGCGGGGACCGAAGGCGGGCGCATTGTCCTCCAGCACACGAACCCGGTTGCTGCCATCCGCGTCCGTGACAAAAATGTGAACGGATCCATCTTGCTGTAGGAGCTTGCCCGAACTGGTCCAGGAAAGGCCGAATCCCGTCGCTTGTTCGGTCGAGATTGGACTCAGCTTCCAATCGATTTTGTCATTCAGTACAGCTGGAGAATCGCCTACGTAAATCGTCGCCTGCTGGCGCTGCTGTGTGGTAACGAACGACTTTCCATCCGCGGTTACACTTAGCGAGTAGTAGTCGCTCAAATCATTGTTAATCTTGAAGGGCGCACCTTCGGGATAGGGCTGCAACCATATCTGACTCCGAATTACCGACGTTTGAATCCCGTCGAAGAACACTCCGGAGGAATCGGGCAGCCATGCCACATCGCTAATCAGCACAGGTAGAGGGAAGGTCTTAACCTGCTTGCCCTCTGAAGTCAAAACCAGAATGGATGAAAGAACATCTTTCTGGCCCAGCTGTAACATCCCCACCGCGATGAGGTTGCCCGACGCCGACCACGAAGGGCTGGTGCGGATGCCGTTAGCGCCGGACTCATGGCGGAAGATGATCTTTTCATCGCTACCGTCCGCATTCGCGATCAGTAATTGATCTTCTCCTTTGTCCTGAATGCTGCGCGTGTAAACCATACGCTTGCCGTCGGGTGAGAATGCGACTGCGCTGGTTACATCACTCACGATTTGCCGCGACGCACCACCCAAGGCCGGCACACTATAGAGATTTATGCTGTTTGGGTTCGCGGGGTCTTGATGCGCGTAGTAAAGATAGTTGCCGTCGGGCGTGAATGTAGCGCCTTTGCCGAAGAACCCAGTTTGCGGAGGCACTACTGTGACCTCGCTGCCAGTTGCCACCTGCTTCACGCGCAGGCTGCGTTCGACTTCGCGCCTGCCATAAGCTACCAAGCGGCCGTCGGCCGAGATGCTGGCAAAGCCGACTGCCTGCCCGTGTTCGGTGAGCTGGCGGATGGTGATGTTGTGAGTGTCGATCACCGGCGCATTTTTGTGCAGAAGTTTGTAGGCGCCGAACGCCGCAGCGATCAGTAGCACGATCACCGCGACGGCTGCGCCCGCGAGCTTGCCTTTATGCCGCTGCGCTTCGGCGATCAGTACTGAGCTTGACGATGCTGAGGTGGAAGCCGGAATCTTTGCGCTAGATGCGGAAACAGCGGCCGGCAATGCTGCCGGCCCGGAAACATTCGCGGAGGAAGAATCCGCGCTTACTCTGCCGGATTCCGTCTCACGCTTCAGTCGTTTCAGATCGGCCCGCATTTCGGATGCGTGCTGGTAGCGCAGGTCCTTATCCTTCTCGAGAGCTTTGTTGATGATGCGTTCGAGTTCCACGGGCACTTCTGGATTCAGCCGCACCGCTGCAGTGGGTGGCTTGTGCAGGATCGCATCAAAAATGTCGCCCGAACCTTCTCCGCGAAACGGTACCGTGCCCGTCACCATTTCATAAAGAACTGCGCCGAAAGAAAACAGATCGGTGCGCGCGTCGAGCTCGCGGCCACGCACCTGCTCCGGCGACATATAAGACACGGTGCCGAGGGTCGAGCCGGGGCTGGTCAGGTGCTCTTCGCTCGGCAACGTTTCCTGAAGCGTCGCGGTCGCGCCATCGGGAATGCGGCTGCTGCGCAGAGTTACTTTGGCTAGGCCGAAATCGAGAATCTTGGCGTGACCGCGCTTGGTCACAAAAAGATTCGCGGGCTTGATGTCGCGGTGAACGATTCCGCCTTCGTGCGCGGCATCGAGAGCGTCGGCAATCTCGATGGCGAGGGCTAGCACCGTCTCAATTTCGACGGGCTGCCCCGCGATGCAGTGCTTCAGGGTAATGCCATCCAGAAACTCCATGGCAATAAAGGTCTGGCCATGCTGGTCGTCGATTTCATGGATGGTGCAAATGTTCGGATGGTTCAGCGCAGAAGCGGCCTTAGCCTCGCGTTGGAACCGGCTTAGCGCCTGCGGATCTTTGGCCACTTCATCGGGTAGGAATTTGAGGGCGACGAAGCGGCCGAGTTTTATGTCCTCGGCTTTGTAGACGACACCCATGCCGCCGCCGCCGAGCTTCTCGGTAATGCGGTAATGCGAAATGGTTTGGCCGATCACGCGGGCAGGTATGTCCTTGGCGGATCATCTTAGGGGGCGAGCAGCGGCAAGTCAATGCGGCGCTCGCAGATCGAGTGCTCTCCGCAGACTCCGCGGGTGTTCTTGGCGACCTCCGCGATTCAGGCTTTTGGGGACCTGGAAAAGCTTCGTCAAAATCTTCAAACGCGGAGATCGCTGAGAACGTCCGCGGAGGGCGCGGAGTTTACTACTATTCTGGAGGGCCGGTCATTTACGGCGAGACTAAACTTCCGCCTAGCAGAACCGGGGCCAGGTCGACCCAGCAGCTCTGTGCGTCTTCGCGCACAAACGTGAGCCGGTCGAGCAGGATGCGGCGACTGCCTGAATATTGGCGCCAGCGGTCGCGGGCCATTTCCATCGCCTGCTGCGCGGCTTCTTCGTTCGGCAATTTCGCAATCGTCAGATGAGGCGTGTAGGGCCACTGTTCGGCGAAAGCCAAGGCGTGCGCGTTAAGCTGGTCGTGCAACTCTTCCAGACGCGCTGCGGCATGAGCCACGCGAATGTAGACCGTGGGAGTAGTCGGAACGAAGGTTTCGACGTCGCCGAGAGTCACTTCGAAAGGCTCGGCCCGGCCGCAGACACTCTCGAGCACCTGCAACGCCTCGCCTTCCGTACCCTGCAAAGGCCGCGGCGGCAGAAACGTGATGTGGGCCGACAGATGCGGCATCGCGGGATGCAGCTCTCGCCGGAGGTTCTCCACGAACTCTCCCACTGGACTCTTTACATACGCAACCAACGCATACCGCGGGCTCGACATATTCTGTAAAGAATTATAGCGCTGTTCGTCGTTTATAATCGAAAGCGTTGTTGATTCCGCGGAGTCGTTGGCGGTTCGCAATGTCGGGGCGTAGCGCAGCCTGGTAGCGCACCTGCCTTGGGCGCAGGGGGTCCGCGGTTCAAATCCGCGCGCCCCGACCAATTGCCCTTTTGTTAGTTTTCCTTTTCGTGACAATCTCTAAAGCGTACGCTAGGATCAATTGAAGCGAGTGAGAGCTATGATTCACAGTGTCAAAGACTTGTCACCCGATCAAAAACTGGCCATTGAAAGCCTGATCGGTCGGCCCATGTCCGAAGGAGAGCAAGTCAGCGTGCGCACGGTTCCCGCTTCCCCTGAATGGCTTGCGTGCATCCAACAGGACTCCAGGCAAAACGGCACCGATAGACTCACGATGGAAGAAATCGACACGGAGATTTCCGCAGCACGGCGTGAGCGCGGCCAGCGCCCCGGACAATGATTCGGGTTGTCATCGACACCAACGTTTTGGTTTCAGCGTTAATGACCAGGGGCGGGTTGCCGGAAGCCGTCATCAACCTTGCCATTTCCGGCGAGGTGCAATGGTTTGCCTCCGAATCGGTTCTTGCCGAATACCAAGACGTGCTGAAACGTCCCAGGCTCGCAATCGAATCGGGCAAAGCCGCGGGGGCGATGGCCAGAATCCGGAGAATTGTGTCGGTAGTCTCTCCTGCATTAGGCGTCCTGGCGGCAATCGATCCTGACGATAATCATTTCCTGGAATGCGCCGAGGCCGCGCAGGCCGATTATCTCGTTACTGGGAATATTCGTCATTTCCCCGAGGTCTGGAAAGAGACGCGAATCGTGACGCCGCGCGAGTTCATCGACGCCTGGACGTCGGCTGCTGACGATGAACTCTAACGGCAATCGTCAGACCTGTTTCGTCAGACCATTCAGGAAGTTCGCGATTCCAACGTGAAGTAAAAAGTGGCGCCTTTTTCTACTGCGCCTTCCGCCCACACTTCGCCTCCATGCCGTTGAACAATGCGGCGGACGGTCGCCAGTCCGATGCCATTGCCGGGAAACTCGGCCGCTGAGTGCAAGCGCTGAAAGGGTTGAAAAAGACGATCGGCGGACCGTTGATCGAAACCGCTTCCGTCGTCTCTCACGAAATAGACAATCCGGCCATTCTTGGTTTCGCGCCCGAGTTCGATATGGGCGTGCTCGCGGCGCGAGGTGTACTTCCACGCGTTGCGTAATAAATTGTCCAGCATGATCCGCAAAAGACGAGGATCGCCAAAGGCTTCCGCGCTCTCCGGAGCCACGAAGTCGACCTGGCGGCTGGGCGCTTCGCGGCACAGGTCCTCCATTATCGAGCGAGCGAAGGCGCTCAGGTCGACGCGTTCCCGATGCATGGTGCTCGTGGTCATTCGTGAAAGATTCAGCAAATCGTCGATCAATTCCGACATGCGCCGCGCGGCAGTGCGAATGTTCTCGACTGATTCCTTTCCGCCGCTATCAAGTTGGCCGGCATGCTTGGTCATCAACATATAGCTGAAGCCGTTCAGCACCTCGAGCGGACCCCGCAAGTCGTGAGACACCGAGTAGGAAAATGCCTCGAGTTCCCGATTGGCTGAGACTAGGTCGTGAGTCCGGTCGGAGACGCGCTGCTCGAGTTCGTCGCGGGCATTGCGCAGGGCGCGGTCCCGCTGTTGGATCTCGCGGAGCATTTCATTGAATGCGTCGATCAAAACCGCGACTTCATCGCGTTCGCCCGTAGGCGCAACCCGTACCGAGTAGTCACGATTCCGTGAAACGCTGCGCGCCGTCTCGGCCAGCGCCGTAATCGGTTCCGCGACGGACTTGCGAAAAGCGGAGGAAACCAGCAAGGCAAAAAGCAAAGACAACAGCAACACGCCGAAGGCGATGAGAGCATAACGGCGCAACCTCACAGCACGTTCGTTCAAATCGGCGCGCAGGTAGACAAACCCGATCAGCTTCTGATCCAGAACAATCTTGCGCACCAAAATGAGGTGAGTGCTTCCGAACCGGTAGGCCTCGGCTTGATCGTCGCGCAGAACGGGGACGTTCAGCAGTTCGTCTTCACCATCGCGGCTGTACTGCGCGAAGGTCTGCCGGTTGGCCGTCAAAATACCTGCCGAGACGATATTCGGGAAACTCTTAAGCGCGGAAAGGGTATTCAGGGCAGCCTGGGGATCGTCAAACAGCAGAGCAGACGCGCTGTTGGAGCCGATGATCTGTCCTTGTGCGGATAGGGTGCGTACTAAACTCTCGCGAAAGGTGATCTGATCGTAGGCAAAAAATCCGGCGCAGGCCAGCAGCAAGGCAGCGCCGCTCACCAGGATGTTCATCATGGTGAGCTTCGTCGAAATCGACTGTTTGCGCTGGGCGATCATAATTAGTTCAGGACGCGGGTTTGGCGATCACCCGACTGGCCACCTTCAACAATTCTGAACTGAGAGCCAAGTGCGACTGTTCGGCCGCTGCCAAATTTACTTCGAAACGAATCTTCTCCTCTTGCGTTACAAATCCAATCACGCCGCCGCGCTCCGCAAAATGCGGGATATCACTGACCGTCAGGACGTTCAGATGCTGCGTGGCCGCCACGATTGCTTTCAGACGGCCCTCCTCCGATGAGCCTATGAAGAGGATGTTGCATTCGACCGCCTCCTGCGGGTTCGAAATCCGCTTCACGGCAATGTTCCTGCGATCAATACTCTCGCCAGATACGGTCGTATCCAGAACCGTTGCGAAGGAGTCTTTTCCCAGCACACAGATTTCGAACGGGCTGGCGGGCGGAGCCGCTTCGGCAGGCCACTTCACAAATTTTCCAAAGTTGTAGACGTACGCAGCCTTTACCTGGAACTCAGTGGGATGGGTCTGAGCGGAGGCGGGAATAAAGGCGAATAACAGGAACAGCGCTGTCACGAGTAGCGCCATTGGCCGCCCACGGCGCGAACTTAGCGCTACACGCCTCCCCCTCGCCGGCACCAGGCGCTGGCGAAAGGCAGAAGATTGATCCGTTCTTAGCGTGTCCACGTGAGCTGTCCGTACAAGCTTCTTTTGATTCCCACGGTCGGCCCGGGATCGACGCCGCTGAACTCGTCGTGATGCGGTTGAAACAGGTTTCGACCGACAAATGACAGCTTGAATTGCCGGTTCGGCTGGTAGTCAAACCGGACATCCGCGGTCGAGTACGCAGGAATCTTCAGGGCGGGCAGATCGCTGACGTAGCGGTAAGTCACGTCAAGGCTGAGAACTTTGGCAAAATCAAGTCCCGAGAGAATTGTTATCTCATGCTTTGGGCTGGAGCCTTCGGTAATGTGAGCTGTGCCGATATCCAACGAACCGGCAGACTTCTTTATATCCATCTGGAGGTAGGAATAAGACGCGCGCAATCGCCAGAAAGGCAGCGGTCTCCACTCCGGAGCAAACTCCACTCCTTTCGTGGTACCCGTGAGTCCGTTGCCGAAATCGGCGGGCAGCAGCAGGTAATTGCCCGTCGCCGGGCTGTTTACCACATACGGTGAGCCGGTAACGTCTTCGCTGAAGAGATCGCCGTAGTGGTTGAAAAACGACGCGATGTCGAGGTAGACCGCCTTGTGCACGAGCAAGCGATACCCTAACTCATAGCCGTTGAGTTCTTCCGAGCGGAAGTTCGGATTGGGATTAAAGCGGGCAAAGAACGGCATTCCGGTGGGTGGCGTTCCGTCGTAGCCAATGTAGCCGAGAAGAGAAAAGTTTTCTTCCGCGTCCGATGGAGTTCGAACCGCGTGCGTAAAGGCAGCCCACACGGACTGATTGCTGGTTGGGGTCCATAGAATCCGACCGGTGGGTTGCAATTGCCAGCCGGTAAAATTCGTTCGCAAAAATTTCGTTCCGGCGGTGAGCGTGAGGCGTTTGTCGACCAGGTTGATTTCGTCCTGCAAGAAAGCGGTGAGCAGGCGATCGGTCCGCGGGTCAGGCTCGAACGTCAAACCGGAAACCACCACGGGATTGTCGCCTCGGCTGAAACGCGCTCCCAAGCCCCACGAGATCTGCTGACGCCCAGGCAGACGAAAACGGTCTAGAAGATCGACGTCGTAAGTATTGCGCAGATCGTCGAAGTTGGGTTCAAGGCGGACCGTGCGATCATAGAAAGCCTGCAACTGGAAATCTTTGCCTTCTTCGAAGACTCTTTGCCAACGTCCCAGAAGATTTCCTCCGGAAAGCCGGGCCGTGCCGTAGAGCGTCTGCGAATAAGGCGGGGTGTAATAGGTTGCGCCGACAGCCTCGCCTGCGCCTTCGGCATAGATATCGCCCTGCACTGTGAAACTATCGCGGGGGCCTCTCGACCAATCGGTGCGGAAGCCGCCTTGCGCCGCGCGCCAGGCGTCGAAGTTATTGCCATCGGGATGATACTGGGGACCGCGATCAAATCCCATGGCATAGACACGGTAGTTGAAGTTCCCTGAGGTTCCGCTTCCGTAACGCGCGTCGGCCAAGCCCGTTTTTATATTGCCTGCTTCGGCGGATACCAACTCCCCATGCGTATCCTTGCTGCTTTTCGTAATGATGTTGATGACGCCGTTGACGGCGTTCGGTCCCCAGATGGTGCCTCCCGGCCCGCGAATCACCTCAATGCGGTCTACATCCTCGATCATCACATTTTGCACTTCCCAATAAGTGCCCGCGAGCAGGGTGGAATAGACCGTTCTGCCGTCGATCAGCACCAGCACGTCCCGCGCCAGCCTGCTCCCGAAACCGCGAATGCCGATCGACCACTTGCTGCTGTCGATGCGAGCGACCTCAACTCCCGGGGCGAGACGCAAAACCTCCGGCAGGTTGGTCGCGCCGGAACGCTCAATATCCTCTTGCGTGATCACGTAGATCGCCGCGGAAGTATTCATCACCCGCTCCGGTTGCTTGGACGCAGTGGTTACTTCGATGTTTCCCAATTCCTGCAGGCTTAGGTGCTTTACCGGATTCTCGGATTTCGTGTCGGTGGAGGGTTCAGTGCCCGAGAAAGCCGCCAGGGGGGCGTCTTGAAACAAGAAGACGAGGCAGACCGCGAACACGAGGGCGCGCGCGAAATTTTGCCCGGCTGCTGACGAATTTCTGGCCCTAAGCGTTCTCATTCTGTAATCGTGGTGCGACGTGGATCCTTGCGAAGATTGACCAGCCGGGTCACTTCGCGGACCAGATCGTCCGGCTGAATTTCGGCTTTGCGCAGCCAGGCATCCACCACAGCGCCCTCGCCCGGCAAGGATGAAAACCCTGACAGCATCACAATCGGAGTTCTGGGCCGCAGCGCCTTCATCCGCTCCGCGATGGCGGTACCATTTTCGGCGGACAGCCAATAGTCCATCACCACCGCATCGATATGGTTCGATCGAAAAATCTCCATAGCCTCTTTTGCGGTTCGCGCTCCGAACACCTTAAAGCCCGCGGATTCCAGCAGCATCTCGCGCAACCGAAGTTGCAACTCCTCGTCTTCCACGCACAAAATCGTTCCCAAAAATTTCCTGTCTCCCTCTGGGACCTCTTTGGATCCGGACAAAACCTCGGAAACGACGAAAACAAGCTGTTCCGGCTTACGCCCTTTCAGCATGTGGCCATCAACGGCCTCGAGCATGGCAGGAGGAATCTCATTTCCAGAAGCGGCGATAAGGCGCAGCTTCGGATACCGCCTGCGCAACCGCTGCGAAAGTTCTTCGCCGTCCATTCCGGGCATGCTGTAGTCCAGCACTGCAATGTCGGGCGAGGCGCCTTGCTCCAGCATGGACAATGCTTCCTCGCCGGAAGCTGCCGTCAGCACGGAGTATCCGGCATCTTCGAGCAGACGCTGGTGCAGGCGCAAGATCGCAGCATCGTCGTCAATGCACAAAACGCGTTTTGAGAGTGCTTCCAATGGCTTGCCGAAAAAAAATCGTGCCGAAATGAGGCAAAAGCGGACTATCGTGCCAGTTTCGAAGGAACTCGGGTATACAGGGTTATACCTAGTAACTAGAGAGTAATGTTCTTATCGGCCGCGGCTCGGAAGGTCGCGGCTTTGATTCCGCAGGGCCCCGGCCGATTCACACCGGCCAAAAGTTTCAGAGCCAAGACCGCTTCCCCAACGTAAAATCAAGCCGGAGGTTGAATCATGCGTAAGGGTTATACGACTGCGCTCCTGGTAATGGGATTCGCGATGACGGCGGTAGCGGGATCGAAGATCGAGGGCACAACCACGCTAAAGGATTTCCAGCCCGTCGGCACCACCGACAAGAAGACTCACAAGCATCAGCAATACGATCTTTCCTTCGTGGCGCAAGGCAAGCAATACACCTGCCGCACCAACGAGAATGAATCCTTGAAGGCAACCGATTTCGTTGTCGGTAGCGGAATGGAATTCGAGATCAGCGGCACCAAGGGCAAGGTGAAGAGCGCCAGCGGCAAAAAAGCGGAATGCTCCGTCGTGCGAGTCGCCGAATCGCCCGCGCCGGTATCGGCGCCGACGCCGGCACACTGAATCGGCTTCAATCAGACGAGCCACTCAAATTAAGTCACGATGTTTATGTGAATCCCACCGCGGTCATCGCCGCCTGCGGTTCGGGATTCTGCATGAAGTTATCCCATACGAAAGCCGAACGGTAGTTCTCAGCCATGAGCATGGCGATGCCCAAGGAAATGCCTAAAGCATCCGTGTCATACCATCCGGTCAGTGGATTGAAAGCATCCACGTAGCTGTAGCGTTGCCACGCGTTGGAATAGGCGCTCTGAATGTTGCGCAGGGCGGCGATGCAATCTGGCGACAGGAACGGAACCGATCCGCCTGCGGCCGAGGGCACAATGGAACCATCGATTGGCCCCATCGTAGGAGGTCCACCCCACGCGACGTAGCCATTATTCTGCGAATCCGACGCCGTGATTCCCCAGAGATTCTCCTGATAGTCGGAAAATTCGCCGGCCAATGACAAAGACAGACAGAACGCCTTGTGGGCCTCAGTGGCAATGATCGAGTTGGTGAAGTAGTTCGCGTAGGCATCCTGCTGGTTGCGGAAATCGAACCAGGCGTGCGAATACTGGTGGATAAACAGCGGAGCATTCCCGCTGATGTAGGTATAGCCCTGAAACGTAACCAGCGGACGCGAGAATGCATTCCACGAACTTGCCGGGACCGGGTAGGTGGTTGAGCCAATGGCCAGCAGGTAAAGCATCATCAGTTCGCTGTAGGTATCCCAGCGCGTGGTCAGGAAGCCGCTCCCCGGCAACCAGCCCTGGGAAAACGTTGTGCCGCCATTGAGCATCCACGGCCAGTTCACGCGCTGGTAGATCTGTGCAGCCAGGCTTTGAATCTGCGAGTCCTGAAAATATTGCCGGCAGGTGAGCACGCCGCACAACAAAATCGACGTATCAATCGACGATACTTCGGAACCGGGCTCCGCCAGGCCGGTATTCATGTCGACGTAGTGGTAGAAGAAACCGTTTTCCTGAGGCAGATCGTTCCAGATGAAATTCAGCGTGGCCAGAACTCGCGCCTGAATCTGCGAGCTGGGCATATATCCCCGTTGCGCGGCGATGCAGAGTGCGGTAAGCCCGAAGCCGGTCGCGGCAATGCTCGAGAGCGTTCGCGTATCGTTGACGCCCGTCGCGTAGGCGCGATCTTTGACCTGGCCAGTGGTGGCGCTGGCCTGCTCCCAGAAATACAGGAACGCTGCCTGCTCCGTCTGGTCGAGGAATTGATCGTCGGAAAGCGGAGGAGTTGGCGCCGTGCTTCCGTTACTCGATCCTCCGCAGGATGATTCGATCAACGCCAGATTCAGTGTGGCGAGGCTCGCTGTGGCCACATTCAGCCACGGGAGCGCCAACGCTGTCTTGCAGGCCTGGGCCAGCATCTGGCGCCGGCTTAACGGCTTACGCGTAGGGTCAGTCCATGCGGTCATCGTCTCTACTTTACCTTGTTTGCATAAACCGCAGTTCAAATGACCGGGGTCGAGGGTAGTGGCCGTGGCTCCTGCTGAACTGTCGCAGCTTGGATGGCTTGCAAATGAATGACGTGCCAGCTCACTGGATTGTGCACGATTCGCTTTTCGGCTTTACGCAGTGTGCCGCGCTGGTGGAAACTACAGTAATCCCCCCTGCACAATTTTTGTTGCATGTTAACATTCCTGCAACATCTTTGATCTAGGATTAACGCAGGAGGCACCCCATGGGTTCGCCGCGCATCGCGAAATCTCTGCCACTGCAGGTGGCGGCGATCTGTTACCGCAGGCGAGGTGCGGACGTGGAATTCCTGCTGGTGAACACCAACGGCGGAAATAAGTGGACCTTCCCTAAAGGTTCGCCGGAAACTCATCTCTCACACAGCCAGGCCGCCGAGCGCGAAGCCGCTGAAGAAGCGGGCGCGCTGGGCACCATCGAGCCTCGGCACTTTCATCTTTATATCCACTCCAAGGGCGTGTTCTGGCAGCCGGGCGGCGTGCAGGAATTTGTGGTGAAGGCATTTCTGATGGAAGTCCGCGAGATGCGCCGGCCCGATGAACTCCAGCGCCACCCCACATGGTTCAGCGCGGAAGAAGCCCGTCAGCGGCTCGCCAAGGGCCGCGAAGTGAAGTACGCGCGTGAACTGGAAGCCGTGATCGATCGCGCTATGGAGCGCATTCAGTTTGCCGGTGCTCTTTTGGGCAAACACCCTGAAAGCCGCAACGGACGCGCAATCGCGCATTGAAGGTGTGGGATACTTTCCCGCATGACCTTACGCCCACACGGTCCTCCAAAGCAGCTGCCGATCAATCTATCGACAGTTGATACTTCCAAGGGGACTTGGCTTATCGCGGTCGAGACTATCGCCGAAACCTTGGCGCACGGCAACTTGCTTCTCAATGTGGTTCTAGAGCAAAGAATCGACGACGAACACTTTCGCACGCGCGAACTCGGCATTAAAGTCAGGGCCGTCGACGCACGCGATGCTGATCGCTCTGTGCTCTTTCTGAACCGAATCCGCAATTGGATTGAAACAACCGAGGGAGGCGGGTTTGTCGACATGGTCGATTGACCTGGCCAACCCACGGGCCTCCGCGCCAGGTACTAGGGACTGGGTACCGTTTTTATGAGACGATAATTCCAGCCCATGATCCAGCTTTCTGGCGCCGGAAAACGTTTCGGCCACAAACTTCTTTTTGAAAACACCGACTGGCTGATCACGCCCCACGACCGCGTCGGCCTGGTGGGCGCGAATGGCACCGGCAAATCTACGCTGATGAAGGTTCTGGCCGGGCTCGACACGTTCGACTACGGCTCGCTCATCGTCGCCAAGGGTACGACCGCCGGATATCTTCCGCAAGATGGGCTTTCGCTCTCAGGCCGCACGGTTTTCGCCGAATGCATGTCAGTGTTCAGCGAACTGCACGCCATGGAGCGGGAGATGGAAACGCTGATGCAACAAATTTCGGAACTCGATCATACGAGTCCGGAATATGCGAACGTCGCGGACCGCTACCACAGCCTGGAGCACGAGTTCCAAACCCGCGGCGGATATTCGATTGAAGCCGACGTAGGGCGCGTGCTGCAGGGACTTGGCTTTCGCAAGGAAGACTGGGAGCGGCAGACCGACGAATTCTCCGGCGGCTGGCAGATGCGGCTGGCGCTGGCTAAACTGCTGCTGCAAAAACCCAATCTACTTTTGCTCGACGAGCCGACGAACCATCTCGATCTCGAAGCGCGCAACTGGCTGGAAGAATACTTGCACGATTATCCGTACGCACTGGTACTGATTTCGCACGACCGTTATTTTCTCGATGTGGTGGTGAACAAGATCGCGGAAATCTGGAACAAGCGCTTCTGGTTCTACACCGGCAACTACGACAAATTTCTTTTGCAAAAGACGCAGCGCAACGAGCAGTTGCAGGCTGCGTACAAAAATCAGCGCGACCGCATCGAGCAACTGGAAGTCTTCATCAACCGCTTCCGCTACCAGGCCACGAAGGCGAAGCAAGTGCAGAGCCGGATTAAAGAGTTGGAGAAGATTGAGCGCATCGAAGTTCCTCCCGAAGAAAAGACGATTCACTTTTCGTTTCCGCAGCCGAAGCCGAGTGGACGGATCGTGGCGGAGTTCGTCGATGTGGCGAAAACGTATCCGGCAAAGCCGGGCGGCAATACTGGCGAGAAAGAAGTTTTTCGCGA
>JBEKJF010000014.1:0-27444 GCA_050011375.1 Candidatus Sulfotelmatobacter sp.
CCAGGATTTATTGCAGGCGAAGATCGCGACGATTGGCGTGCTGGAAGCGATGCGGAAGTCGGGCAAGCGGCTGCCCGTGACGGTGCAGGTGACGTTGCAGGAAACCGGCACGATGCTGCTGGGCACGGAGATTGGAGCGGCGCTGACGGCGTTGGAGCCGTTTGATGTCGACATTCTCGGATTGAACTGCGCGACTGGGCCGAAGGAGATGAATGATGCGGTCCGGTATCTGGCGCTGAATTCTACGAAGCAAGTTTCGGTGCTGCCCAACGCGGGCCTACCGCATAACGAAGGCGGGCACGCCGTGTACAAGCTGACTCCGCAGGAACTGGCGGAGTATCACAAGCATTTCGTTGTCGATTACGGCGTGCGCATTGTGGGTGGATGCTGCGGCACCGTGCCTGCGCACCTGAAAGCCGTGGTGGACGCGGTTTCTGGCGTCGAACCGGCCAAACGCGAAGTGAAGCGCGTGGGCGCGGCTTCGAGCGCATACACTTCCGTTCCTCTCGATCTCGAACCGAAGCCTCTGATCGTCGCAGAAGAAATGAATACGACGACACGCGTCGAGCATTTCCGGAAACTGGTGCAGGGGAAGAAATACGACGACATTCTGGCGCTGGCCAAGAAGCTGGTGAATGAAGGTTCGCACATGCTGGACTTGTGCTGCGCGATCGTGGGCGAAGACGAGAAGGGATACGTCTCCTCAATTCTCGAAAGGATTGCCACGCGCGTGCCTGCGCCGATACTGGTGGATTCAACCGAGGCCGACGTAGTGGAAGAGGCGCTGAAGCGGATTCCAGGGCGCGCGATTATTAACTCCATCAATCTGGAAGATGGTGAAAAGCGAACGTCGCTGGTGCTGCCGATGGCCAAACGCTACGGGGCCGCGGTGATTGCGCTGACCATCGATGAAGACGGAATGGCGCTGACGGCGGAAAAGAAGGCTGCGATCGCGCATCGGATTTTCGACCTGGCTACGAAGAAGTATGGGCTGGATGGAACTGATCTGATTTTCGACGCGCTGACCCTGCCCATTTCTACCGGGCAGGAGGAATACCGGAGCGCTGGGATCGAGACGCTCAAGGCTGTAGAAAAGATCAAAAAAGAATTGCCCGATGTTAAGACGATTCTCGGGGTGAGCAATATTTCGTTTGGGCTGGATGCTTATCCGCGTCGGGTGTTGAATTCGGTGTTCATGCATGAGGCTGTGAATCGCGGCCTCGATATGGCCATCGTGAATTACACGAAAATTTATCCGCTCTACAAAATTCCGCAGGAAGAAGTGGAACTGGCGCGGAAGTTGATCTTCCGGGATGAATCGGACGGCGATCCGCTGCAGAAATACATGAACCATTTCGCTGGCCTCAAGGGCAAGCCAGCGGCGTCGACGACTGCGCACGTGGACACGCTTTCAGTCGAGGACAAGCTGAAGTTCGCCATTATCAACGGCGAGAAATCGGTGGGCGACGGCGCGCATAAGAAATCTTTGGAGGAGTTGCTGGAAGAGGCGCTCGCTTCTTACTCGGCGCTGGAATTAATCAATACCGTACTCCTCGATGGAATGAAGACCGTTGGCGATCTGTTTGGCGCGCGCAAGATGCAACTGCCTTCTGTGCTCGATTCCGCGGGCGTGATGAAGCAGGCCGTGGCTTATCTCGAGCCGAAGATGGAGAAGAAAGCCGGTGGTTCGCAGAAAGGCACGATTGTGCTTGCGACCGTGAAGGGTGATGTCCACGACATTGGGAAAAATCTGGTGGACATTATTTTGTCGAATAATGGATTCAAGGTGGTGAACCTCGGCATCAAGCAGCCGGGCGACAAAATTATCAGCGCAGCGCAGGAACATGCTGCGGATGCGATTGGGCTGAGCGGACTGCTCGTGAAGTCGACGCTGGAGATGAAATATGTGATCCAGGACTTGCAGCGGCAGAAGCTCGCCTTCCCTGTGATTTGCGGCGGGGCTGCTCTGACGCGCAAGTATGTGGAAGACGATTTGCGGCGGGAGTATGCGAATGCTGTATTTTATGCGGAGGATGCATTTGCCGGGCTGCATGTCATGGAAGATCTGGTGACCGAGAACGGAGCGCGTGAGGCGCGGTTGCTCGATGGGCGAACAGTGAAGGAGTATGCGAAAGCGGCAGCAGTGGATGAAGAAACCGGTCCGGTGTTTGCCGAGCGGAGTGTAGTGGTGACCGACGCGCCGAATATTCCCGAGCCTCCATTTTGGGGAGTGCGGGTAAAGCATTATGACGTGCGCGACGTGTTTCCCTACATTAACGAGACTGCGCTGTTTAAGAATCAGTGGCAGTTGAAGACGGCCTCGCAGGCAGATTATGTGCGGCTGGTAGAGGACAAGTTTCGTCCGATTAAGAAGAAGTTGGAAGAGGAAGTCGCTGCGTCGGGATTGTTTGAGCCGAAGGTGGTTTACGGATATTTCCCTTGCCAGAGTGATGGCAACGATGTGGTCATCTATGAACCTGACGGTGCGGGGACGGGACGTCCCCGCGACAGCCGGCCAGAGGCCGGCGCTACGAGTTCGGAACTTTTGCGGTTTACTTTTCCGCGGCAGCGGGAAGGTCGACGGCTTTGTATTTCTGACTTCTTCGCTGCTAAGACGTCCGGGAAGATGGATGTGATTGGATTTTCTCTCGTCACGATTGGGGCCAAGGCTTCGATTGAAACCCAGAAATTGTTTGAGGGCGGAGAGTATACGAAGTACTTGTATCTGCACGGATTGAGCGTCGAGACGGCAGAGGCGCTGGCGGAACTTCATCACAAAACGATGCGCGAAGAACTTGGGATTGCCGGCGAAGATGCCCCCGCGATTCGCGATTTATTTCATCAGAAGTATCGGGGATCGAGATATTCGTTCGGGTATCCGGCGTGCCCGAATCTGGAGGATCAGACGAAATTATTTGTGCTGCTCAAGCCCGAAGAAAATGTTGGGGTGCGGCTGACTTCAGGATTTCTCTTGGAGCCGGAACAATCCACTTCGGCGCTGGTGGTTCATCATCCTGGGGCTAAGTATTTCGTGGTATGAAGGCGCACTAGCGTTTTTTTCTCGCCAACCGTAGATCGCAGGAAGTGCATCTTCTTCCCATGATTCGCAAACTACAATCCGGCGAGTATCGTTTGTATTCCCGCAAGAAAGATGCGAAGACGGGGAAACGGAAGAACCTGGGGACGTTTTCGTCGCGGGCGGCCGCACAGAAGCATGAACGCGCTGTGCAGTATTTCAAGCGGGCGGGATAAATCGAGCCCGAGTTCGCGAACTGAAATTCCTCTTGACGCTGCCGGCGCTACTAGCTGCTAGGGGTCCTTCGACTGCGCATGATCGTCTTTCAGACGATCATGCTTCGCTCAGGATGACAAATCCTCTGGGTGAGCGCTTCTCCGCCTAGAATGTCGTAACCAGGCGGAAGGTGTATTGCCGCGACGGGCCTAGCGCGTTGCCGGAAAACAGTCCTCCGAAGTCGATTACTTCGAGTTCGTTGCTTAGGTTCTGGGCGTCGGCCTGTAGTCGTACGGAGCGTTTTTCGTGCTGGTAGAGATCGGCTCCCGCCGAAGCATTCTGTGTGAAGTAGGGACTGATGCGGTCGCGATTAAAATTGAGGCGGTTGATCACCGCTTGACCGTATTCCGTCGCGTATTGCTGAGGGGTTAAGTCCGGTTCAAACGGCAGTCCGCTGTTGTAATCGCATCCCACGGCGAACCACAACCGGGAGGCGGCCTGATAGCGGACTCTGCCTCGCACCGTATTCCGCTGGTCCTGCGAGTCGGGAAAATGTCCCGTCAACTGGGTCGTTGCGCCAGCGGCGTCATCCCCAAGAAAGAGGCCGCCGGTCACCGGGTTCCAAACATTTCCCACGATGTAAGAGTAGCTGGCAAAGCCTGAGAATCGTCCCCAGCGAAGAACTTCTAGTTTGGCCTCAGCGCCGTAGAGAATGGCTTTCCTGAACGCGATGGGGAAACTAATTCCGGTGCTGAGAACTTGCGCGTCGTCGGCGTAATTGTTCACATCACGGCGAAACATGTTCGCATCCACGCGCAGCTTCTGAAGGAATGCTTTGGTCGCTCCCACTTCGTAATAGTTTCCGTGAGAAGGTTGAACCGGGAGTTGCAGCGCGGGCACGCTAGTGTCGAGAGCCTCCGCCGCGGAAGAACTGGAGAGAAGAATGTTCTCAAACGATGGCGTCTGGAAGATGCGATCGTACGAGGCGTGAACATTGACGGCCGCCGACGAGAAGTAGCGCGAGATGGCGACGCGCGGACTTACTGCGTTCTGGTTTACTAACAACTGATAGTGGTCCCAGCGAAGGCCGGCATTGATGGTCCAGTTGCCGAGACGGATGGCATCTTGGACATATGCTGACTGCTCGAGATCCGGACGAGTGCCGGTAAACGCGAAAGTCGTCGCGCCCGCATCCAATATCCCCAAAGTGATAGGGCATTGCGTATCTAAAGGGTCGGTGCAATCCGGCATTACGTAGCTGAAGTTTTCGTGCAAGAATGTCGCGTCGGATTCGACTCCCGATTTCCATTCCTGCCGGCCGTGATGAACAGAGACACTGCCGTTGAAATAAATTTCCTTAAAATAATTGTGCTGAGTGGCGATTAGCGGCCATGAAGACGGGTTGGAATAAAAATCGTTGGAGTTATCGCGCGCCATTCCTCGCAACGAGCCGATCGCGTTAGACGAAAACACATGCTGGTAGGCGACGCTCCCTACGGTTTCAAAGTTGTCGCCAGTCTGCAACTGCCCACCGGGAATGAACACACAATCGCTCGGCTCGTCTGCTGCGGGAACAGGTGGGCAGCCGACGTTATTATCCGCACTCGGTACATACGCCCCGTTCTGCTGCACGAATTCGTTAGGGATTTCATAGCGCGCGAGCTCGTGGCGAACGATCAGCGTGAGACGGTCTTTCTGAGTCAGATCCCGCTCATAGCTCAGCGAAAAGCTGCCGGTGGTGCCGTCGTTGGTGTAATTCTGCGGGACCACCGGGTTCAGGTAATGGCCCGTCATATTGCCCGAAGCGCTCACGCCGAGCGTGTTCCCTTTCCATGTGTATTGATCTTGAGTATTAATTCCAGCCGTGCCATAAGTGCCGCCGAAGAGAGTGAGCTGTCCGTGAAACCCTGCATCTGCGCTCTTGAGCGTGTTGACTTCAACAACGCCGCCCAACTTTCTGCCAAATTCCGCGGGAATGCCAGCGGTATAAATTTTGAGAGATTCGGCGTCGTCGGCTTCGACCTCAGGGCCGAAGCTTGGCGAACGGTTGTCGGTGATGGGAATTCCGTCGACGACAAACTGAGTTTGATATTCGGATCCGCGCGGATGCAGGACCGCATTACCTTCGTAAAGCCAGCCTGGTTCTGAGTTCACCAACTCCTGCATGGAGCGGCCGGGGAGTGCGGTCAGTCGATTCTCGATTGTCTGCAAACCCACCTCATTGACCGAGCCTGCGCGATAGGGATCGACCAACGTGCCGGCTGCGCTGACCGTCACGGATTCGGAAGCTGAAATGAGTTTCAGCCGAATCGTGCGATCCAAGGGAAGCGCGGAACGTATTTCAACCGGCTCCGAAACCGGAGCGAAACCCTCGACTTGAACCCGAACTCGATAGATGCCGTACGGCAAGCGTTTAGCACTTATATTGCCCTGCTCGTCCGTCGTGAAAGTGTGGCGATACTCATTGCCCTGGCTGAGCAGTTCGACGGAAGCCTTGACTGGCAGGCCGTCAGGGCCGGTAACTTTCAGGCGAAGTTCTCCAGCGTTGCTCTGCGCGTCGACGCGAAGGGCGAGCGGCAGAACGAGCAAGAGGAGGCCGAGGTGGACTAGTGAGCGCACGTTGTCGAGTGGGGGAATCTTTATGCTATCAGTTTCGCGTCGTGAGATTGAGTTACGAAGGAAACGGCGTTCGGCAGGGCGTGATGAAGACGGGTGATGAACAGGGTGACGAACGGGGGTGACGATGGGAGCCCGACAGTTTTTACAAACTATTTACATCGCTCTGACAAACGGCGCCGGCAGGTAGCGGATGATTGGCACGGTATTCATGTCGATCTTCACGCCCTCCGTCACCGAGAGGGAATGGGGAAACCGGCGTTCCCGCCGCAGGGGGTGGGGACGCCGGTTTATTCTTGCGGCCTCACCAGACCCGGCATGCATTCGCTGGCATCATGGGCTGGCCGGTTTTGCAGCCGAAGGCCCGGCCGAACTCCGGCATGTTCTGGACGACTCCGTTGATGCGAAATTGGCGGGGCGAATGGGGATCGGTCTGCACCTGCAGGCGGAGCTGCTCGGGACGCGTGTCGCCGCACCAATCCTGCCCAAAGCCTACGAAGAATTGCTGCACAGGCGTATAACCGTCCTGCTTCTTGGTGAGGTCAGTTTTCTTTCGACTCGCGTCGGCAAGGAATGCGAGGTAGGCCAGCCGAAGGCCTCCGTTGTCGGCGGTGTTCTCTCCTAAAGTCAGCTTGCCGTTCACCTTCACATCATCCACTACAACGAAGTTGCTGTACTCTTTGACTTCGCACTCGGTCATCTCGTCGAACTTCTTGCCGTCCTCGGGAGTCCACCAGTCGTCGAGATTGCCGTTGGCGTCGAACTGACGGCCCTGATCGTCAAAGCCGTGCGTCAGCTCATGGCCGACAATGGCGCCGCCGTGGCCGTAGTTCTCGGCGTCGGTCGCGTGCGGATCGTAAAACGGAGACTGCAGAATACCAGCGGGAAAATTGATGTCGTTCATGGTTGCGCTGTAGTAGGCATCGACGGTCGCCGCACTCATGCCCCACTCGCCGCGATCGACGGGCTTTCCAATCTTAGCGAGCTCCCGGCGATTCTCAAACTCAACCGCGCGCTGCGAGTTGCCGAACGCGTCTCCGCGCACAATGGTGAGTTTGGAGTAATCGCGCCAGCGGTCGGGATAGCCGATTTTGTCGGCCACGGCATGCAATTTTTCTTTGGCTCGGGCTTTCGTGGCGGTGCCCATCCAGGTGAGAGTGTCGATTTCCTGATTCATGGCCGCTTCAATGTCATGCACCATCTGAACCGTGGCCTGCTTGCTCGAGGGAGGAAATTCCTTCGCGACATAGACCTGGCCAATTGCCTCGCCCAAAGCGCCGTCTGTGTCTTGCACGCAGCGTTTCCAGCGCGCCCGTTGTTCCGGTTGCCCGGCAAGCTTGCGGCGATAAAAATCAAAACTTTCATTATCGAAAGCCTGCGGCAGAACCAGGCCAGAAGTGGCGTGGATCAATTGCCAGCGCAGATACGTCTTCACTGTTTCCAAATCCGTGGAAGCCAGTAGCGCATTCATGCCCTTAAAGAAATCCGGGTTGGTCACGTTCAGCTCTGAAACGAGCGGAGCGTCAGTCGCCTTGAGGAAACGATCCCAGGCGATTCCCGGCGCCAGCGTGGCCAGTTGCGACACGGGCATAAGGTGGTAGATGTTTTTGGGATCGCGTTGCGAAGTAATATCCATGGAAACTTTTGCGAGGGCGGTTTCCAGCTGCATGATCTTCTGCGCGTCGGAAGCGGCCTTGCCCTCGGGCTCGCCCATAAGTTTGAGCATGTTGGCGATGTGCTGGACATATTGAGCGCGGGTCTTTTCAGCAACATCGCCGGTGCGGAAGTAATAGTCGCGCTCGGGCAATCCCAGACCGCCTTGATCAACGACTGCAATCTGCTTGCGGGCGTCTTTGAAATCCTGCTGTTCGCCGAAGTTGAACCATGCCCCATCATTAATCAGTTGGTAGTGGGCCAATAGTTCGGGCAACTGATCTTTGCTGGTCAAGGCCGCAATGCGGTCGAGTTCAGGTTGCAGCGGCTTCAATCCATTTTTGTCGATCGCCGCAATGTCGGTGCAGGAAGCATAATAATCGCCGATTTTCTGTTCGTTGGCTGTGCGCTTTGCGCCACCAGCAGCGGCTGTTTCGATCAGGCTCTGCAGGATCACTTCAGTGTGCTCGCCCACCATCGCGCCAGTCCCGTATCCAGAACGATCGTTGGGGATGGGATAGAGTTTATTGAAATTGCCGCACGCGTACTGGGCAAAATCGATGCAGGGATCGGCGGTCGTATCGATGAAGCGAGTATCCAATCCGGGCGGGAGTGGAGGATTCTGCGAAGGAGCCGGGGACTGGGTCTGGGCAGTAAGCGGCCCGCAGAGCATTGTCAGAAGTATGAGTGCTGTTGTTACACATACGGTGGATCGCGCTTTCATGTGTGAATCCTTTGCATTGATTTGAGTGTGGCGCGTTGCGGGGATTAGTTTACTCCTGAACGGTCGCAAGCGATCATGCTCTTATGAGTAGGAGCGCAACACAAGAAAGGAAGATATTCGATCCATCTGGACCGGCCTAGTTGAATTGGAACCAGTTCATGCTGCCAAGATTCGTAGTGCCGCTCGCGGGAGATCGGAAAATCACATATAGGTCATGAACGCCGGTTGCACCGGATGCAGTTCCCGTTTCTGTTGACCACACTTGCCAACCTCCGGTCGCGGGAATACTCACGGAACCGGCCAGCAATCCATCGAGACTATCGAGGTGGAATTCAACGGTCCCTCCGCAGTTTCCCCCGTTGTTCACGTCACAGGCCAGGCGAACATTAACCACTCCGACTCCCGACGACCCAAAGTCTATGTTGTTATAAACGGCATAGTCGCCATCGCTCGATGATCCAACATCGTAACCGCCGTTGGCGTCACTGGTATTTTCTGTTTGCAGTCCAAAAGTTGTTTCAATGGTCGACTGGCTATCTCCGCCCGTACTGTTAAAGCTGGAGGCTTGTATCTGTGATCTGGCGTTGACCGTATAGCTACCTACCTGCCCGCCTTCCCAGGTAAACGTTGCGCCACTCAATCCCTGCAAGGTGTAGGAAAAAGACTGGTCTCCCCATTGCACCTGAAAGGGACGAGTGATAGTCGTGTCGTTGAATGCAACTAAGACTTCGGAGGTGTCGGGATTCAGGAACGCTACATCTATAATTCCTGCGGCGTTACTCGAGTACACTCGGATCGCCCCCGGCAGCACATACTTGCTGAAATGACCCATGGTGTAATACTCGATCGTATAAGAGACGATGCCCGAAGGGTTCTCCACGGTCACCAGGGGAGTGCAGGTTGCGCAGCCACCGGTATGCGGGCCCTGGTTCTGGTCCAGAGCCACACTCCACTTCACGTAGGCCTTGCTCCAGTTCCGCATGATCTGGGTGATATTTTCAAAGTCGAGTCGCACATGATCGGAGTCTGTGGTGAAACCAGAATGTTCCGTCAAATACTGACCTTTGCCGGAATAAAGGTTCTGCATCGGGGACATGACGCCGGGTGTCCCCGCATAACCGTGCCATGCGATTCCGGCGACCTCGCTCGAATTCAATACCGTCGGATCCCCGAAAACGTCCTCTGGATAGTACGGGTCAGTCCAGCGATGATCGTAAATCAGAACCTTCGTGCCAATTCCGTTGGCGGCTAAAGCGGACAATAGGTAGTCGTGCAGCACTGCCGACTGCGTGGCTGGGTCCATCAACATGCCAGGATAAGGATTTGGATCGAGCGTTACGTCATAGAGTGGCTCATTCTGCAAAGAAAGATAATCGATGGAAATGCCTTCTGCCGCATAGGCTTGGAAGTACTTAATGAAGTAGTCGGAAAATACTGAATTCATATTCGGAAGAAGCGAACCGCCCAGCATAGTTCCCGACGTTTTCATCCAGCCCGGAGGACTCCACGGATTCGCCATGATCCTGAGTTGGGGATTGAGGCTCTTCGCTTGCAAAATAATTGGGATGATGTCGACTCGATCATGGGCAATGGAAAACATGCTCAAATCCGGATCGGCCTGACCATCATTATCGTCAAAGGAGTAAACCGAACGCGCAATGTCGGTAGCGCCCATGGGGTTGCGCATGAAGCTCAGCCCGATGCCATCGCCTGCGCGGGTGAACAGATCGCGCAGGGCCGTGTCGCGGGCTGAAGGCGACGCGATCTCGTTGAGCAGGTAAGCGGCAGAGTCGGTGAAAGCTGCTCCAAAGCCTTCGATCTGCTGATAGGTCTGATGTTCGTCGACATATATTATGTTTCCGCCGCTCCCCATCTCAGAGAAGTTGAAGTGAATGTCAGGCTGTTTGGCCAGCCGCTGACTCTGATCGTCGCTGGTAACCACAACCGCAATCGATGGCCTGCTGCTCGCGCAGCCCGTCTGTGGAACCAGCAATGCCGCGCAACTCAGCATCACCGCGGTTGAACGAAGCCACTGGCAACGATCATCGTCATCATTGCAAATGGACTCCTTCGCTTGCGGCTTGTTTGCCTCAACCCCTGTGTCTATCAAACGCGAAACCTCACCATGCTTGCTCTCGCTCTGCCGATTTGCGCTGCATCTATCGGGCCATATTCATCGTGCTCGCCTCGACATCAACCATGGTTTTGTCCCAAAATGGGTCGCCGCAAATTGCTTTTGGAAGAGGAGCGGTGTGGTTTGTTTCAACTGGAGGGCGGTCCAAAGGGTTAGAGCTTCCCCGTGTTTTTTTGTTTCTATCTTCGCAGTAGAATATCCGCCGCTACGAACACCGCGAAGACCACTGAGATCACGCCGTTCATGGTGAAGAAGGCTGCGTTGAGTTTGGAGAGATCGTCAGCCTTAACCAGAGAATGCTCGTAGAGCAGCAGTAGAGTGACAGCGACGACGCCCGCGATCGCGAGCTTACCTAGGGCGAACGCTGGGATTAAGGCGATCAGCAGGAGCAGCATGATCAGGTGAAAGACGCGAGCAATCCAGAGAGAGCGATGGATGCCGACGTAGCGCGGAATGGAGTGGAGTCCGGCATCGCGATCGAATTGGAAATCCTGGCAGGCGTAGAGAATGTCGAACCCTGCAACCCAGAATGTTACGGCGGCGGTGAGAATGAGGATGCGAGGATCGAGCGTGCCGCGAACGGCGATCCAGGCCGCGGCCGGTGCGATACCGAGAGCAAATCCGAGAACGAGGTGCGACCAACGGGTGAATCGCTTGGTATAGGAATAGAGAAGCAGCACGGCGAGCGCAACCGGCGAAAGCCAGAGCGTGAGCCGATTCAACTGAGCAGCAGCGAGAATAAAAATCGCGCACGAGACGATGACAAAGGCGGCGACGAAGGCGGGCGAGAGATGTCCCGCTGGCAGAGCGCGAGCACGAGTGCGGGGATTGGCGGCGTCAATCGAGACATCGGCAAGCCGGTTGAAGGCCATGGCCGCAGAGCGGCCAGAGATCATTGCGATTACGATCCAAAGAAGTTGATGGCCGGTGGGAATGCCAGAGGCCGCCAGCATCGCTCCGCAGAGAGCGAAAGGGAGAGCGAAGATCGAGTGCTCCCACTTAATCATTTCCAGCGTGACGCGCAGGTTGTGGAAGACGGCCACGCAGAGATTGTAGCAAGGCAGTTCTCGCTTCAGTTCAGCACTCAGCACTCAGCACAGCAAAATCGACAGCCGCAGTGTTGTCAAGGATTTTCGTGGAATCAATCTCTCGCGGCAGCGCTGGTTTTACTGGGAACTGAGAACTGTTTTGCGCGATTTGCTTGATTTTCACAATTGACAAGCCCTATGCGGTGCGGCATTATGGGGTCGCCATTTCGTTCTTCTTCCCTCTTGCAGGGATAGATGTAGTAACTTGGAGGGACACAATGTCAAAATTCGTTCAGAAACTTTGGCGGGAAGATTCGGGGCAGGATATCGCCGAGTACGCGGTAATGCTAGCTGTCATCCTAGTTTTGGTCGTAGGCACCATTCGCCTGATCGGGTCGAACGCAAATAACGCGTTCTCGTCAGTCGCCAGTTCGATACAATAGTGTTGTCGGCTGGCACCACTCAGTAAAAGCCGCGTGATCGGATTGCTTTTCATGATGAGATTTACCTCGTTTACCGGGCCGTTTCGCTACTGCGGGTTTAACCGGGTAGCGGCTGCGGCGGAACTTGCGAGGAGATCGAGTCAGCCATGATCGCCTAGATTTCAGCAAAGTTCAGCCAAAGGCCGCGATTGCAAAGATCGCGGCCTTGGTTTTTTTGCAGAAGATTTGGAGAAAACCAATGATCGTCAACATGTCGGAGAAAGCTACCGAACCAGAAATAGCGCACATCATCGAGCGCATTCGCGAGGCCGGCTACCAGCCTCATGTCACGCGCGGAGTCGAACGCACCATCGTCGCCGCCGTGGGAAACGGCCGCCGCTACGAAATCGAGGCGCTGCAAGTGGCGCCCGGCGTGGACAACGTAGTCGCGATCGCGCAGCCCTTCAAACTTGTGAGCCGGCAGGTCAAGCCCGAGCGCACGATCGTAAAAGTAGGCGGCGTCGCCATCGGCGGACCCGGCGTAGTGATCATCGCCGGACCCTGCTCCGTGGAATCGCGCGAGCAGTTGCTCAGCACAGCGCACGCGGTAAAACGCGCGGGCGCTACCATGCTTCGCGGCGGAGCCTACAAACCGCGCACTTCGCCCTACGATTTTCAAGGACTCGGCCTGGAAGCGTTGAAGATTCTGCGCGAGGCGCGCGAGCAATCAGGACTGCCGGTGGTAACGGAAGTCATGAGCACCGAAGATGTAGACGTCATCTGCGAGCACGTTGACATGCTGCAGGTCGGCGCGCGCAACATGCAGAACTTCGCGCTGCTGCGCCGGCTGGCAACAATAAATAAGCCGATACTGTTGAAGCGCGGTCCATCCGCGACCGTGAAAGAGTGGTTGCTCGCCGCTGAGTATTTGCTTTCCGGAGGCAACAGTCAGGTTGTGCTTTGCGAACGCGGCATCAAGACTTTCGAAACCGAGATGCGCAACACGTTCGATCTCGCCGCCGTAGCGCTGGCTCGCGATCTTTCGCATTTACCGGTGATCGCCGATCCCTCGCACGGAACCGGCAAGCAAAGCCTGATCGCCGCGGTCTCTCGCGCCGCCGTCGCAGTGGGCGCCGATGGACTCATCATCGAAGTGCATCCATGCCCTGAGCGCGCACTTTCCGATGGAGCCCAGTCGCTCGATTTCGCGGGCTTCGAGAAGGTGATGAAGGCGATCGCAGAGCCGCTGCGGCGAGCCGCGGTGACGTAAAACATTTGAATTTTGTGGTGAGCGCGGCAGGGCTCGAACCTGCGACCCATGCCTTAAAAGGGCATTGCTCTACCAACTGAGCTACGCGCCCGCCGTTCCTTCAATCTAACATATTCATGCGCGCTTATTGCACAACCTTGGGGAGCTGTGGCCGCGCCGGAATTCGCTTTTGCCAGTGATTTCAAGGAGCGATAAACGTCCGGCCTGGAATAGAATAACGATTCGCCAAATTAACTTATGAGCAGTCCGACGGAATTTTGGAAAAACTGGGAAGGCCGCGTTGCGGATGAGAAGTTCCCGCTGCGAAAGTTCCTGGGCGGCTCCGATCACAGTGCCGTTTTTCTCACAGAGCGCACGGGCGAAGGATCGCAGCGGGCCGCTATAAAACTCATCCCCGCGGACAATCTTGACGAGAGCGTTCAGCTTTCTTCCTGGGCCACGGCAGCGAAGCTTTCTCATCCTCATCTCATCGCGCTATTTGAATGTGGAAGCTGCACGCTCGGTGGCACGCGTCTTCTCTATGTGGTCATGGAATACGCCGAAGAGAATCTAGCGGAGATTCTTCCCTTGCGCGCGCTCGCTCCAGCCGAAGCTTCGGAGATGCTCCACCCCACTGCCGAAGCGCTCGATTACCTGCATCGATCCGGTCTTGCGCACGGCCGCATCCAACCCTCGAACATCATGGCGGTCGATGACCAGTTGAAGATTTCCGCCGATGGCATCGGCAAGACCGGCGAACGCCCCACGGGGCGCGCACCCAGCCCCTACGATGCGCCGGAAGTCTCAACCACCGAAGCATCTCCAGCAGCCGATATGTGGTCGCTGGGAATCACGTTACTTGCTGTCTTGACTCAAAACGAACCGAACTTGACGAATGGCGATCGCGTACCCGTCGTTGTCCCTGAAACAATTCCGCAACCTTTCCGCGATCTCGCGCGGCGTTGCTTGGCGCTTGATCCGCAACAGCGCTGCACAGCGGCCGACATTCCTGGTCGGCCCCAAATTCCAAACCGTAAAGCCGAAGTTCCAGCCAGCGCGAGGCTTGTCGAGCCGAGCCCTGCCGAAGATCGTCCGCAGAAAGAACCTTCCAGGAAGAAATTCGTCATACCAATTCTGATCGTGGCAGTTCTCCTCATAGCGTGGCTCGGCAGCAAGTTCGTGACACACGAGCCCACGGTTCCAGAAGCGGAGACTCCCACCGCAAGCGCTCCGCCTTCAGCTGCCGCTCCGTCCGCACAATCGCCAGCCCCAGTTTCAGAAAGCAAACAGCCCACCCCGAAAGAACTCGTACCAGGCAATGTGTTGCATCAGGTTTCGCCGGAGATTTCTCGGAGCGCGCAGAATACGATCAATGGCCACGTAAAAGTCAGCGTCCAGGTTTCGGTAGACGCTTCGGGAAACGTCTCGCAGGCTAAATTCGTTTCGGCCGGACCGAGCAAGTACTTTGCGGATCGCGCGCTCGCAGCGGCACGCATCTGGAAGTTTACCCCGCCGCAAGTGGACGGACACGCTGCAATGAGCGAGTGGATTTTACACTTTCAATTTGGACGTGGGTCCACGCAGGTGACGCCGACAGAAACAAAACCCTGACCAGCACAGCATTCTGCTTCGCAACTATTCTTTAGTCTTCATTCTCCAAACCATCTGCCGCAACATGCCCAGCAGAAATTCAGCGTCGCCGCTCTGCAACCGAAGCCGCACAACGAACCGCCGCACCGCACCCTCAAAAGTATCTGACGTATTCAGCTTGGGATAACCGCTGGCGCGAAGCGCAGTGAGCAACGTCTCATGAATTCGCTCGACCTCCGCAGCCGAAGCGGGACTTCCCTTCTCCGGCTCCGGCATCGCCGCCGAATCACGAATCAATTCGTACAAACAAATTGCCACCGCCTGCCCAAGATTCATCGAGAAGTGTTCTTCACGCGTGGGGATTCGCATCAGCCAATGGCAATGGCTCATATCCTTATTAGAGAGCCCGTATTTCTCTGAGCCGAACATCAGCGCGCAAGCACCGCCGCCGGCGTCGGCGGAATGATCGGACACGGAAGCTCTGGACACGGAAGAAAGATGCGCGCGAATAAGCGGCGCACCTGCTTCAAGTCGCTGGATGGGATGCTGCAAGTCGCGCGGCCCAACCGCCGTAGTTCCCACTACCAGCGAGCAATCGGCAACCGCTTCAGCTATGGTTTCATATTTTTCGGCGCTGGCCAGCACGTCCGCGGCGCCCACGGCCGAGCGAGCCCCTTCAAACGCAACATCGTAGGGATTCACCACCCGCAGATGTCGAAATCCAAAATTGCTCATCGCCCGGGCGGCCGCTCCAATATTCAAGGGATTGCGCACGTCCACCAGGACGACGCGAAGTTGATCGAGTTCAGAAGAAAGCGGCAAGCTGTTCGTATTCTACGGCAGTCCGCAATCCTAGCAAGCCTCTTGCCGCAACCCCTTTTTACAGCACCGTGTAATTGTAAAAAAATTGTCAAACCTTCGCTCCTGGCCTAAAAATGGGTAGAAACCATGTAAGCTTCACCTTGCGGCAGGCTAAGTTGGGGCATCCAGCAAAGCCTTCCCAGGCCCTCGAAGACGGGGGCCCGAATCGAGGATGGCTCTATGGGTCAAATCGCCACACCAATCAGCACCGTAAGATCGGTGGATCCGATGAACTCCACGCGACCGATGGGAAGAATTCTCGTAGTCGAGGACGATCCCGCTGTTCAAAAAGCGCTCAAGCGGTTGTTCGAGGGCGAGGGATACACCGTTGAAGTTCAATCGAACGGAAAGTCAGCGCTGGAAAGCTTCCAGGCTGCCCCGCCCGCCGTCATTATTCTCGACCTTCGCCTGCCCAAGCTTTCCGGTGGCGATGTGTGCAAAGAGATCAAGGCGCAAGCGCCGACCTTGCCCATCGTAGTTCTCAGCGCAACCAGCGATGTTTCGGACAAAGTTCTGTTGCTGGAGTTGGGCGCGGACGATTACGTCACGAAGCCTTTCAGTCCCCGCGAGCTGCTTGCCCGCGTGCGCGCAGCCCTACGGCACACCTCGAGGACAGCATCTGTCAATCTGGTGAGTTTCGACGGCATCTCGATTGACTTCAGGAAGATGGAGGTGATACGAGAAGGCAACGTTGTAGTTTTGACCGCGCAGGAATTCAAGACTCTGCAATTTCTCGTGCAAAACGCCGACCGCGTGATTGGCCGCGACGAACTGCTGAACGAAGTCTGGGGATACCAGAATTATCCCTCGACCCGCACCGTCGACAACCACATCCTCAAGCTTCGCCAGAAACTGGAACGCGACCCCGCCAGTCCGGTACACTTCCGCACGGTACACGGAATGGGTTACAAGTTCGTTCGCTGAGATCCCTTGGCCCCTTCATCAGAACCCGCCTTGCAGACCTTGCCAGAATCCTCCGCAGGCACGCTGGTGCCTCGAACGCGCCTGCGCACGCGCTTCTTGCTCTCCATGGTGCTGATCACCGCTGGCCTCACCGCGTTGAGCTTGTTGGTGGTGCGCCACAGTATGGAAGGCCACGTCCGCGAAGGCATTGTGCAGAACCTGCGGAACTCCGTCACCACATTCCAGAATTTCCAGCACGATCGCGAAGTCATGTTGACCCACGCTGCCGAATTAGTGGCCTACCTGCCCATCACTCGAGCCATCATGACCGCTCACGATCCGGCCACGATTCAGGATGCCTCGAAAGATGTATGGCAATTAACTGGCAGCGATCTTCTGGTGCTCGCCGACCGCAGTGGCAAGGTGGTAGCCCTGCATACAAAATCGGAGGGGTTAACCCGCGAGGCCGCGCAGAAATATTTCGAGCGATCCTTGAACGAAGAAGATTCAAGCCACTGGTGGTTCGGCAGCCACCATCTCTACCAAACTTTCGTGCAACCGGTTTACTTCGGTTCCAAGACAGAAGGTCCGCTACTCGGCTTTCTGATCATCGGCCATGAAATTGATGACCGACTGGCCCGCGAAGTTAGCACGGTTTCGGCCAGCCAGGTTGCATTTTCCTATGGCGATGAAATCGTAGCCACGACCTTGACCGCTGATCAAGCCCAGAGCACGGGCTTGCGCGCGTTGGCCGCGGCAGCGCCGCAGAGCACGCCGCGGAACGTCGAAGTCGGCAAGGAAAATTTTGTAGCGACTTCGCTCGATCTGTCAGGCCAGCAGGAAATCCCAGTCCGCTTGACCGTGCTCGGATCTTACGATCAAGCCGCAAAGTTTCTCGATAACCTGAACCGCCTCCTGTTGCTGCTTGGTCTCACGGCCGTTCTTGTAGGCAGTGCACTGGTCTTTCTGATCTCTTACACCTTCACGCGACCGCTAGCGACGCTCGTCGAAGGTGTGCGCGCGCTCGAGCATGGAGATTTTTACCATCCACTCGACCCGCGCGGCAGCGACGAAGTCGCAGAACTCACGTCCGCTTTTGATCGCATGCGCGCCAGCCTGCTCAAGACGCAACAGGCACTGCTCGAATCCGAGCAGTTGGCCACGATTGGCCGCATGGCCAGTTCCATCTCTCACGATCTACGTCACGCGCTCGCCGCCGTGGTCGCGAACTCTGAATTCCTTTGCGACGGCCGCCTGACTTCGGCGCAGCGCGAAGAACTGTATCAGGAGGTCCGCACCGGCGTGAACCAGATGACGGACCTCATCGATTCCCTGCTCGAGTTTGCCCGCACCAGGGAATCTCTAAGCCCAACCTACGCCAGTCTCAACGAAACCGTTCAGCGCGCCATGCAGGCAGTGCGCCTTCACCCGCGCCATCAAGGCACTCTGATCGAAGTTCGCAGCCACGGCCAGAGTCTCGCCTGGTTCGACTCGCGCAAGCTGGAGCGCGCTCTTTACAATTTGCTCCTCAATGCCTGCGAAGCCGCGCCCGGCAGGGACGGCCGAGTCTTAGTCACCATCGACCGCACCGGTCCTTCGATGATGATTACCGTCTCAGACAACGGTCCCGGCATCGCCGAGCCGATTCGCGACAAACTGTTTCATCCCTTTGTGAGCTTTGGCAAAGAGAACGGTACCGGACTTGGACTTACGGTCGTACAAAAGATTGTGCAGGATCATGGGGGCCAGGTTTTTCAGGAACGCACCGAGGACGCTCGAACGATTTTTTCCATCACGCTTCCCGGACGCGCTCCACAAACTGCGGCAGAAGCCGGAGAAGACGAACCGGCCACCAACACTTTTTTGCCGGTAGAGAACGATCAAGCGACGCAAAACTCAATTCGACATTCGGACACGTAACCCCGTTCCCATTTTCTAGAATTCATCACGATCCGCATGTCGCGCAGGAGGATGGTGTGAAGAACCCTGAACTTCGTACGCGTGTCCTGACGGCAGCCGTGTTCGTCCTTTGCATGTGCGGTTTGAGTCTTTGCGGGGCGCAGGAAAGCGCGCCCATGGCCGCATCTCAGCCGGGCGACTCTTCGCTGCGCGACATGGCGTCGCAACTGCGCGAACTGCGCGCCGTGATCGAGCAGATGCGAAGCGAAAATGCGCAGTCTCGCGCCGAGATGCAGGAACTCCGCGAGGAATTGCAGGAGACGCGCAAAGCGCTCGCTCCGCTCGCGGTGGCAGCGCATGCTGGCTCGTCTTCTTCAACTTCTTCGGCGACCGTAGGATCCGCTCAGTCCTCCGCGAATCCAACGAGCGCCCTTCCGTCGACGACTATCGATCTCGCGAACCGCGTGCAGCGCCTCGAAGAATCCACTCAGTTGCTGGGCTCGAAAATCGACGAGCAATACCAGACCAAAGTAGAAACTGCCGCGAAATACCGCGCGAGGCTTTCCGGGATTGTGCTGATGAACGCTTTTCACAATGTGGGTGCGTCCGACAACCTCGACTTGCCCGACTACGCGCAGCCGCCAGCCGCGCCGGGTCTCGCCCAGACCAGCTTTGGAGCGACGCTGCGGCAAAGCGAGATCGGCCTGGAAATTTTCGGCCCCACTTTGGCGGGCGCAAAGACTTCAGCCAACATTCAGCTCGACTTCGCCGGAGGATTTCCCGCCACCAATAACGGGGTGAACTTTGGCGTCGCGCGGCTGCAGACCGCAAGCCTGCGTCTCGATTGGAAAAATACGTCGGTAGTTGCCGGGCAGGACTCGCTCTTCATCTCGCCGCTTTCCCCTACATCGTTCGCATCGCTCGCGATTCCCGCCTTCGCTTATGCCGGCAATCTATGGGGATGGACGCCTCAGGTTCGCGTCGAGCGCCGCTTCGATCTCGCCGACCAGCAGACCCTTACGTTGCAGGCAGGAATTCTCGACAACCTCGATTGGGAAACTCCAAGCAATCCGTTTTATCGCTCGGCGCAGGCCGGCGAACTCTCGGGTCAGCCGGCTTACGCGATGCGCACCGCGTGGTCGCGGCCGGTTTTCAATCATCCCTTGACTATTGCTGCCGCTGGTTATTACGGGCGCCAGAACTGGACCGAGTGGAACCGCAACGTCGACGCCTGGGCCGGCATGACGGACTGGCAGATTCCGATTCTCCGCCGCTTGCTTCTTTCCGGTGAGTTTTATCGTGGTCGCGCGATCGGCGGGCTCGGAGGCGCGATCGGCCAAACTATCGTGTTCGGCGGAAATCCGTCCTATTCCACAACCGGGCTTCGCGGACTTGATTCCGCCGGAGGCTGGACCCAGCTCAAGTTCCAACTCACGCGCAAGCTGGAACTGAACGGCGTGTACGCCGAGGACGACGCGTTCGCCGGCGAAATCCGCGGCTATGCCACTGACGCCAACAACTTCGGTGAAATTCTCGGACGCAATCGCGGAGCGTTTGGCAATCTGGTTTACCGCCCAAGGTCTGACTTGCTGCTCTCCGCCGAATTCAGGCGCCTGCACACTTACACAATCTATGACGGTTCCAGCGTAACCAATCAGATCAATCTTGCGATGGGAGTACTTTTCTGAACATGCCTCGCTTCGCTCATTGCCGACTCGCTCATTGCAGACTCGCCGACTGCAGAACGGTAAAGATCGTGCTGTTACGCGCCTGTGTCTTTGTCTCCATCTTTGCCACGGCCTTCGCTTCGGCGCAAAATGTGGAACTCAAAGGTAAAGTACAGCTCAGCAGAAACGGACACCACATAAGCGACGCATCGAAAGTTGTGGTCTGGCTAACTCCTCTTGGCACCACGCCCGCACCCGCGCCGCCACAGCAGTCGGCTCCAATTCCGCAACTCGTGCAGAAAGACAAAAGCTTCCAGCCCTCCCTGCTGGTGATCCCAGCAGGCGGACAAGTTGAGTTCCCCAACCGCGATCCTTTCTTTCACAATGTCTTTTCGTTATTCGACGGCAAACGCTTCGATCTTGGACTCTACGAGAGCGGCACCACGCAATTCGTGAAGTTCGACAAGCCGGGAATTTCTTTCATCTTCTGCAACATCCACGCTCAGATGAGCGCGGTAGTGATTGCGCTAAACACGCCGTATTATTCCCAATCCAACTGGCGCGGCGAAATCAACATCGCCAACGTAGTACCGGGGCGCTACCAGATGCACATCTTTCATCCCTCAGTCTCACCAGAGGCGCTGCACACCGCAGAACGCGAAATCACCGTAACCCAAGGCGACACATTCCTGGGAACCATCAGCCTATCCGAATCCAACATCGACGCATCCCACAAAAACAAATACAACCGCGACTACGACCGCCCCGACCCCAACAGCCCAGCCTACGCACGGCCCTAGGTCGGTAGTTAACAGCGCTGTCATCCTGTCGGAATTTGTAGCGTGCGAAGCTCGTGACAAATCGAATCGAAGAGAGTGCAGTACATACAGCCGTGGCTCAATTCCGTTTTTCGTAACAAACCTTCTTTTCCTTTGACGATAGCCCGCCGTCTGCTAAAGTTCCGCACCGGGATCATGCCGTCTACAACCAAACACATCTGAAGGAGTCCGCGATGAAGAACTTTGTCCTGGCATTCTTCCTCACCCTGTTGCTGGTGGTTTTCCCCTCCTCCGCCCTGGCTCAACTGCCCGCACTCAAGCCGCTCAAAAACACGCCCGATCCAAAGTCTCCAAAGGATCCCAAGAAATTCACCTTCATCCTGGCCGGCGACAACCGCCCAGAAGATGCCATGTGCAAGGACAAGTCGGACAAGGAAAAACCCTGCCCTCCCACCCCCGCAGTCATCGAAATATTTAAGCAGATCAAAAAGCAATCCCCCGCCTTCGTCCTCTGGACCGGCGACATTATCTCCGGCAAAGATACCGACACCAACATCCTCGATACCGAGTACAAAGACTTTCTCGACGTAGCTGAAACCGGAGACGCCGCCCTCTTCAACGGCCCCGGCAATCACGAAATGAACACCAAGAACAATTGTCCCGACACAACAACTTTGTTGCCGACCTACCTGAAGGACACCCATCAGAAGGCGCCCTACGGCTCATTCGACTACGGCGACTCCCACTTCATCGCCCTGAATTCGGACGAGGACACGCCCTCCACAACGGACCCCTGCAACTGCCTCAAGTTTCCCAAGCCCGCCAGCCCGCCCGGCTATATCAGCGACGCGCAAATGCAACTGCTGGCCAAAGATCTGGCAGACAATGCAAAAAAGGATCACATCTTCATCTTCCTGCACCGCCCGCTGGAAGCCTACAAATCCGAAGACCAGCTCTGCTCCAGCAACGTCACCGCCATGCAAGCCCTCTTCAAGCAATATCCCAACGTTTCGTATGTAGTCGCCGGACACGAGCACATGTACTACAATCCGCAAGGCACAACCGAGCAGGCCAAGTTCTACGACCCTCCTCCAGCCCGCACCGATCCCAATTCCAGCGGGCCGTTCTATCTGGTCTCCGGCGGCGCCGGCGCCCCGCTAAAAAAGTTTGAGCTGAACGGAAAAAAGACAAAATCCTTCTATCACTATCTGATCTTCAGCGTAGACAAAGCCACCGTGAACGTCCAGGTGATAAAAATAAAGGTGAAACAAACTACCAAAGCGGAAGACGACGACTAAGGCCGCCGGGCTCACGCTTTCGGCGCAATTCTTACAGCACGTGAAATTCGGGGAAGTCCCCGATTTACGTCCCACGCGACACATTTCTGGGAACCTGAAAATCCTAGCGTCACCCTGCGGAATTCACCGAAAGTTTTCCGCCATCATCAGGTTGTTGCGAGCCTCGTCGAGCTGTACATAGAGAAGATATTTTCCATCTGGAGAGACGGATAGGCCGGGAGCACCTTCGTAGGGAGATTTCTCCATGTCTCCCATCACCGTGATTTTTTTCGTGGCAAAGTCGAAATACTTGAAGCCGGGACGCTGTTTTGCAGGCGTTCCCGTGTCTCCCAGGAAATACAGTCCATCGCGACCGACTGCAAAATATCCCCAATTCCCCCCCGAAGGTTCACTGACAACTTTGATTTCGGCGCCGCCGTCAACCGCGACCTGAAAGATGCCGCCCTCGTTGAACTTGGCGTAGTAGATGGACTTCCCGTCCGGCGATTCGAACGCCGCGAATCCGCCATCCTTGGTGATCTGCTCCGGCTCCCCGCCCTCGACCCTCCTTTTCCAGACCTGCCACTTACCGGTACGGTTGGAAGCGAAATACAGCCAGCGCCCGTCGTGCGACCAACTGGCAACGCCATCGTCAGAGGTATCGTCTCGAAGCCGCCGCGGTGGACTGCCGTCCGCACCTAAGATATAGATGTTGGGATGCTCCCCAGGCCGAGTGTCGCAGGAAATCTGCCGCCCATCCGGAGACCAGCGCGGCGTGCCAGTCAGCGGCCCACCGAACGAGGTCAACTGCACCAGGTTCGTGCCGTCCGCGTCAGCTCGCCAGATTTCGAAATTGCCCGAGCGCGTCGACTGAAACACAATACGGTTGCCATCGGGCGAGTATTGCGGTCCTTCTTCCTGCATGCTTGAGGTTATGAAGCGTTCGGGTTTGCCAAGACGATGGTCCGGGCCGATCGAAGCTCGCCATATATTCTCGTTCCACAGCCCGCTGGCATAGGAGAGGCGGTTTCCCTTCAGGCTGATGGTTGGAAAATAAGCGTGTTCCGATCCCACCGATAAGCGCTCAGCACTGCCGCCGGCCGCAGCAATTCGCCACAATCCCCAGCTCGAACCGCCGCGGTTAGAGGAGAAGACCAGTTCCCTGCCGTCGGCAGTCCACGCGAGGCCAGACATCAGACGGTCATCAAATGTGACGCGTCGCGGTGCGCCTCCCGTGGCCGGCATGATGTAGATATCTTCGACGTCTTTGGTGTTGCGGATGAATGCGATGTTCACTCCGTCGGGAGAATATTGCGCGTCCCAGTCGCCGGTGGATGGAACGGGGGGATAGGAAATCTGGACCACGCTGAGATCTTCGAGCGTGAGCCGCCTCACACTGCAAGGCTGATCCGCAGAGCCATCGGGGAAAATCAGAAATTTGCCGTCGGGAGACCAACTCAATCCCGATCTGCAGTCAAGACTGGGAGAAAAGTCGAGCAACCGGCGGGGCGGACCACCCAGGGCGGGAACAATGAACAAGCCGGGCCGGTCGTCGCGTTTCCAGTGGAAGAACGCGATGTAGCGGCCATCCGGCGAAAAGACAGGCAGAAAGTTGAAACCGAAGTCGTGAGTAATCTGGAGTGGTTTCTCGCTGCCGATCTGTTTGACGTAAATATCAATCCCCTCAGACTGTACGCCGCCATCCCACTGGTAGACGATCTGGTTGCCGTCGGGAGAAAACGAGGCTTTGGTAAACTTGTTCGAGAAGGCGGTGAGCGGCACCAGTCGCACCGAGGCGAGATCGCGGAAATCTCCGGCGCGCGGAAGTCGAAACCAGGCAGCGAATGCCAGCGCAAGCGCAAAACCGGCGATGCCCGCGGCCCAGAGTTTCCAATGGTGCGAACGGGGCGCTGCCTGAGAAACGGCAGCAGGCGAACTTTCAGCTGGACTTTGTGCTGGGCTACTCGTTGAGCTTGGGCTTTCAAGCTCCGCAGAAGCGCGAGCAGAGCCGTCGCCAACCGGTGCGATAAAACGATAGCCGCGCCGCGGCAGCGTCTCGATGAAGCGAGGAACGTCAGGATCGTCGCTCAGCGCCTGGCGTAATTTCTTGACCGCGCTGTTCAGGCTGTGATCGTAGTCAACAAAAGTGTCGGCCGGCCAAAGCCGCTCGCGCAACTCTTCGCGGGTAACAATCTCACCGGGCTTCTCCAGCAGGAGAGCCAGAATCTGGAATGGCTGATCCTGCAGCTTGATCCTGACACCATGCTTGCGCAGTTCGCGCGCGCGCAAGTCCAGCTCAAAGCTTGAAAAGCGCAAAGCATGGCCGTTCGATCCAGCGCTGTCCGTAGGCAAGCGTGAGTCCTGCGATTGAGATTGTGACTGTGACTGTTCCGAAAGCAAAGTTTACCATCCTCTCGGTTTTACAAAGTCTGCTACAAAGTCCTACGCGCCGCGACGGGATGAAGTTCCACGATTGCATCACCCATCTGATTTAGACGCCGCGGCACCAGCCGGCGAGTTGCGGAGGGCGTCCGGCATAAGTCACCCGACAATTTAAGTGTCGCCTTTTCAGCAGATTGCATGGTCATCCGCAAACTGGCCACGTTTCACCACCGGACTATTTCTCTCCCGTCTGACCTGTCGTGGAATGCACTTCAGAGCGCAGCCCGAGTCGCTGCGAGAAAACAAATTTCAAGGAGGGGTTATGAAGAAGAATTTAGCGGCAGCAGTGGTGGTGGCAATGCTGGCAATGGGCGCGGTGCTTCCGACGTTGGCACAGGAATCTGGACCGATCAAGGTAAAGGTACCCTTTGACTTCGTGGTGGAAAACAATCGCCTGCACGCGGGGGATTACACGATTCAGCGCGCAGCGAACGGCGCGCTACGCATACAAGACAACGATGGTCGCACAACGGCGACAGTCCTGGCGCTGCCTGCGCAGGGCAAAGTGACGATGAAGGAAGCGCACTTCATCTTTAACCGCTACGGCAACGACTACTTCCTGGAGACAATCTGGACGCCGGGGCAGAACATGGGCTGGCAGTTGCTCCAGGGCAAGCACGAAATGGAGCTGGCCCGAAACAAAACCTCTCCAGTCGAGACGGCAATGGTGGTGGGTCATTAAATACGCGGAGTTGTGCTGGGCGGGCTCTGGGCCGCTCTAAGCCGATTCTTGATCTCTGCTGTGCCCCGTCCAAGCTCAACTTGGGCGGGGCTTTGTGATGCAGCCCGCACCCCCAGAGTAATCGTGCGGCCTAGTGATGTCCTCCACCACCGCCGCCTCCCGAATGTCCGCCGCCTGAACCGGAGGCGTGACTTCCACCGCTGCTTGGCGCGCTGTGCGAACCGCCGCTGCCGTGGCTGCCGCCATAGCCTGCCGACCCGCGCGGCTGCGCGATGGGCTGCCGCATATTGAGTTGAGGGCGGGAATAGCCGCTGCGGCTTGTTGCGCCGGATTCGCGGGAGTAGTTGGAACTCGATGCTGTCCGGTTCCAATAACTGCCACTCTCGGAGCGGCTGGCGGATTCGGTGCCGTTCGCTCCACGCGCGGCAGATTCGTTGCTGTGCGATTCGTTGCTGTGCGATTCGGGCGTAAACGACTTCCATTCGCTATTCGATCCGCTGTGGGCAGAGGCCGACTCCGCTCCCTTCGCATCAGATGCCGGGCTAGCAGCCGCATTCGAAGCCCCGCTGCGATTTTCATTTTCACTCGCAGGAGCCTGAGTGGCTGCACTCTTCGCCGCAGAACTATTCGTCTCTTTACTCGACGCAGTTGAAGCAGCGGCCTTTCCCGTTGTCGAGCCTGCTGACGCAGAACTCAGACCAGTCACACGCGCGCCAGCCGCCACCGGCGAGAAGTGCGCTTGCTGCATGGCTTGTTGCAGATGCGCCGTCTGCTGCTGGAAGGATTCAGTGTGCGACGTGCTTTGCGTCCCATAGAAGTGCTGAGCCGCAGTACTGTGAATCGTGGAAGGCGCAGCAGCGCGTCCGCTGGCCGATAAACTGGCACGCGTTGGAACCACCGGCATGTTGCCGGTCATCATGCGAGCGCCGCTTAACTGCGCGTGAGTCGCGGCGACAGCAGTGGTTCTGCCGGCTCCGAACTTCCCTGCGGCCACCGTCGATAGCGCACCGCCGACCTGCGCGTCATTGATGTGCGCCACGTTCGAGTACGCGGTCCCAGCATGCAAAGGCGCTACTCCACCGAAGCGGTTGAGCGTGCCAAACCGATTGATGCCGACAACGCCGAAGCGGCCGCCATATCCTCCCCACCACGGGAAGAAGCGATCACAAGGGCCGATGGGCAACCATCCAAAACCGCCCCAACCTCCCCAGCCGAAACCAAGTCCCCAACCACCACCGAATCCAAAGAACGAAACATAAGCCGGCGCCCAGAATGGACGATAGAACCCGCCCCACACCGGTCCCGGCCACCACGCCCACGAGCCGCCGTACGACATCCAGCGGCCGTAGTGATATGGCGCCCAACCCCACGGCTCGTAGCCAACCCAGGTCCAACCGTAGTAGGGTTCCCAAACCCAGTTGCCATCGCGGTATGGAACCCAACCGTCGGGTTCATTCGGCACCCAGACTTGACCATAGTCCGCCGCGTCTTCCCATTTTCCGTTGGCGTCGAGGTCTTCGGCGCCGACATAATACTTGTTGGTATGCTTCCATGCGGCGGCTTCGTGAATCATGCGGTCGCGATCGATGTTCCAGCGATCCCAATCGTCGCGTTCGGGAGCGGGAGTGATTTTGTATTTCGCATCGGCGCCGGAACCGCGTACCGTCGCCATCTCTCCTGCCTTGACCTGGCCGATGCCCTGCGGAGTTGAAATCTCCGCTTCACCTTTGCGTACGATCACGATCGAGTCGCCATCGGGCCGAACTTCGATGCGGAAGATGCCGTCTTTGTGCGCGGGATGAACCGCGACGTTCGGCGTATCGATCTCGGGTTCAGCTTCGCTCTCGCCAAAGACGGAGTAATTGGCCAGGCCCTGCCCGACTTGAATCTGGATGTACTTGTCGGTGAAGCGCGCGATGGTGGCTTGCGCGTTCGATCCGAGACGGAGAATGTTGGCGTAGTCGAGTTGCACTTCGGCTCGTGCGCCTGCGCCGGTGGAAACTTTGTCGCCGGTCAGCACCGGCTGATTCAGAATCGCTGCGGACGAAGTGCCGGAGTCTCCGCGCTGGGTCGAGACATCGCCATGAGTCATGCTGATGCGGCCCACGCCTTGATCGGACTTGGCTGGCACTTCGCCGGATGGCGCAGCTTTGCTATCGTCTGCGGCTTTCGGCGCGTCGGCATCCGGCGCTGCGGGCGCGGGTTGAGCTGGTTCGGCCTGCGCTGGTTGCGCGGATTTATCCTGTCCGATTTCCATCGGAGCGCTGGGCTGCTCGGAGGGTCCGG
>JBEKJF010000015.1:0-27213 GCA_050011375.1 Candidatus Sulfotelmatobacter sp.
CCCCCGGCTAAAAACAGCTGGCGCTCGCGTCGAGCCGATTTGCCGCAATGCGTAATTCTGATTACCTTGGCGGCCGCACTTCTCTGTCTTTCAGCCTGCTCAGGCGTTTCCACCGCGAGTTCAGGTTCATCGTCGAATAATCCGCCCGCCGTGACCGTAACCGTTTCGCCTTCGACCGCGACCGTGGTCTCTGCCGGAACCCTGCAATTCACCGCTCTGGTAATGAATACCTCGAACTCAGCCGTAACCTGGTCCGCTTCTACGGGCACGATTTCAAGCAGCGGTCTTTATCAGGCGCCATCGGTCACAGCTTCTACAAAAGCAACCATCACCGCGACCAGTGTAGACGACACAGCCAAATCTGGAACAGCCTCCGTGACAATCACCGCAGGTTCTTCGTCGCCAGGCCCGCTCAGCATCGCGACCAAATCCTTGCCACCAGCGACCGCCGGAACCGCATATGCGAGCCCGTTGAGCGCCGCAGGAGGCAAAGCTCCCTACAACTGGAGCCTGGCCTCCGGCACACTGCCCACGGGAATCACCGTGGGCTCGTCCGGATCGCTCGCCGGAACCACCAGCCAAACCGGACAATTCACCTTCACCGTACAAGTGACCGACTCATCGTCGCCTCAGCAAACCGCCACGCAATCTCTCACGCTCACAGCAAACGCATCCACAGGGAGTGGTAACTTTCCGCCAGCCAGTTATTTCGGATTCTCCGAGTCCGATACAAACGGCGGCGGCTGGCCGTCTGAGAGCTACGGCATGCAGCGTTTCTGGGATTCTCCTCCGGACCAGTGGCCCTCGCTCAACACCGCCTCGGGTGTATTCAATTTCGCCAGCCTGGATTCAGATCTAGCCTTGGCATACTCCCGTGGAACCATGGAAGGAATGTATACATTAGCTCGCACTCCAACCTGGGCGAGTTCCAATCCCTCGGATACAACCTGCAGCGACACCACGGGCTTGGGAGGTGGCAATGGCGAATGCGATCCGCCCAGCGATCTCAACAGCGACGGCAGCGGCGCCAACGCTATCTGGAAAGCCTGGATCACTGCCATCGCAACCCACGTCAACAGTCCCGGCTACACGGCGACCCATGCCCACATTAAGTATTGGGAAATTTGGAATGAGGTCGACACGAAGCTGTTCTGGGTAGGCAGCATCGCACAGATAGCCCGCTTGACCGAAGATGCGAACTGCATCATCACCGGCCGTGGCGTGATTCACGAAAGCGGCAACGGCACCGCAACTGCATGCACCGCGACCGCGATCGATCCCACGGCGAAAATTGTGATGGCTTCCGCCCACGCCAAGGGAGCAGCTCTCCAATACGGACAGAATGAACTCTATTGCAACAATTCTCCTTCAGGAGATGCGTTGCCATGTCCCAATCCGGCGAACGCGATTGCCACGGCGGTGGACATTATCAACTTCCACATGAAGCCGGGAAACGAAACCGGAAACAATTGCCCGGCGCCCACTCCCTGCACTCCCGAATCGGCCATGCAGTGGTACATCTCAAACATTCACGGCATCCTGCAACCGGCGGAACTCGCAAAGCCGCTGTGGGATGGCGAAGCGCAATACTCGATGACCGGCTTCACCAACGCCTACACCGATCCCGACATGGCGGCCTCGTTCATGCCGCGCTTCTATCTTCTGAACTGGTCGCTCGGCATCAATGGCATGGCGTGGTATTACGCCGATTCATCGGTCGAACCCGCACAAGCCGAAACCGCCTACCAGCAAACCTACAACTGGCTGGTCAACGCGACTCTGGTAACTCCATGCGCAGCGGTCGGCACGGTTTGGTCCTGCACCATCTCCAGCTCCGGCACGCAGTCTCTAATCATGTGGGATACCTCGCAAAGCTGCGCCAACGGAACCTGTACCACCGGCAACCAAACGGTTTCGTCAAAATGGACGCAATATCAGAACATGACGATCGCCGGCTCGCCCATCACCATCTCAGGAGGCGTAGTTCCAGTAGGAATTCAGCCGGTCTTACTGAACTAGCGAATCTTCGCGTCCTCCGCGGATGTTCTCCGCGCACTCCGCGTTGAAGCTATTTTTTTACTAGCGATTTCTTTTCTTTGACTTCGATACGAAAACATCAGCCGGAAGATTGAAGCGAGCGCTTAATTTCCGCACTTGTTCCAGAGTCAGGTCCCGTTGTCCCGCCAGGAACATCGACACTGCACTCTCCGAGCCAAATTGAGGAATCAGGTCACGCTGCCGCAGATTCTGCTTTTCGATGAGAAATCGCACGACTGAAGCCGGATCCGCCGCCGGAATCGGGGAATGCTCCCGCTCATAACGTTCCACCAGCAAAGTCAGCAGTTCGATTGCCTCTACCTCATGGCGAGAGGGACGCTCCAGCGCCGTTAGTTGGAACAGAGCCTCGGTGTAAGCCTCAAGTTCCGCATCATTGTGTATGACGCGCGGAGCGCCGTGCGCCATCATTTTTGCCGGGTTCGCGAGAGCTGTGCTCATCTCGTTCCAAACCTCCTGTCCCACTTACTGCGATTGTCATACTCCTTGTGCGTTAAGAACGATCGGATGTAGACGTGCCCTCCAGTGTGCCTTTGATCCAACGCCTTTGCGTAGTGGATCACGGTGATCATTCTGTACCGATTCTGCCTGATGTTTAACACCGCATAGTCATCCACAGAATCGGCGTCTTTAAACACGCGGCGAACTTCCGCAAGGTTGTGCCAACGGACTGCCTCGACAATGCCCACCCACGCCTTGATTTCGTTCGCCGCATCTGGGCAGGTTTCCATCGCCTCGTTCAGATGCTTGCGCGTAACGATATGCACTGCCTCAGGGTACTTCACATAATGTGAAGTTGTTAAGGAATATCGCGGTCACAGTGGGGACAGTCGCTCGGATTCCCTATTGCTCGAAGATATAAGTCGCGCCGTCGAACTCGTTGTAGCGGGGCGCTATCGCCACAATCGCGTCTCCCGAGACTGCCACGGCCGAGCCCAGCCCCGAGAGCGTCTCTCCTTTAAGCGCGGTCATTTCGGCGGTTTGCGTCATGTTGCTCCATCCCCCGGCCGGCTCCGTAAACAGATAAACCTTCCCCTGCCCGACATTGGAATTCACTTCCGCAAAGGGCGCTCCCACCACAATCGAGCTGCCGCTGACAGCCACGCCATCGCCGAACCAAGCTTGGGCGGTCGGATCACTCGCGGTGAGTTGAGCGGTCGGGTTCATGTCCATCCAACCGCCCGCAGGTTCCACGAACACATAGGCGGTTCCTGCGTTCGTGATTCCGTCTTCCGGGCTATAAGTAACCCCAAAGGCAACCGTGTTGTCATTGATGGCGATGTTGCCCGAGCTGATGTGCCGCACCTGATTCTTCGCGTTAAGGACGGCAGTCTGGGTCATGTTCGTCCAGCCTCCCGCCGGTTCGGTGAACAGATAGGCTCGATTGGGAAGCCCCCCTCCAGTCGTCACGATGGTTCCACCATCGATCGCGACATACCACGCAGTAAACAAATCAGCTACAACTCCCCCTCCAGTCAATTCCGCCGTCTGGGTTCCGCTTGCCCACCCGCCGGCGGGCTCAACAAATGCGTAGGCCTTGGTCGCTCCCGCGACGCTGGTATAGGTTCCAGCCACAACGGTGTTGCCGCTCACGCCAACGGAGTGGCCCAGTTGCTGGTACGCCACGCCATCCGACGCGGTCAGCTTCGCGGTCTCGGTCATATTGGTCCATCCCCCGGCGGGCTCGACAAAAACGTACACCGCTCCCTGGCTCACGTTGGATCCTTCGTTCGCTTCGTAGGCTCCGATCACGATCGTGTTTCCATCGATCGCGACAGAACAGCCAAAGCAAATAGCCGAACTGGGGTCTGAGGGACTTAGCGTCGCGGTTTGCGTCATGCTGGTCCAACCGGCGGCGGGCTTGACGTACACGTAGCCTCCGACCACCACCGTGTTGCCGCTGGCAGCCACGGCCACGGCCCCCCCAGGCTCGCCGGCGTTCGTAAGCTGGGCGCGCTCGGTCCAGGTTCCCGGCTGGCGCGAAGATGCCGCGCTCTGGGCATTGGCCGCCAGGGCGCACAAAGACAACAAAAAGAGAAATGTCACGTAGCGAGAACGCATGGGAGAATCCTCCTGAGAGATTTGTGCCGGCGCGCACATGCGCCGGTTGTCACGCCAAAGGGGAGAAGTAAATAAGCGGGGCTAACTGCGCGGAATCCTACTCCCTGGGCAGGAGGCCGTCAACATGAACGATTCTGCATAGCGATGGATCTCCCGCTGAACCGGCCCGCGGGAGCCAACCTGCACCCGACCCGGCCACCACCTTATTGACAGAACCTATATTTCTGGCCAACTGCCGAGGCTGCCGAGTCTCACGTGTCCGCTACAAGCAGACGCCTGGCCCGGTCGCCTGAATCATCGTTGTACCAGAGATCGAACCGCTGCTCGGTGCATTGGGGTCCGCAGGAGCTATCGCAAAAAGTTGTTGTTCGGGCGGACCGTCGTGCAAGGCGTGGGCAAGACCGGCCAGCACGAGAGTCCGTGTGGCGCGGGACTCTCCTGTGACGGCTGTACGGTCAGGTGGGACGAGAGCGAACTGGTTCAACCGCGATTCCTCCCGTGACATCCAAGCTCGCCGTCTACCGAGTCGCTGGCGCTCCGCCGAAGTCGCGCGTCATCCGCGTGAGCAAAGCATCAAAGCGCGGGTCGCCGTGCAAATGCCTCAGTCGCGGCTCCCGCGCCAAATAAACCATCCACGGCGAGCGTTCCGCAAACGCCTGCTCCAGCAACGCAAAGGCTTGATCGTGGTCGCCGAGCGCTTCGTAAATCAATCCCAACTCATATGGCGAAACGTACCGTTCCGCGGATTGCGCAGTGAGCCGCTCCAGCGTCCGAAGCGCATCCGCCCGATTGCCGTTGACCGCCTGCGCGTGCCCAAGAGAGCTGAGGTGCACACTCGCGCCCGAGAGTTCCGCCCCTTTTCGGATGACTGCTTCCGCTTCGCTGGTCGCGCCTGTGCCTAGATGAGCCCAACCCTGAAAAATGCGATTCCACGAGAAGCCTGGGTCGTTGGCCAACGCACGCCCTGATTCGCTGAGAGCTTGATCGAAGTTGTGCGCCATCACGTGGTGCCATATGAGGTGAAGCTGTGACATTGGATCCGCGGGATCGACGTTCAGGTAGATTTTGCTCTCGGCCAGCGATTCCTCCATGCGTCCCGCTGCCACCAGAAGATGCGAATACCAATGGTGCGCCGGCCCGTAACGCGGATTGAGCCGGATTGCCTCCGAAAACAACCGCTCGGCTTCCGGAATCTCCCAGCGGTAGTGGAGCATTGCGTAAGCCAGCGCCGCATGCCCCTCGGCCAGCTCTGGCTTCAGGCGAAGCGCCTGCTCTGCATACGACACCCCCTTTGGAAAACCCTCATGTGGCGGAAGCACACCGGCCTCCCAGCTCGCTAGCGTGTTGTAAGCATCCGCCAAGCCCGTGTACGCAAGGGCATACGTCGGATCGCGCTTGATCGCCTGTTCGAAGTAGGCAATTGCTTCCATCGTGCCCGCCGGGCGTCTTCCCCAATGATGGCGGCCCTTCAAATACAGCGCGTACGCTTCCGGATCTTCCGAATGGCGCGCCGCCGAGGGGGAGCGGGCGCCCAGCAACTGTGGGCGCAGCTTGCCTACGATCGCAGCCGCGATCTCATCCTGCACTTCGAACACGTCCGTCATTTCCCGGTCGTACCGCTCGGACCACAGGTGATGACCGTCGTTGACGTCGATCAACTGAACCGTGATCCGGAGCCGGTTACCGGCACGCCGAACACTTCCGTCGAGGATCACCCCTACATTCAACCGCCGCCCAATTTCGCGAATATCCAACCCGTGCCCGCGTAGGGCGGCGGCCGACGTTCGTGCGATCACATGGAGGTCGTCATACAGACTCAGCGCGTGGATCAGTTCCTCGGCCAGTCCGTCGCCGAATTGTTCGCCATCCCCACTCGCGCTTGCAAAGGGCAACACCGCGATCGAAGAAGCCAGACTCGTGCTGGCCCTCACCGTCTCGGGGGCGGCTCGGACGTCGCCACTGCGAAGTGCCTCGAGCACCTCCGTCATCGACTGGTAGCGCTCCGCGACCTGTTTTCGCAGGCACCGCAGGATGATTTGTTCCAACCACAGGGGAACGCGCGACTGGACCCGCGACGGTGCCGGTGGATCATGCAGCGCGATTTCGTGCATCGTCGATAGCAGGCTGGCGGCCCTGAAAGCCAGCTGGCCCGTGACAGCCTCATAAAGAACCGAGCCGAAAGCAAAAATATCTGACCGCGCATCGAGCGGCTCACCGCGCGTCTGCTCGGGAGACATATAGGAAACCGTCCCCACCAACATTCCCGGTACCGACTGTCCCGCATCGAGCGAATCGGCTCCCACCGGAGTCAGATGTTTGGCCAGCCCGAAATCGAGAACCTTCACTTGGCCGTCGTTCGTGACCATAATGTTCGCGGGCTTGACGTCCCTGTGAATCAATCCAGCAGCATGCGCAACCGCCAGCGCGCCGGCGAGTTGGATCGCATAACCGCCGGCCTCCGAAATCGGCAAGCCCTCGGTACGGATCAACTCCTTGAGCGTCTTACCCACCACATACTCCATCACCAGGTAATCCACTCCGCCATCGCTCGCCATGTCGTGCAGCGTGACGATATTCGGGTGATTCAGCTTCGACGCCGCCCGCGCCTCCTGAAGGAAGCGTCTCTTTCGATCCGGATCGGCGACATGCGCCGCGGGCAGCACCTTAATCGCCACCGTCCGGTGAAGCCGCGTGTCGAGGGCGCGGAACACCTGTCCCATGCCGCCGGCGCCGATTTCTTCAAGAATGCGGTAATGTCCAAACGCAACGCCCTTCAGGTCAGGCCTCGGCGCATCTGCCGCCGTGACGGGCCCAACGTTGCTGATGGTCACCTGGCCCTCAAATGCTGGCTGCTCGATGAAGCTCGCAGAGTCGCTGTGATGCGCCAGCAGCGATTCCACCTCGCGGCGCAGTTCCGCATCACCAGCGCACGATTCTTCAATCGCGGAACTGCGCCGGCTTTCGTCCGCCTCGAGAGCCTTGTGAAAAATGCTTTCGATCTTGCTCCATCGCTCAGGCTTCATCGGATTTCTTTTCGCTCAGTTCGCGCATTAGCCATGCCTTGGCCAACCGCCAATCCCGCGCAACCGTGTCCATGGGCCAGTTTCCTCATCGCGGACCATAATACGGCAACGTAACTGTCGAGAACAGGCGATATCACGTTCTGACAAATTCGAGCGTACCGCGCGGGTTCCAGATCAAAAAAGAAATCCACAGCCCCACTGTGACATCTGACCTTGCGCCCAGAACTAAAACAAGCAATGATTGTCGAGGCCGTGACCTCCGGATGAATCCAGCAAAGTCCGAATTTCGGCGTTCGCAGCCCGGATTCTGACCCGTAACTCCTTTAAGCACAAGATTTTACCCGTAACCTATTGGAAACAAAGACCGAATTCGCCAGTGTGCAATTGCAATCGCGCAAACCCGCATGAATACTGGCGATTAGCAAAATAGGGGGGCGGGGGGGGTACCACCTCGAGGGCACAATCCAACCGCATCCCCCGACATCGGGCAAAGTTGTGTTGAAACTATTTTTCGAGGCTAAAATTCACAGGCTGGATGCGCATTCGGCTCGACAAATCGCCGCATCTCGACCGCCCGGAAGCTCCCAGGTTGCATGCTAGACTTGCGACTTGTCGACCGTATTCGATGACGTCAAACGCCAAATATTTTGGGTGATCGCGCGCACCTGCTTCACGCTCTACCGCTTCTTCCCGCTCTTCGGCACACTGCGCGCCGCGATCGGCATCATTCATCGGGACGAAAAAATCCTTATGATCCATCGCAACGATGGACGCGGGCTTTCGCTGCCCGGAGGAATTTCGAAGTGGCGGGAAACGGCAGAGCAGACGCTCGCCCGCGAAATCCTGGAAGAAACAGGCTTGAGCGTTACCGGAAAGGAACTGAAGCTGAAGTATTACAGCGACGCCGACGTGCCCTGCAACATCTCAGTGTTCGCAGTGCAAGCCAGCGGCGAACTGAAGAATTCCTGGGAAGGTTCTCCGCAATGGATGACGGCGACGGAAATCGAGCCGGGCTTATTGCCCAGTCAGCGGCCCGTGCTGGAATTACTCAAGCAGGCGACGGCAAATCATCGCTACAAAATAAAATAGCCCGCCACCGAAGTGGCGGGCCATCGTCTGCTTACCTCGAAGTCTAATCGCTCTTGCTGCTGCTAGAGCCCGTTCCAGACAGGCTCACCACTTGCGGGGATGATCCTGCTCCGTAGCTGACGGTCAGCGCGCCGCTGATCGCGCCAGTCACGCTGGGGCTGAACTGCACTCCCAGAGTGCAAGTGCTGTTGGCGAGCACGCTGGTCCCGCATGGAATACCGCCGCCCGCAGTCGAGATGAAGTCACCGCTCGCGACCACGCTGTTGATTGGCACTGCTGTGGGCAGATTATTGGTAACGGTAATGACTGATACGGCGCTTGTGGATCCGACATTCACGCTTCCGAAGTTAATCGAGGTTGGAGTCAGAGCGATGTCCAGCAAGCCAGTTCCAGTGGCGTTCTGCACCTGAGTGCCGATCGAGGCGTTATCGATGACAGTCACGCCGCCGAGAATGGATCCGGTGACCAGCGGAGTGAAGGTGACGGTCACGGTGCAGGACTTGCCGGCAAGCAGGTTCCCACCGCAAGGCGTGGTCCCGCTCGGCGTCACAACGAAATATCCGCTGCCCGTAACGCTGCTGATATCGATCGTTGCCGAACTCACATTCTTGATGGTCGTGGTCTTCACACTCGACGTAGTGATGCCGACATTTCCAAAACTCACGCTCGCAGGAGTGAAGGTGAGTGGCGATGAAGCCCCATTTTGACCGGTTCCCGTCAGCCCTCCCGCGACAATGTTTCCAGAGGGAGTCGGCGTGATGGTCAAGTTCCCCTTTGTGACTCCATTCGTTGTGGGCGTGAAGCTCACGGCGAAGGTGCACTTGGCCTTTGCGGCCAGCGTTCCGTTACATGGACTTGAGTTGTTGCCCACTGCCGAAAAGTCGCCGCTGGTTGCCCATGTAAACGTGACACTCTGGCTCTGGTTGTTGGTGAGCGTCATGGTCTGCGCGACAGAAGTAGACCCGACATTAGTGGCCGCGAAGGTAAGGTTGTTCGACATGGACAGCGCCAATATCCCGCTGCCAGTCAGACCGACGACATGCGGCGCGCCAACCGCCGTGTCGTTGACCGTGATCGCGCCCGGCATGGATCCGACAATAGTCGGAGCGAACGTCACCGTGATGGTGCAGGTCTGTCCTGGAGTGAGCGTGGCTCCGCTGCAATTGCTGGTCTGCGAGTAGCCGCCGCTGGCGACGACCGAGTTGACGGTCAGGTTAATGAAGCCGCTGTTCGTCACGGTAATCGCTTGGCCCGTGCTGGCCAGGTTCAGAACCTGGTTGCCGAAGGCGAGCGTGCCCGGGCTCAACGATATTGCGGACGTAGCGCCGATACCGGTGAGGGAAGCAGTTTGCGGACTGTTGCTTGCGCCGTCAGTGACCGTAAGCGTTCCGGTTGCAGTGCCGGTTGCAGTGGGAGTAAAAGAAACGCTGATCGTGCAAGTGCCGCCGTTCGGGGCAAGCGGTTGCTGGCAAGTGTTCGTTTGAGTGAATACGCCACCACCTGTGGAAATTCCGCTGATGTTGAGCGCGACCGTCTGGTTATTGGTCACGGTAATGACTATTGGCGGGCTCTGTACTCCGACTTGTATATTGCCAAAGTTCAAGCTGACGCTGGAAAGCGTGACCGGCCCGAGGCACGAATTCATGGGTGGAAGTTTCGCCATCTCGGTGTACCAATAAGGTTCGTAGGTGCGATTCACCGGAAGATATTCTCCGGCGACCCACACCGTACATCCATCACTCGGATCGAGCACCGCCGAATACCAGTCTCCCCAGCGATAACCCAAAGTGTCCGTGTCTTCCGCATCACCATCTGTGAGAGGACTGGCGATGTAGCCGTAAGTACCCGAAGTGAGAGTGCCGGGAATGAAATTCAGACTGTCGAGACCGGGATGTTCATTGCTGCCGCTGCCGGAAATTCCCAGGATGCCTTGAAGGTTGCCGACTTTGTCGCGCGCGATGCTGGGCAGCACGACATAAGCGTTTGGATCGACGGGATCGAGAATGGGATAGTCTCCGGCAATGTAGACCGCGTTGGGATACGCAGTGTTGCGCTGGAGAATGCGGAGGTCGGCTTCGGTCTGAGTGAAGCTGGTTGCGTTCGGAACAATCTGGATGGCATGAGCGGAAGTCCAAACACTTCCCTGCCCGGCATCGGAAGTGTAGTGGAAGAACTGCTGCATGCGGTCGGCAACCGAGTCGATATAGATGCCTGTGGTTGACGTGGAAGGCTGCGGAACGCAAACCGTACCGTAATAATTGAGAGGATTGAAACATCCCAATTGATCACCGTTGGGCTGCGTCGATGGCAGATCCCAACTGTTAACAAAAGTTGGAGTAGGTGTAGTGGCTGCCCAGTCGATCGTCCACTGCTCAACGCCCTGAGTATGATTCGGATCGGTCAGATAGCTGGACTTGTTCTCCGGCGGCTCGATCATGTAGGTGAACATTTCGCCGTCGTTGGAAATTGGAGGAGTGGTATCAGAGTTGTTAGCTGGAACCCAACTGCGGCGCTGAGTGTAGGTAACGAGAGGATGAGCCACAGCGCATGCTGGAGTATGCGAATTATTCCTGTATGGACTGGAAGTGCTGGCGCGCAGGCCGGCCAAGTCGACGGCGCAGACCAGGACTCCCATGACGTTGTCGCTGTTGTTCGGATCCTGCAAATCGTAGGTGATCCACATGGCCTGATCGGTGGCGGCGGTGTAAGGAGGAGTGGTACTCGTGGAGTCCTGCCATAATCCGGTTTGAGGATAATCAGGATAGTAGTAATTTCCGTGAGAGTTCAGCGGAATCACAAGGTCCAAATCGTATTCGAAGGCAAACCAAGCAAAGGCGGGAGATGTGGAGGAAACATCCTCGACATTGCCGATGGCAACGCACATGTAGTTGTTGCCGTTGAGCTTGGACGTAATTCGCTTCTCCATGATCCAGAGGTCGTACACGTTGTCATGGAGCATCTGAGAATTTGGAGAGAAAGCAGTGGGGCAATTCGGAGTGTTGCCGCCGTTGTTGCTGTTCTGGCTCCAGGGCCCGGCATCGCTCTTGGGGCTGGTGCTGCCAAGAAAGTTCACGGGCTGATTGGCGTTGGCGCCGCCCTTGTACCAGCATTGATACTCGCTGTTGACGTGCTCGCAATATTCCAGGGTTCCGACGGCGATGGTCACATCGGGAGCCGCAGAAGCGTTCGATCCTTTGATCGTGCTATTCAGTCCCGCATATGTGCTCATGGTTCCGCTCTGGGCGAAGCCAAACGCGGACAGCGCAAGAACCGCGCAAACGAGCAGCGCCAATGACTTGGCCGACCGAGTCAAGGGATGGAACTTCTTGTTAAAATTTGTATGAGTCAACAACGGCATAGTATGTGACATTTTGAGTATCCCGATTCGCCAGAAGAGCTGGCGTCCATAGTCTTCAACATGATTCAGTAAGGGGGAACTCTGAACTAAGTGGTTTCACTCCTCTTGGAATTAACTGCAACTTGGTGATGACGACCCTTCAGTTCCCGATATCTCTGCCAGACTGCGATGGGAACCAATGAATACAAGATGGGGACGATGGCATCGAACGCGCGAAGCTGGCTGAGCCGGACGCGGTCGCGAGTGCGCTCCAGCCAGGAAGGAGCTTTGGTGCCGTCGCTTACTGCGGCGTTCACCGGCCAACTCCCGTCATATTGTTTTCGCCAGAGCACGATGTAGCGCTCTATCTTGCCTTTGAGTTCGGGAGAAAGCACTTCAGGGCGCTGGCGATCGGCAACGATCCTGGTGCTTTTGACCATGGAATGATGATCGCCGTTGTAAATGGCCGAGCGGTCTGCGCCCTCGAGGGAATTCATCCTGGGATCGTAAGTTACGCCGATGAAATCGCAGATGGCGGTCAACGCGGCGACAGGCTCCCTGACCAAATCGTCGTATTGCAATTGGTGAATGGCAGCGCCGCGCCGCACGAGCTGGTCCGCTTCCCGCTTCATGCGCTGACAGCCGAGCAGAGCGCGGAGGTCCATGCCTGGGCGCGCGAACCAGGGCGACTTCTGCGCCGCGCGAACAATGCTGCGACAGACGTCCGCGGGATCACGCCAGATCACGATGAACTTCGCATCCGGAAACCAGTCGGCCAACTGATTCATGCAGTCGTAATAGCTGGGCGACTTGCATCCCCAAATGGCCGCGCCTTTCTTTTGCGCATACTGCTGGGCAACCGCGCGAAAAGCGTTGGGCAAACCAACAACATCCTCTGGAATGCTGGCAGTGTCAATCTTGTGCCGGGTCAAGGCACCGTTCCAGGAGTCGACTTTTGGTATCCACGAAGAACTTTTGCGCGGCAACAGGAAGAGCGGCGACAGCAATGCAAAATCGGATTCGTACATCAGGCCAACCTGCGGGTGCTGGTTGAGCAGTGCGTACAAGAGCGAGGTTCCAGAGCGCCACATCCCTACGACAAAGAGCGGGGCTGGGCTCATGAGCCCAGCGGTCATCATCTCTGCGCCCGGCTCAGGAAGCTGCCCTGGACTTTGCTGGGGCGCATGCGGGCTTTCAAGCTTTATGTCGAGGGCGGTACTCATGCGGTGGCCTGTACCTGCGAGAACACTTTCATAAGATTGCTGTAACCTTGTTCGGGACCATACTTGGTTTCACTGAAACGGCGGCCGCAAGCGCCCATGCTTGCGGCGCCTGCAGGATCATTCACGAGGTGTTGAATCTTCTGCACGAGTTCGCCAACCTTGCCTGACTCAAATAGAAGGCCTGACTTTCCGTCTTCTACGATGTAAGGCAAACCGCCCATGCGCGAGGCGACTACCGGCTTCGACGCCATGTACGCTTCGAGCACGGTGACGGGAAAATTCTCGTACCACTCCGATGGAACGACCAGGCAAAGCGAGTTTCGCAGCAACTGCCATTTCTCATCGCCGCTTTTGAAACCGAGGAATTGAATATTGCCGAGTCCTTTGGCCGTTACGTAATCTTTGAGTTCCTGCTCCATGGGCCCGGTTCCAACGATTTTCAAGGCAACTTGCGGCATCTGCTCAAAGGCGTGAATTAAAGTCCAGCAGCCTTTTTCGGGGGACAAGCGGCCCATATAGAGCGCGTAGTCGCCGGCGTCGTTTCTGTGAGCAGTTAGCGGCGGCGCGTAGACGAAATTGGGACGAACGAACAACTTTGAATCCGGAACGCCAGCCTCCTGCATTTTGATCTTAAAGAATTCAGTAAGGCAGATGAAGCCGGCGATTTTGTTCACCATCCCCGCCAGTCGGTTGGAACCCATGGTGAGCGCATAGAGTCCGCTCAGAGCGTAACTGTCTTTGTAACAGCGCTTTCGAATCGCGTTCAGATAGTTGCCGTCCCGGCAAGCCTCGCAAATCTGCCCTTGCGTGTAATAGAAACCGTTCGGGCAAAAAGGACGGAAGTTGTGAAGCACTTGCACCACCGGCACTCCGAGCGAATGCAGCTTGTGATAAACCGACGGCGACAGCAACGGAAAAACATTGTGGACGAAGGCCACGTCCGGCTGAAAACTGTGGACCACGTCTGCAATTTCGCCGCTGCTCTTCCACGAATAAACGGTCTGCGGAAAGAAGCTTGCCTTGTCGACAGCGCTAAACTGCTTGATCTCGTCGTTGTGCCGCGAGTAGAGAAGCACTTCGTCGCCGTGGCGCTCGAGCAATTCCCGCTCGGCTCGCACGACGGAGTCTTCTCCGCCGAACTGCTGGTAAGCCCCGTGTACGATTAGAACTCTCATGCGTTAATCAAGGGCAACTCACCGGATCCTGTTCTTGACGATGCCATCAGAGTTGCCGGCCCGGGCGAAACCAAGATCCCTCGCTGCGCTCGGGATGACAGTTCTTGAGTGATAACAGTTCTTGCGAGATTGCATTTCCCCAAAGTTATGCGATCTCCTGCTTCTGAATGCCGAGCAACTCGAGCGCGATGCGGTAGACGAACTTGGGATTATTGACCAGGTAGCGCCGCCACAGCCGGGCTGGGTCTTGATAGATCCGGTGCATCCATTGCACGCCCGTGACCTTCATCCAATACGGAGCGTCTTTGATGCGGCCGGTGTGAATGTCGAAGGCCGCGCCCACGCCGAACATTAGTTTGGTATCGAGCTTCGAGATGTATTGATCCATGAATCTCTCCTGCTTCGGCGTGCTCAGGCCGACCCAGAAGAAATCCGGCTTGGTTTCGGAGACCATGCGGATCAGTTCGTCTTCCTCTTCGTCGAAAAGGGGGCGAAATGGAGGAGTATAGGTGCCAACCACTTTCATGCCGGGGAAGCGCTGCGTCAGTGAGTCTTTGAGTTGTTCAGCGACGCCAGCGTTTCCTCCGTAGAAAAAATGGGTGTAGCCTTTCTCCGCTGACAGTGCGCAAATCCGCAGCATCATATCGGGGCCGGTGACCTGGCGCATCTTGAAGAATCCGCGGAGCCAACCCACCCAGACGGTGGGGCGTCCGTCAGGCGTGGTGAGAACCGAGTGATTGATGATGCGCTTCAGGTTGGAATCGACCTGGGCTTCCATTACGCCCTGCACGCCGGTGACGCAGACATAGCCTTTGCCGCCGTTTGCAATGACCGATTCGATGGTCGCGAGAGCGCGGTCCATGCTGGTGGCATGGACCTTGACGCCGAGGATGTTGACGCAACTGTCAGTCGTGAGATTGGACATGGCTAGGCTCGACATGGGAAGTTAGTCGCCGGCTACTTCGGCCAACTCGCCGACTTCTTTCTTCTTCTTCAGTTCGCTGGAAATCCACTTGTAGGTGATGGCCAGGCCTTTTTCGAGAGGCATGTTAGGCTCCCAGCCGAGGACCTTGCGCAGCAGAGTGTTATCGCTGTTGCGTCCGCGAACTCCCTGAGGCTTGCTCATGTCGTGGCGTTTGGTCAGCTTCTTGTCGGCGATCTTGCAGATCATGTCGACGAGATGATTGATGCTCACCATTTCGTCGGTGCCGAGATTGAGCGCTTCGCGATGATTGGAAGCCATCAGGCGGATGAGGCCTTCAACGCAATCGTCCACGTACATGTAGGAACGCGTCTGATCGCCGTCGCCCCATATCTCGATCTCACCGCCGTCGGTGGCTTTCGCGACCTTGCGGGAGATGGCAGCGGGAGACTTTTCTTTGCCGCCGTCATAGGTGCCGAGCGGTCCGTACACGTTGTGGAAGCGCACGATGCGGGTCTCGAACTTGTAGTCGTGATAGTAGTAGCGGCAGAGTTCTTCGGCGAAAAGTTTTTCCCAGCCGTAACCGGGCTCGGGATCGGCCGGATATGCGTCTTCTTCTTTCAGCGGCGTAACCTCGGCGGATTTCTGCTTGGATTGCGCGTAGACGCAAGCCGAAGAAGAGAACAGATAACGCTTGACGTCATTCTGTTTGCTGGCCTCGAGCATGTGCGCGTTGATCAGGATGTTGTTTTTCGAGATGTCGGCGAGGAATGCGGTGATGTAACCGATTCCGCCCATATCGGCAGCCAGGTTGTAAACCTGGTCGATGTTCTGCGTGGCTTCCAGGCAGTTTTCCCAGATGCGCAGGTCGAGTTGTCGAAAGTCGTCGGCCGCGGACTTTTCATACTCCGGCTGTTTAATATCGACGCCGCGAACCCAGTGACCATCGGCCTTTAAGCGTTTGACCAAATGATGACCAATGAAACCACCAGCACCAGTTACCAGAATGCGAGTCTTGTTCCCCATTTCGTTCACTCCCCCTAAGAGTTTTAGTTTTTGTATGTGGACTGTGAAACCGTTTACTTCCTGGTTGCATTACTGCTTCGATCCAACAACTTTTTTGCAATTCACAATCAAGAAACTGTAGAAGTCTGCGTCTGCCAGAGTTGCCGCGCTTTGGGCGCGTAAACAGGCTCAGCTTTGCGTTGTTGTCGTATAAATTCGGCGTAGCCGAGAATCATGAAATAAAGCAGCGGACAGTGCCAGCTGAGTTCGTCGTTGAAGAACGAATGCAAGGTGAGCATGCAAAGCAACGCAAGACATTCAAGCCCGAGTTGGCGCTGTTCCGGAGAGAAGGCGTTGCTGCGGATGCATTTGATGAGCAGCCACCAGGCCGCGATCAGTGCGCCGGCAAAGGGAATGAGTCCCCAGAAGCTGGTGCCGATGGCGACTTCGATCCAGTCGCTGTGCATCATGGCCGCGGCGCCGACGCCGAGTTTGCCGAGGACGGCAAAGCGGCCGGCTGCGTAAGCGCCTAATCCGGTGAACGGATGATGGGACAATTGCTCGATGCCATACGCCCACCATGCGGTGCGGCCGCTTAGAGAACCGATCGCGCCGGAGGACTGATCGCGCTCGGCGAAGCTCAGAATCAGGTCGCCGGCTTTTATCCACATGCGTTCGCTCAGCAGAACCGACACGGCCACAAAAGGAGTCAACACGGCGATGCCGACCAGAACAATTTTTCGCAGCTGTTTCTGGAAAACCACGACGAGCATTACGGCGGCCATGAAAGCGGCTTCCGAATTTCTAGTCTGCGACAGGACCATGGAAATCAGGCCGAAGATAAAGAGCAAGATGTACCAGGCTTTGCTCTTGGCGCGGCCAAACAGTGGCATGAGCCGGCAAAGCGAAATCAGGCATAATACCGCGCCTGAAGTTCCTACGCTGTTCGAAGCTTCCACCGGCACCACACCGGTGAGACGACCGCCATCCATGGCTTCTGCCGGCCAGATCGGGAGGTTAATCCAGACGCCGACCAGAGATAGTCCGTAGAAAGTTAGCGTCCAATCCAAAAGATTCTGATAGGTCAGGGACGAATCGGCGCTGGCGACGATCGCGGCGAGCAGAGAGACGTCGGCTAAAAACTCGAGCGACTTGTAGGCTGTCCACGAGGCATTCACCGACCACGCAGTGGAGGCTACGCACACCAGGCAATACACCGCCATAGCGCCGGGAATTCCGGTGAACAAAGCGCGCATCCAATTGGGCTTTTTCAATAGCAGCCGGATAATTAGGGCGAGCGACACGAATGCTTCGGGCAGAACGCGTGTCATGGCCCAGGCATCGAGCGGATTTGCTTTTGCGGCGCCCACATCGCGGATGCGGAACACCAGCATGCTAAAGAAGATGAAGAACCACAGCGGGTGCCACCAGGTCCAGTTCTGGCGCAGGATCTGAATCTTTGCCCAGCCCTGGGGAACTGCCTGGAAAACCAATATGGTGGTTGGAATCGCGAATATAATGCCCGCGGCTGCGATCAAAACACCGAAGGGCTTGGAACCGGCCAGGAGAGACACGAGAGCCGCGATGGAAAACCCGACCAGGACAAAGAACACGATCACCCATAGGGGATTGCGCCGCCGCAAATCCAGGAAATGGTCGGGTGTCTGATCTTCGTGCGTCCGAGCTATGACACTGCTGTTCATCGCCCCTCTTTTAATGCCTGCAACACACCGAAGTAGGCAGGCTTCTTCTTGAAATCGTCGTCGAATAAAACGGGTTTGGCGTCAGGAAAATTCTTCCAATCCGCGGTGCGCAGCCAGGTGTAACGGTCGGCGATGCCCCAGGTCATAAAGCCAATGCAATTCGAATCGAGCAAGCAGGTGTGAACCACATTGTAGAAAATCTCTTTCTGCTTGGCGAAGGCCTCGGCAGAATTGGTCGAGCCCTGGTAGACGTCCATCTCGGTGATGTGAACTTTTACGCCGACTTTGCGCGCGCTTTCGAGGAAGTCTTTGAATTCGTCGAGGTAGGAAGAGCGTAACTGCGGCATTTCCCAGTGCATCTCGGTTCCCACCGCATCGATTGGAGCGCCTGCGTCTTTAAGTTTCTTCACGACGGCAAAGAAGTGATCGGCGCGGTCTTTTTCGATCCCTGCCTGGCCGAACGTGTCGTTCAGGATAAGTAAGGCGTTGGGATTTGCTTCGCGGGCATATTGGAAAGATTTCATTATGTATTGTTCGGGGCCCATGATGCGCGCCCAGCAACTGTCGTGCATCTGCTGGGTTGGCTCATTCACAACTTCCCAGGCGTAATAGGTATCGCCGCCGTGACGGACAACTTTCTGAATGTGATCTTTCAAAATTTCGTCCAGATCCTTCGCCGACCATCCACCGCAGGTTATGCCATTGAAGTGCAACCAGGGCTGCGCGTTGGGATTTTTGTAAACCAGGCTGTGCCCCATGAGTTTCACGTTATATTGCCGGGCGAAGCGCATGGCCTCATCCATGGCATTGAAATCAAACCGTCCGCGCTCGGGCTGCGTAAGGTTCGGAAAAACGATGGAGACGGCAGCATTGAAATCGCGGCCCAGCACGGGCTTATATTCTGGATCGCGATTCCACATTCTTCCCTGAATGGTCGTGCCCACCCAAAAGCCGGTCTTCTCGGCGGCCTGGCGCAAAGTCTCGTTGTCGCCGGCGTCCCTGGCCTGCGGAGCAGCCAGAGGAACCAGCAACAGCATCATCGCCAGAAGCGGAAGAATTTGCTTGAGTACCAAAGTCATAGGCTTTTGGTTACGCCCGGACCTCGGCGGCGACTTCTTCGCCCTGCACCGGCATGGCGAGCCCGGCGGGATAACCGGCGCGCAGCAAGGCTTCTCCGGCGTAGCGTGTGACCATGTCGATTTGCGAATCGGATAATTTCTCGCGCCAGCCGCCTACCGAACCCGTGCGAACAAAGCGGGCATCTTCGCGATTGACGTTATGCTTGCGCAGAAGAGTTCCCTTGCCCAGAGTCGCCCCGGAGTTCTTGGCCTTCTCTTCTTTCTCGCGCATGTTACGCAGCGAGTTGTTTTCGATGGCGCGGCGAATGCGGTCGCGATCGCCGTTGATGCCGAGGAACTCGAGCATCTCAAGAAGACCAGTTTCGGTGTCGCGGCGCAGGTCTTCGTAACGTACGACCAGCAGATTGCCATTTTTCGCGAGAGGACAGTTCAGCCAGGAATCCACGTGCGACTGCCACGATCCGAAGCGCGTGACTTTTCCCCGCAGGAAGGATTCGACGTAGCCGTCCATGCCCTTGCCGTGATCGAAGTAGGCGGAGAAGCCCATCTCCTTGTCGCGGGCCCAGTTCGAGAGCATGACGTCGCGCAGGTCGCGCATGAGGTAAATCGCGCGCTTGTACTCGGAGCGATACTGCTCGTGAGTCTTGATCAGACGTCCGCCGTTCGGCAGCACGGGCTTCATCTCGCGATGCGTGCCCATTTCCGGGAGGACCTGATTCACGTTCAGGAATCCAGCATCGCCGGTGGTAAGAATTTCCATGAGCACGAAGCGCAGCCAGGTGTTGCCGGAGCGCTCGAAGGACGCAAACAATACATCCGTGTCGTTCAGACCACGGTGCTCCCACCACGCCTTGGGCGCGCGGAGCGCGGTTCGTGAAGCTTTGTAGCGGAGTTCTTTTAAAGTCGTCATAAATAATCTAGCCCTCACCTTGCAGAACGGGATTCAGTACAGGAACTGACTTGGACTTGCGATTCAAGATGTACAGCGAGATCAGGAAAGCGGAAAGATTTGCGATGATGATGCTGCAAACCACGCCCCACAAGCCGAACGCGCGAGTGGCGGGAACTCCAACCAGCAGCGAGAGCGCGCTGGCGACGCAGCGAGCGTAAAAGATTGAATCGGGCGACTCGACGGCGCGCAATAAAATCGCAGGACCAAAAGCAGCGGCCCACATGGTGGTTCCGAGCGCAACGTAGGGAATGAAGTGCGCGACTTCCATATATTTTCCGCCGTAGAGCAGATGAAATACCGGGACTTTGAGCGGGATGAGAATGGCCCAGTAAGCTACTGCACCAGCCACGAAGAGCGTCGTAATCTTCAGCACCAGCGGACCGGCGCTGGAGATTCCTCGTTCGCGGCAGACTCGCGCCGCGTAAGGCAAGAACAGAATGGAGAGCGCGGTGTAGCTCTGTTCCATCGGCAGCGAAAGATTCATCAGCGCCCGCAACTGCCCGGCCTGCGCCATGCCGGAAAAAGCGCTCACCAGCGGGTAATACATGTAATAAGGAATCCAGGTCACGACCGAAACTGCCAGCGCCCACCTGCCGTACTCCCAGTGCTTGCGCCATGCCTCGCGACGCGTCGGCGGAGTGGCCGTATCGGGCGGCAGGACCTTGTTGATTTGCGAGAGCAGGTAAAAACCGGTGCCCAACGCGCCGATCGCCATCAACAGATACGCGGAGAATGGGGAGATCAACGCCTTCTTGTAGGCGACAAATAATCCCCCGGTGACGACTACGAAGTAAAGAAACGCTCCCACTGCGGCGCGGCCTGGCGCCATGTTCATGTAGAAGGAGCGGCGCATCAGCCAGAAAAAGAGAATGCAGGGCGATGCGATCGCGACGCCTGCCAGCGCGCCGGGCAGCCCATTTCCCTTCCCCAGGACCGCAGCGATTGCGGCCGCACCTCCCAGCAGAACCACGCCGAAGCAGGTCAGAATCAAGTGAATCCCGAGAAGCGTCTTCAAATATCCGCGCAGAGAGCCGCGATAGGCCGATCCGCTGAAGACCGCCTGCGGCTCCGCTAAAAATGATTGATAGACGTATGAGAGCAGCAAGAAAACGGAGAACGCTAACGCGAAGGCTCCGTATTGTTCCGGCATGAGCCAGCGTGCCAGCAGAATTCCGATCAGGAAATTCGAGCCGGAAATCAATCCCTGATCGACGATGGCCAGTCCGCCCTTTGTTACCCAGCGCGCGAATTTGCCGGAAAAACGGCTAGTTACAGGTTCTGCGGGCTCGACGTCAAGGCCGGCAATCGCGTCGCTGCACAATTCCGGGTCGAGCAATTCTTCTGTATTGGGCGAAGTCATTATTTATCGAAAGGCCTTATTGATTTCTGATTTATGGATTTATGAATTCTTGATGTTTGGAACGCGATTGGCTCAATAGCTCACGGCAGCTACGAGAGAACTTTCGCCTGCAAAGGCGGAATGGCCGAGCGCATCGCTGAGTTCTTCGGCCAGCAGCCTGACTTGCGGCTCTTTGAGCAGGCTGAGGTGGTCGCCGCTGATCTCGCGGAGATCGACTCCACCGGCGGCAACCCGCCACCAGATCGCGTAAGGGTCGTTGAGGCTGCCGACAGATTTTTCCTTAACGCGAAATAGAGTGACCTGGCCGGCGTAAGGCTGAACGGAATAGTCCCCGGCGGCTTTGGCACAGGCTTGCCGCACATTTCGCAGGGGCTTGGGCAGCATCTGGAGTTCGAGGCGCTTGCGCAGAGTCATCATGACGAAACTGCCTTTTTTCACGAGGAAGGTCAGCGCCGCTTTCAGCGGAAGCTTGCGGAGGTTGCGCAACTGCGAACCACGCGATTCCATTTTGCCGGGATAGGTGTCAAACAGCGCGAGCAGGCTGACTTCCTGGTCTTGAGCGCGAAGTTGTTGTGCCATCTCGTAAGCTACCAGTCCGCCGAAGGAGTAGCCGCCGATGCGATACGGTCCTTCCGGTTGCACGCGGCGGATTTCCTTAATGTAGTTTTCGGCCATTTCTGTGACGCTGCTAATGCACGGACGCTTGCCATCCAGGCCTTGTGGTTGAAGAGCGTAGAACGGCTGGTCCGCTCCCATATGGCGGGCCAGGTCGCGGAAGCCGACGACGTTGCCTCCGACTCCATGCACGCAGAAGAACGGCACGCGCGAACCTTCAGGCTGAATCGCGACCAGCGAAGACCATGAGGCCGACCAGCCTTCCTGCCGGAGGAGTGCCGCGAACTGTTCGACCGTAGGCGCTTGCAACAACGCAGCTAGAGGAAGCCGCTGACCGAGCGTTTGCTCGATACGATGCATGAGGCGGGCTGCCAGCAAAGAGTGTCCGCCGAGATCGAAAAAATTGTCGCGAGTGCCGATCTTTTCTTTGCCTAGCACCGCGCACCAGATCCTGACGAGATTGTTTTCGAGATCGTCTGCCGGCGCGACGTATTCGTTAGGCTCAGTGAAATCGGCGGGCTGCGGAGCCGGCATGGCGCGCCTGTCCACTTTGCCATTTGGAGTTTTCGGCATCGCTTCCAGCAGAACGAAGGCGGAAGGCACCATGTAGTGCGGGAGCTTATGCTTCAGGTGTGATCGCAGTTCGCTGCCGGTGGGCGCTTGTTCGCGCGAGGGCACAACGTAAGCGGCGAGATGCTTGTCGCCGGGTCCGTTCTCGCGCGTGTTCTCCCGCGCGATAACCACCACTTCGCGAACTCCCGGGTACGATCCCAATACTGATTCGATCTCTTTTAATTCCACGCGATAGCCGCGGATCTTTACCTGGTCATCGGTGCGTCCTGCAAATTCAATCTCGCCATTGGCCAGATAACGGGCGCGGTCGCCGGTCTTGTACATGCGCGCTTCGGGTTGGGTGGTGAAGGGATCACGAATGAATTTCTCGGCGGTGATTTCCGGGCGATTCAAATATCCCCGCGCCAATCCTGGTCCGGATACGAAAAGATCTCCTGGAATTCCTACGGGCAACGGTTGAAGATGCTCATCGAGAATGTGAATCTTCGTATTGGCGATAGGTCGGCCGATAGGAAGGATGGGTGGAATCGTTTCCCAGTTGTGCGGCTCGAAGCTGGTTACGATCACGCTGGTTTCGGTTGGGCCGTAAGTATTAACCCAGCGCACGCGCGAACCCGCGAGCTTGTGCCAGGTCGCCAGAGCCGCGGATGACGCCTTCTCGCCGCCTACAATTACAATCCGCAGGCTCTCGGGTAATTGCAGGGTCGATTCCGAAAGCTCTCCGACGAGTTCATGCCAGTAGGCTGTGGGCAGATCGAGCGCGGTAACGTTTCGCTCGCTTACCCAGCGCAAGAAATCGCCAACGGCAAGCGACGCGTCTTCTTCGCGAATCACGAGCGCGGCTCCAGCGATCCATGTCGGAAAGATTTCCTCGATCGCGATGTCGAAGGAGATGGATGCGAACTGCGCCATCCGGTCGGCCGGTGTGATGCCAAAAAGTCTGACCGCCGCAGTGTTGTGATTCACCAGACCGCGATGGCTGAGCAGGACTCCGCGCGGTTTGCCGGTTGAACCCGATGTGTAGATGACGTAGGCCAGATTCTCCGGCTTGACTGCGCTGCGGACGTTTTCGCTGCTTTCCGCAAGAAACGAATCCCAGCCAGGATCCAGCGCGATGATTTCGGCGTCGAAGTCGGTCACTTCCGCCAGCAGGCCGGGCTGCGTGAGGACCAGAGAAGTCTGGGAATCCTCCAGCATGTAGGTTAGGCGTTCTTTGGGATAAGCGGGATCGAGCGGTACGCAGGCTCCGCCGGCTTTCAGCACCGCGAGCAAAGCGACGGGCAATTCGAGAGAGCGCCGTAAACAGATGCCGACTCTCGATTCAGGTCCAACACCGCGCTTCGTCAAGAAATGCGCCAACTGGTTGGAGCGCTGTTCGAGTTCGCGATAGGTCAGGCGCTGCTCGGCATGTTCAACAGCGATGGCATTGGGCGTTCGCGCGGCTTGCGCTTCGACCAACTCGTGCATGCACAGTGCACTCGGGTACTCGGCGTCAGTTTGGTTCCAATGCGCAAGCTGCTGTTTCTCCGCCGCTGTCAGCATGGGCAGACGAGAAAGTTTCTGCTCCGGATCGGCAACGATCGCTTCGAGCATGGTCTGGAAATGTCCCGCCATGCGTTCCATGGTGATCGCGTCAAACAGATCGGTGCTGTAGACGAAACGTCCGAAGAGGCCATCCGGGCGGTCGTCGAGTTCGAGATCGAGATCGAATTTCGCGGTGCCGATTTCGAGATCAAGCTGATTCAGATCCCATCCAGTTTCGAAAGCTGCCGTCGGCGGGACCAGTGAGAACATCACCGCAAACAACGGGTTCCGGCTGGTATCGCGGCGCACTGAGAGTTCTTCGACCAGCCGCTCAAAGGGAGCATCGTCGTGAGAAAGCGCTCCCAGCGTGACTTCTCGCGCATGCGCCAGCAACTCGCGGAAGCTGGGGTCTCCATCTAATTTTAAGCGCAGCGCCAGAGGATTCTGGAAGCAGCCGAGCAGTTTTTCCAATTCTGAGCGCTTGCGGCCGGAGGTGACGGTGCCGATCACGAAATCTCGCTGCGCGCTATAGCGCCGCAGCAAAGCGGCGAAGCCTGCAAGAATCGTGGTGAAGAAACTCGTGTTCTCGCGCTGCGCGAGTTCGTGCAGACGGTCGGAAAGATTTCTGGAAAACCCGAAGCGCTGCATGGCTCCGCGGAAGCTTTGTGTCGCCGGCCGGGGATGATCTGTGGGCAACTCCAGAATTGGAAGATCGCCATCCAACTGAGCCGACCAGTAGGCGCGGGATGCGTTTAATTGATCGCTACCCAACGATCCGCGCTGCCAGTGGGCGAAATCGGAATACTGCATGCGCAGTTCCGGAAGCGGAGAAGGTTTTCCCGCAAGGAACGCGTTGTAGACCGTGACTAGCTCCGGCAAGAAGACGCGGTAGATCGAGAAGCCGTCAAAAATAATGTGGTGCAGGAAAAAATAAAGACGATACTCTTCGTCGCCTAAGCGTACGAGCATGGCCCGAAGGAGCGGACCGCGTTCCATATCAAACGGCAGTCTGGATTGCTCACGCGCCTGCCGTAAGGCCTCGGCTTCTCTTTTATCTGATGCAAGATCGCGCAAATCCACGGCTTCGATGTCGAGTTCGAAGGGCGGTTGCACGATCTGCACCGGGCGTCCGTCGAGCTCTTTGAAGGTCGTGCGCCAGGCTTCGTGGCGCCGGATGATCTCAGCCAAACTACGCTGCAGCGTGGGCAGGTCCAGTGGACCGCGACGATACACCGTCACCGATTCGTTGTAGAGTCCCTTTGCAAACTGGCCGTGCAGCCAAATCTGCTCCTGGGCAAAGGAAAGCGGCGCTGGTCCTGGACTGCTTCGCGGAATCGTGGGTGCATCTTCAACTTTGTGGGACATTCGCGACTGCAAATATTTTCGGATTACCTCCTGTTTGTTTTCCTGACTGCTATCTTGAGTGGTTTTCTTCTGCACAGATTCCTGCGCCTCGAAGGGGCAGCGGCCTTGCGCCGCCGACAGCGCAGCAAATGAATTCACTTGCAATGGTCGCTCTGACGATTTGGGTGTGGACGCTTCGCCGAATTTAACCTTCAGCGCTTTCAATCCTCGTAGTCCCAGATTCGAGCGCCACTCGATTGGTTCTGGCACGAGGGTCAGATCAGTGAGCCGGCGCAAGAGCGCTTCGAATACCACTTGCCCTTCGACGCGCGCCAGCGGCGCTCCGAAGCAGTAGTGAGCGGCATAACCGAATGCCAAATGACGATTGTCTTTGCGAGTAATGTCGAAGCGGTCGGGATCGGGAAAGCGCTCAGGATCGCGGTTCGCGGCGGCCATCACTGCGATCACTGCCTGGCGCTTGCGTATGAGCTTGCCACCCATTTCGCGGTCTGATGGGCACATGCGAGCCGTGTGCTGGCTGGGGCTTTCGTAGCGCAGCATTTCTTCGACGGCAGATGGAATCAACGAAGGATCGTTGCGCAGTTTTTCCAACTCAGCAGGATTGCGAAGCAAAGTGAGCAAGCCGTTTCCGATTAAGTTGGTTGTTGTTTCCTGACCGCCGACCATGGTGACGATGCAGTTTGCGATCACTTCTTCATCGGATAGGCGGTCGCCGTCAATCTCCGCGGTCATCAACGAGTGAATCAAACCTTCGCGCGGATGCTCACGCTGCTCGTGAATGGCATTCTGGAAGTACTCAGTCAAATTCGCGACTGCTTTGAGTACGGTTGGGTAGCGCTCGGGATTGTGCTGGAAATTGCCGAGCATCTCGGCGAAATCCGCGGACCAGACCTTTAACTTCCCATGATCGCTGGTTGGAACGCCGAGCATTTCAGCGGTGACGATTGCAGGCAGCGGCTCGGCAAGGTCCGCGATCACATCCATTTCGCCCTTGGGCTGAATTCCATCGAGAAGATTGTTGACGATATCTTTGATGTGCCCGCGCAGTTCTTCTACGCGCGCTGGAGTGAACGCCTTGGCCGACAGGCTCCGCAACCGCGTGTGCGCAGGAGCGTCCAGAAACAGCATTTGCTTTACCATCACTCGCGCGATCGGGCTCAACGACGAGAGCCCCATCTCGTCAAGCTGCGCGGGAGTGGGCGTGCGATCGGCGGAAAAGTTCAGCAGCACTTCGAGCACGTCGGGATAGCGCGTGACCACCCAGGCGTGAAGAAACGGATCCCAATGCACGGGATCCTCCGAGCGCAGGCGGCGGAAAAGCGGATAAGGATTGGCCAACACCTCCGGTTCAAGCAGGTGATAAAGGCTCAATGCCGCGTCCCGGCTTTCTGGCTTTGGCGAAGTTTTTATGCTAGACGACACTGCGGTGTTGTTCTCCTGCGAGTTTCGACTCGCTGCCTTCGACCTGCGCCAGAATGAGATCTTCGATTTCGACTGACATCTCGGCGACGGTGGGATGATCGAATAATTTGAGAAGAGTCAGATCGACTCCAAAGGTTTCGCTGATTCTGGCAATCAACTGAGTTCCGAGCAGAGAGTGGCCGCCCAACAAGAAAAAGTTGTCGTTGACTCCCACTCGTTCCAGCTTCAGCAACGGAGCGAGGATCTTTACGAGTTCTTCTTCCACTGCGGTTCGCGGCCCAACGTAGGCCTCGCTGTGCCGATTTCCGCTGGAACTCGGCAGTGCTGCGCGATCCAGCTTGCCATTCGCGGTTACGGGTACGCTCTCGATGGAGACGAACTCGGCCGGCATCATGTAATCGGGCAACCGCATTCTGAGGTGGTTGCGAAGTTCTCCGGCATTCAGTGTCGCGCCCGGAGCTAAAACCAGATAGGCCACCAACTCCTTCTCGGCCCGTGCATCTTCTCTGGCAATCACCACAGCGGTTCGAACTGCGGAGTGCTGGCCGAGGACGGTCGCAATCTCACTGGGCTCGACCCGATAGCCGCGAATCTTCACTTGCTCATCGACACGGCCGAGGAATGCGATCTGTCCGTCGGGCAAGCTGCGCGCCAAGTCTCCTGTGCGATAGAGGCGTGCATTCGGTTCCGCGCTGAACGGGTTCTGTATGAAGCGCTCGGCGGTTAGGTC
>JBEKJF010000016.1:0-25906 GCA_050011375.1 Candidatus Sulfotelmatobacter sp.
TCGGCCGCCCCGAGGGAAAAGCTGCTTCATGCTTTTCATGCTACCGACGGCGCACTTCCCCAGGCACTCGTTTCCGATTCCGAAGGGAATTTCTATGGCATCGCCAACATTGCGGGCAACGCCTCCACTTCCACCTGCACTTACTCCGTGGGCCCAGGCTGCGGTACTGTATTTGAAGTGTCGCCGACATCGAGTGGCACCTGGCAGACAACCGTGCTCTACCGGTTCACCGGAGGCAGCGATGGATCCGCGCCCACGGACCTAGCCATCGACGCCGCTGGCAACCTGTACGGCGTCGCGCAACAAGGCGGCGAGGCCGGGGGATGCGTACTTCCTCACGGCTGTGGAACCATTTTCAAACTCAGTCACGGCTCGACGGGCTGGCAGTTTGAGGTATTGCATACCTTCACGGGCGGCAGCGATGGCAGCGCGCCCGGCGCCCTAAAGCTAGACTCCGCTGGAAACCTCTACATCACGGCTCAGTCCGGAGGAAAGACCACAACTTTCTGCGGTATCGGATGCGGCACAATCTTCGAACTGAGTCCCTCTGGAACTGGCTGGAGCGGCCGCACTCTGCGTATTTTCGATTGGTCCTTCACCTATTACGGCGCGGAAAATCCCCTCGGACGCGTAGCGCTGGACTCCGCCGGAAATCTCTACGGGGCAGCGGGCGGTGGCGTTTACAACGATGTTTGGAGCACCACGTTCGGCGTGATCTATGAACTCACTCCGACGGCCAGCGGCCAATGGGATGAAATTATTGTGCACGACTTCTGCCCGCAATCTGTTGTCTGTACCGACGGCGCCGTCCCGGAAGCTGGGCTGACCTTTGACTCGAACGGCAATCTCTTCGGAACCACGGCGGCAGGGGGCTTCCTCAGCAGCGGCACCGTTTTCGAACTAACGCCCGCTTCCGATTCCAGTTGGACCGAGAACGTCATCTACACGTTCAGCGGCGGCAGCACCGGAGGCATTCCGGCCTCACCGCTAATCTTTGACAGCAACGGCAATCTTTTCGGCACAACTGCGATCGGTGGAGACCAAAACTGCTCCTGCGGAGTGGTCTTTGAGCTTACCCCCGGTTCGAGCGGCTGGAGTCTCAGTGTTCTGCACAGCTTCAGCGGAGCCACCGACGGCGCAAATCCTTCAACGGCAAGCGGCTTGCTGCTTGACTCGCTCGGTAACCTCTACGGCACGACTGTGTTCGGAGGCATCAACACGACCACGTGCCCAGAACTTTGCGGGGTCGTTTACGAATTGCCAGGAGTCGAATAAGCGATGCCAGGAGGTCTTTCGCCCGGCTTTGGAACGACGAAGGGCGCTCTCATACGCGAAGCATTTCCTTCCTTACTGTCAACTTCTCGATAAGCTCCTCTTTGACACGGTAACCCGTTCCCGGCTGCTCGCTAATCGCAATCATCCCTTGCGGCGAAACCTGCACCTCGGGATCTATGATGTCTTCCTTCCAATATCTCTTGGAAGCAGAAACATCGCCGGGCAAGCTGAAATTCTCCAGCGTGGAGAGCGCGATGTTGTGAGCGCGTCCGATGCCCGATTCAAGCATGCCGCCGCACCACACCGGAATCTTCTGCGCATGGCAAATGTCGTGGATTTTCTTCGCTTCGGTGAACCCGCCCACGCGGCCGACTTTGATGTTGATGATGCGGCACGCACCAGTCTCGACCGCTATGGCAGCGGTACGCGCGCTGACAATAGACTCGTCGAGGCAAATCGCCGTGCGCAGTTCTTTCTGCAGGCGAGCGTGATAGAAAATGTCGTCATCCCAGAGCGGCTGCTCGATCATCAGCAAATTGAACTGATCGAAGCTTCGCAAGTGTTCGACTTGATCGAGAGTATAGGCCGAGTTGGCATCGCAGCTCAGTGTAATGTCTGCCCAGCGGGCGCGGATCTTCTCGAGCACGTTCACATCCCAGCCCGGTTTGACTTTTACTTTGATGCGACGGTAGCCGGCAGCAAGTTCGATCTCGATTTTGTTAAGTAACTGTTCGACCGAATCCTGAATGCCGATAGAAACCCCGCAAGCGATCTTAGTGCGCGAGCCACCCAGTAATTTCCAGAGAGGAACGTTTCTCTGTTTAGCCTCGGCATCCCATAGAGCATTTTCCAGCGCGGCCTTTGCCATGCGATGACCGCGCACCCGCGAGAAAAGAGCCCCGCAGTCGCGTGCCGAATCGAGGCTGCGCCCGAGTACAGCAGGAGCAAGATAACGAGTGATGGTGAGCCACGCGCTCTCCGTCCACTCGCTGCAGTAGAAGGGATCTTCGCCGGCCACGCACTCTGCCCAGCCGTTGACTCCGTCGCAATCAGCGGTAAGCAGCAGGATGCGGCGACTCGATGTGCGCCCGAAACTCGTCTCGAAAAAATGGACGAGCGGCATATGAATCTCGCGGACCGTGATGGCTTCAATCTTCATAGTCTTTCAGGGCTTAGGGCACGGCTGTCGGGCTTCGGCCGCGCGCAAGGGTTTGTAATTTGGGCAGCGCACTTCATGGTTTGTGCATCACATGAAGCCGGAAGCCCGAAACACTTAATTGTATCGGGATGTCCTGATCAGGTCATCACCTCTCTACGCCGCGGCCAGGCCTGCCGCTATACTTTTCTCATGCCCCGCTCCGTCGCTCGCGAACAGGATGTCCTTGCCCGGCCCGCACCCAAACGCTCGCCCCGCCTGACTTCCCGCCGCATCGGCATTCACACCTCCACCGCTGGAGGCATTCACAACGCTGCCGAACGCGCTTATCGCCTAGGCTGCAACACGCTGCAGATTTTTTCCTCCAGCCCGCGCCAATGGGCTCCGTATGAACTCAGTCATCCGCTGTGTGAACAAATGCTCAGCCTACGCAACCAATACAATCTTAAGCCGCTGGTGGTTCATACCAACTATCTGGTGAATCTCGCCAGCACAAACCAATTGTTCCTCAAGAAATCCATCGAAGCATTTCGCGGCGAAGTGGAGCGCGCACTCGCGCTCTGCGCCGAATACCTCGTGTTGCACCCCGGCTCATTTCGAGGCACCGATCGCGAAGCCGGGCTACTGCAAACTGCCGCAGCCATCGCCGCCGCCACTCAAGACCTCGACCTCGCGAATGCCGGCCTCACCATCCTGATCGAAAATACCGCCGGATCCGAATTCTCCCTGGGTGGCAGCTTCGAGCAAGTTGCCGAAGTCATAGACCGTCTGAGCGGCGTCGTTCCCATCGCGGCCTGTATCGACACGTGCCACACTCACGTAGCCGGCTACGACATCGTCACCCCGGATGGCATCTATCAGACGTTACTCCATCTAGACGCAATCATTGGCCTGAACAACGTGAAGGTGATTCACTGTAACGATGCCAAAGCCGCCCGCGGATCGAAGCTCGATCGCCATCAGCACATCGGTAAAGGAACCATCGGCATCGAGCCATTTCGCATTTTGCTTAATGATCTCCGCCTCGCCCATGCCGCCTTTATCGCCGAAACTCCCATCGACAAACCGGGCGATGACCGCAGAAACATTGAGGCCTTGAAGAAGCTTGTGGCATAGGCCGCCAGTCCTTGATTTCCGCCCACCAATTTGTTATGTTAAACATGTTAAACATCATGCTGGGAATCCGCCTCGGACCCGAACTCGAAGAAAAGCTGGAGTCTCTCGCCAAAGAGACGGGCCGCAGTAAGAGTTACTACGCCCGCGAAGCCATTCGGCAATTTCTTGAAGACCGCGAAGATTATCTGAAGGGCATTGCAGCTTTAGAGCGTCGCGAGCCCACCATCACGCTCGAAGAATTGGAGCGGCGCCTTGGGCTCAATCAGTGAAGACGTGGCGGATTGAGATCACCCGCACCGCGACGAAGCAGATTACGAAGCTCGACCACAAGGCGCAGAAATCCATATTAGATTTCCTCCGCGAGCGCTTGGCCCTGGCTGACAATCCGCGGCAATGGGGACGGGCTTTGCAAGGCGAGAAGCGTGGCCTGTGGCGTTATAGAGTCGGTGACTACCGCCTGATCTGCGACATCCAGGATGAAAAGATCACGATCCTGGTGCTGCAGTTGGGACACCGCAAAGACGTGTATCGCTGATCCTTTCGCTTATCCCTAAAGACAGTTGTCTCGCCGCATTGTAAAATCAAAGGCTTACTCGGCTTTCGCTGCTTCTTATGCCTTCGCAAGATAATTCGGAAATCGCAACCGCGACCAGCACCCGCGCGGACCGCAACGACGAGCGCTACGATCCCCAGCGTGTAGAGACCAAGTGGTTCGCGCGCTGGCAAAACGATCTTGACCTCTACGCCGCCGAGACCGATTCGGCGAAAAAGAAATACTACGTTCTCGAGATGCTGCCCTACCCTTCCGGCGCGCTTCACATGGGACACGTGCGGAACTATTCCCTCGGCGATGCCCTCGCGCGCTATATGTGGATGAATGGCTATAACGTGCTTCATCCCATGGGATGGGATTCGTTCGGCTTGCCCGCGGAAAATGCTGCCATTCAGAACAACACTCCGCCGCGCCAGTGGACTCTCGGCAATATCGCGAAGATGAAGGCGCAGATGAATCGCCTCGGCTTCGCCTACGACTGGTCCCGCGAGGTCACAACCTGCCTTCCCGATTATTACCGCTGGAATCAGTGGTTCTTTCTTAAGTTCTACGAGAAAGGCTTAGCGTATCGCAAGAAAAGCAAAGTCAACTGGTGCCCCAAGTGCGCAACGGTGCTTGCCAATGAGCAGGTTGTCGACGGTTGCTGCTGGCGTCACGAAGATACTCGCGTAGAACAGCGCGAACTTGAGCAATGGTTTTTGCGCATTACCAAATACGCGGATGAATTATTGCGCGATCTCGACAAGCTCGACGGCTGGCCCGAGAAAGTTCCAACCATGCAGCGCAACTGGATCGGCCGCAGCGAAGGCACACTAATCGATTTCAAGCTCGACTATTCGCAACCTCAACACCACGGCTTTGGGCCCGCGGGCGCGACCATCGGCGTCTTCACTACGCGCGTCGATACCATCTACGGTGCAACTTCGGTGCAACTCGCGCCCGAGCATCCTATCGTCGCCGATCTCGCGGCCAACAATCCTGAATTGCGCGCCAAGGTCGATCAACTTATCGCCGAGCAGCGCAAAGCCAAAGAAGTAGGCGACATCGGAGAAATCGAGAAGCACGGAGTTCCAACCGGCCGCTATGCCATCAATCCCTTCAACGGCGAGAAGATTCCCGTCTGGGTGGCGAACTACATTCTCATGGATTACGGCACCGGCGCGATCATGAGCGTCCCCGCGCACGACGAACGCGATTACGAGTTTGCAAAGAAATACAAACTCGAGATTCGCCTGGTCGTTCTTCCTGTCTCCACCGATCAGGAAGAAACGATGACCGAACCGCCGCTTCCGTTTGTGGCGCATGACGGCATGTTGATCAATTCCGGCCCCTACAGCGGCATGGAGTGCGCCGACGCGATCAAGACCATGTCCGCATTCGCCGAGCAGAACGGCTTCGGCAAAGCCACCGTCACCTATCGCCTGAAAGATTGGGGAATTTCACGCCAGCGCTACTGGGGCACGCCCATTCCCATGCTCTATTGCGATAAAGATGGAATCGTCCCGGTGCCGGAAGAAGATTTGCCCGTGATTTTGCCCGAGGCCGTCGATATCGCACACGCACTTGGCTCGCCTCTCGGCAGTTTGCCGGATTTCGTCAACGCGACCTGCCCCAAGTGCGGCGGCCCGGCGCGCCGCGAAACCGACACCATGGACACATTCGTCGACTCGTCGTGGTATTTTTATCGCTACACGGACGCGCACAACGATCGCGCTCCATTCGATAGCAAGACCGCGCAATATTGGTTCCCCATCGACCAATACATCGGCGGAGTCGAGCACGCCATCTTGCACCTTATTTACTCGCGCTTCTGGACCAAGTTCATGCGCGACCTCGGCCTCATCACCAACGACGAGCCTATCGCGCGCTTGTTTACGCAAGGCATGGTGATCAAAGACGGCGCGAAAATGTCGAAGAGTCTCGGCAACGTCGTCAGCCCGGACGAAATGATCGCGCACTACGGAGCGGATGCCGCGCGCCTCTATACCCTATTCGCCGCCCCGCCCGACCGCGACTTGGACTGGCAAGCTTCCGGCATCGAGGGCATTCAAAGATTCTTGGGGCGCGTCTACCGCTTCGTGGTAAGAAATGCCGCCAGCGCATCCGGTACTTCTGGTGCGGCGTCTTTGCCGACGACCTCCGAACTCTCACCAGCAGCGCGCCAGATACAGCGCAAGCTTCACCAAACCATTAAGCGTGTAAGCGACGACTTTCAGGGACGCTGGCATTTCAACACGTGCATCTCCGCCATCATGGAATTGGTGAACCAGCTCTACGGTGCGGAAGAAGCGATTGCCCAGAACGCCGTTCCGGCGGCGCTTTTGGCCGAAGTCCAGCGTAGTCTTGCTCTTCTTCTTGCACCTTTCGCGCCATATCTAGCCCACGAACTCTGGGAGATGCTCGGCGAGAAGGGAACCCTGCTCAAGGCTCCCTGGCCCAAGTACGACGCGGCGCTCGCCAAAGAAGAAGAGCTTGAAATTCCTGTGCAGATCAACGGCAAGCTGCGCAGCCGAATCGTCGTGCCCGCCGACGCCACCGAGCAGTTCGTCGTCGAGCGTGCGCTCGCCGACGAGAAAATCCAATCTGCCATCGCCGGTAAACAGATCCTGAAAAAGATCTTTGTCCCGGGCAAACTGCTCAACCTAGTCGTCAAGTAGCGTATGTCGAGCGTTTCGCCCACACTCGAAGGCTTCCGCGCCGCGTTTCGCCGGCCCTCGCTGACCTTTGCCGAAATCGCCTGGCGCTGGACGGCCGGTGCGATCGCATGCGCGCTGTTCTTATTTTCGCTTATCGAATATCTCGACACGCTGCCAGTCACAAATAGCGACGCGGCTCTGCTACGCACAAGACAACCACTGCTCGTTGGACGAGCGATCGGACACATTTTTCGCGGTAGCCTGAATCGCGCCGCGCTGGCCGGCTTGCTCGCGACACTAGCACTCTCGTTCCTCTGGATTTTTGCCGCTTCCCTCGGCCGTGCCACAACAGTCCGCGCCCTGCTCGCTTACTTCCGTCGTGATACTGTTGACGCCTCTACCGCGGCGTACAGAGCGACGAAGCCACGGCCATTGCGCTCTCTCATTTGGCTGAACTTTTTACGTGTTGCGCTGACGTTAGCCGCGCTCCTTGCGTTCGTCGGCGCCGCTATTCTCGTCAGCTTCGCCTCATCCGACGCACATCCGCGACCAGCGTTGGTCTTCACCCTCTTCTTGCCGCTCGCTGCACTGATCTGCATCGTATGGCCGATGTTGAACTGGTTGCTGTCGCTGGCATGCATCTTCGCTGTCCGCGACGATGACGACGCAGTAGGCGCTATTTCCGCTGCCGCAACTTTTTCCCAGGAACACTCTAGACCCGTCTTCGCGGTGAGCACATGGACAGGGCTGGCGCACCTGGCAGTCTTCAGCGTCGGCACGACGGTTGCGTCCCTGCCGCTCGCTTTCGTCCAGGTCGCGCCCGGACGGCTCATAATCGCCGCCGTCATTCTCGTGACGCTCGCGTATTTCGCAATCGTCGATTGGCTATACATAGCTCGCCTCGCCGGATACGTCTGCATCGCCGAAATGCCGGAGGCTATGGCCGAACCCTCGGCACTGCCCGCTCCTCCGCCACAGACCTCGATTGACCACGACGAGCCAATTCTCAGCGACCTTCCGAACCTAGCGCTCGAATCGTAGCTTGCTGCGTATTCCAAACGCCGCGGAATAGATATCCTTTACACCGGCCATCTGATTTGAGAAACTCATCAGTGGAAACCCAATCCAGACGTAAAGAGTCCTCGCTCACTCAATCCATCGTCATCCTCGACTTTGGCGCGCAGTACACCCAGCTCATCGCGCGCCGCATTCGCGAACAGAATGTTTTTTCCGTAGTGCTGCCGTGCACGGCATCGCTCAATGAAATCAAGAACTGCGCACCGGTTGGCATTGTGCTCTCGGGAGCCCCGTGGTCGGTCTACGACAAAGACGCGCCGCCCGCGGACAAACGCCTGTTCGAACTGGGCCTGCCCGTGCTCGGCATCTGCTACGGACTGCAATTCATGGTGCACACGCTCGGTGGCAAAGTGCGTCCTGCGGATAAGCGCGAGTACGGCCATGCGGAAATCGACATCGTCGCCGAGTCGGTTCTTTTCCGCGGACTAGCAAAGCGTCAGCCCGTATGGATGTCCCATGGCGATGAGGCGCTGGAATTGCCTCCTGGGTTTGAGCTGACTGCGAAGACCGCACATGCGGTCGCCGGAATTCAGAATGTCGCGAAGAAGTGGTTCGCGGTGCAGTTCCATCCCGAAGTCCACCACACTCGAAACGGCACGGAGATGCTGCGCAACTTTATCTTCCAGATCTGCGGCGCAAAGCCAACCTGGACGCCGCAGCACTTCATCGATTCAACCGTCGAACAAGTCAGGCAGCAAGTCGGCAAGGGACGCGCCATCTGCGCGCTTTCGGGAGGAGTCGATTCCTCCGTCGCGGCCGTACTCGTCGACCGGGCGCTCCGCGACTCCAAAGGTAGGTCTCGCCTGACCTGCATCTTTGTGAACAACGGCGTGCTGCGCAAGAATGAGTTTGAAAAAGTGCAGAAGACGCTGCACGACAAGCTTGGACTGAATCTCGACGCCGTCGACGCGACCGATCGTTTTCTCGGCAAGCTGAAGGGCGTCAGCGATCCTGAGAAGAAACGTAAGATCATCGGCAACGAATTCATCAAGGTCTTCGAACGGGAAGCGCGGCGCATCGAGAAAATAGAAGGCAACGTGAAGTGGCTGGTGCAAGGCACGCTCTATCCCGATGTGATCGAATCGCGCTCGGTGCGGGGTCCGTCGCAGGTGATCAAGTCGCATCACAACGTGGGCGGGCTCCCCGAGAAAATGAAGCTCAAGCTGATCGAACCCTTGAAAGATTTGTTCAAAGATGAAGTCCGCAAAATTGGCCGCGACCTCGGCATGCCAGAAGAAATCTTGCAACGGCAGCCGTTCCCCGGCCCGGGCCTTGCCGTGCGAGTGCTTGGAGAAGTTACACCCGAGCGCCTGGCGCTTCTGCGGGAGTGCGACGACATCGTGGTCACGGAGATAAAGAACGCCGGCCTCTACAACAAAATCTGGCAGTCTTTTGCCGTGCTGCTTCCCGTAATGTCGGTGGGCGTGATGGGCGACATGCGCACCTACGCTTATACCTGCGCGATCCGCGCGGTGAGTTCAGAGGACGGCATGACCGCCGACTGGGTTGCACTGCCGCACGAAGTGCTGAAAACAATCTCCACGCGCATTGTGAATGAAGTGAAGGGCGTCAACCGGGTCGTCTACGACATTACGTCCAAGCCCCCGGGAACGATCGAGTGGGAGTGACGCAGCTTCCGCTCTCAGTACTTAGCTGTTAGCTCAAACACCTTTGGGCTTAAGCTTCATCCCGGTGAACCGTTTCCATCGAAAACGCCGGCAGACAAACAGCAATGTATTCCGCCCCGCCCGCGTGAGGAGTGGAATAGCGAATCCATTCGCCGGCGTGCGTGATCACAGCTTGTCCGGCCGCTACGTCGATTGATCCATTCTTATGTTCGACGCGCAAGGTCCCTTTCAGAACAATGGTGAACTCATCGAAGGCAGGCGTCTGGCCGGGTTCGATCCATCCTGCCGGACTTCGCATGTGAGCGACACTTGCGGACGAAGTCTGCGAGTTGACGCGCCCGATGTACTCGTCGATGAGCTTGGGCTTATTGCCTGCAGACTGGATGCGCGTGGGTTGCGCGATCAGGGTCGGCTTCCGACTTCCGGTCTTCGAGGGCATTCGAAGCTTCGTCTTTCGAATCATTTTGTTCGTACGAGTGTAGCTCGGCGGAGAGATCCAAGAAAACTCTCCGCCGACTCAGAAACAAATCAACAAGCTGGCCTCACTGATTAGGAGGGACAGCAGGCAGTGGTGGCGGGCTCATGTCGGGCGGCGGAGGCGGAGGTTGCGGGCGCTTGGCGATGGCCTGAACCGTCGCAGGATGCTGTTCGGCATCGCTCAATGCATCGGCGACCTGATCCCCTTGCAGGGTCAGCGCGTGCGGCAAAACCATTTCTACCGGCGCGCCTACGTCGAGAAAAAAGTGATGAGAAGTCCCGACCAGCACCAGACCAACGGCCAACCCTATACCTCCGCCAACGGCGGCTCCAATCACCGTATCTTTTCCCTTTTCCGGGGGACCCGTTACGCTCGAGGAAAGGCACCCGAACGAACCCGGCGTACAACCTGGAGGAATGCTGCTGGTGAGAGTAGTGCCTTGCGAGGGAGCGACGGAATGACCAATCAGCGCTCCCACGCCCGACCCGACAAGCGGCCCTGCAATTAAGCCCGCGACGCGGCCATTGCCGGGATCTTTGAGGGCATATCCCTGATCGCTTTCGAGCGTTATGGGTCCGGCGACCGTAGCCACATAGCCATCGGGATAAATGATCGACAGGGATTGCAGTCGTACCTCTCCGCGGCTACCGTTATGCCCGAGCTTTTGTACTTTTCCCTGAACTAACGTGCCCGGCGGGATGACGACTTGGTTGCCCGCAGTGACGGCAGAAATAACCTGGGCGTAGATGTCGTCTCCGTGGTGGATGTAGCGGCTCTGGATGGGATGCGTGAGCACCAGAGCAATGCTGGTTCCGGCAGGAACAGTTACTGCCCCTACCGGCGCGGGTTTTGCGGACGCGGCCGCGCTCTCGGACGTGTTCTGAGAACCGGACTCAGGAGTTGTTGGTTGAGTTTGCTGCGCGAGACTGGAGATACCTAAGAGTAAGGTAGAAGTTAAGGCGATGCTTTGCCGAATTGTTGTTTTGCCCTGAACAAGAGATGCTGTGGTGGTGAGGATGCGAAGCCTGCAGTAGTTCGCAGACATCTTGTGCCTCCTTCTGGAAGGCCGTGACCTTCCCCCGCGAGTGGCGATTTGAGAGTCTTAATTCGCTCTCTGGCGCTTAGACCTCACAGTTAGATGAAGGTTATATAGAGATTGGTGAAGAATTGCATAGAGTTTGTAAAGGCCGGATAAAACTGCGCAATCATTTACAATCGACGCTTATGTTCTATCGCTCAGATAATCGCGCTGTGGATCAGTTGCGTCCGGTTACGATCATTCCTGATTTCATTACGACGGCCGAAGGATCAGTGTTGGTTGAAATGGGGAACACGCGGGTGATTTGTACCGCGTCGATTGAAGAAAGCGTGCCGCCTTTTTTGCGGAACTCAGGCAAAGGATGGATCTCCAGCGAGTATGCAATGCTTCCGCGAGCGACGCTGACGCGCACGCCCCGGGAAGTATCCAAGGGACGGCAAAGCGGGCGCACGCATGAGATTCAGCGGTTGATTGGGAGGTCTCTCCGCGCCGTGACTGATCTCGCGCGCCTGGGCGAGCGCACCATCTGGATTGATTGCGACGTAATTCAGGCCGATGGCGGCACGCGCACCGCGTCGATTACCGGATCTTTCGTCGCACTGGGCCTCGCCTTGGAAAAGTTGGTAGAGGCTGGCACTCTGACTTCGGTTCCCTTGCGAGATTTTGTCGCGGCGGTGAGCGTCGGTATTGTCGATGGAGAAGTCCTGCTCGATCTTTGTTATGAAGAAGACTCGCGCGCCGAGGTCGACATGAATTTTGTAATGACCGCCGGCCACAAGATGGTGGAAGTGCAAGCTACGGCCGAGCGCCAGGCGTTTGACGAAGCGCAGTTTGCCAGGATGATCGCGTTTTCACGGCAAGGCGTGCAATCGCTGATTGCCAAGCAGCAAGGCGTGTTGAGCAGCCTTACGCTGCGGCAGTAGCGCTCACGCTAGGAACCGGTCTTCTGCAGCGCCTCTTGCGCCGAGCGCGCGTCTTCTCCGGCGAGCCCCGATTGCAGCGCGGCCTGCAAGCTCGTGTGAGCCTGCGCGGGCTGTCCCGCCGCAAGATATGCCATCCCTAAATGAAATTGAAATTTGGCAACCTGAGGATCCTTTGCCACCGCCGCCTCGAGCACCGGCACCGCCGAGCGGTATAGCCCCTGCTTATAGTAAATCCAACCTAGCGTATCGTTTACGCCGGGGTCGTCAGGTTGTTCGGCCTTGGCTTTCTGTGCGAGTTCTAGGGCTTCGCTCAGGGAGCCCCCATGATCGCCGTACAGCCGCGCCAGATTGCTCATTGCCTGGTAGGAATTAGCATCGACCTTCAACGCGTCCTGATAGGTTTGGCGCGCCTGATCCACGTTGCCGACATATTCATAAACCTGCCCAAGCAAAATGTAGGTGGGAAGATACTCGGGAAACTTGCTGCGCGCAGCCTCGTACGCCTGAATCATGCCCTGCGGACGATTACTGGCTGCATAGACGTGAGCCAGAGCAAGATATCCGTTCACATAATAGGGATTTATCGCCAGAGTTTGCTGATAGCTATGCTCGGCACAGGCCCAGTCCTTCTGCGCGATGCAAAACTCCGCCTTGGCAACATATAGCTGAAAGGATTTGGGCTGCGCCGCGATCTGGCGATCAATGCGCGCACTCGCCTGTTTCGCCTTCCCGTCTTTAGAAAGGATCTCAGCCAGCCCATTCAGCGCCGGAGCATAATCCGGAGTGATCGCCAGTGCGGCCTCATACGCTTTCTCAGCGTCTGCGTACTTACCCCGCGTGCCCAGCACATGGCCCAGGCGTTCTTGAGGCGCGGGGCTCCGGGGATTCAGTCCAGCGGCCAGTTCAAAGGCTCTCTGGGCCTGATCCAAATCTCCCAGCAGTAGATAAGAACTGCCCGCAAGAACATGAGCATCCGCGACCCAGAAGCTGGTGGCAATCACTCGGCCCGCATACTCCAGAGCGGCCTTCGCATTGTTTTGCTCCAGGCTAATGTTGCCCAGCCCCAGCAGGGCGGGCAAATATCCCGGTTGCACGCGCAACGCTTCCCTAAGCGACTGCTGCGCCTGCGCAGCCTGTTCCTGCGCGGTATAAACCTGTGCCAAATAAAAATACACGGCCGGCAAATCCGGAGAATCTTTGATCAGGTTCTGCAATTCAGCCGTGGCTTCGCGAAGCCGAAACTCGCCCAAGTCACTTCGCGCCCGCAGCAGGCGGAAGTCGGCGTCTTTGCCGTCCTTGCCGCGCTGATCGATCCACTGCTCGGCATCCTGCCAGCGGGCCAACTTCAGGTAGCATTCGGCAACTTTTTTCGCGGCTGCCTGATCGCGATCGTTCTTGCTGACCAGAGCACGAAAGCGGTCGAGCGCTGAAGCCGCGTCTCCATGATCTAAATAGAACTCCGCAACCGCACGCCGCCCTTCGGCATAATTGTTCTCATCCCCTTCCAGTTCATCCAGCAAGTGTTTCGCGTCGATCAACCGGCCGCGTTCGAGGTAAAGACCCGCCAACGCAACCGGCAATTCAGCCGCCTTTGGATTTTTTCCAATTCCCTGCCGCAGAACCTGCTCAGCGCGGTCCGCGGCGTTCTGACCTTTATAAAAATCCGCCAGGTTGATGTAAGTCTGCGGCTCATCCGGTTTGATATCGACCGCGGTCTGAAAACTTTTTTCCGCCGCACCATTCTCGGCATCGAGCAACTGAGTGAGGCCCAGCACTTCGTAGGTCTGCGGATCACGCGAATCGATCGCAATGGCTTCTTTCAGCTCGGTTTCTGCGGGAATGTATTGCAACTGGTGAAGTGCCACTTGGCCCAGCAACCGGTGAGCGCCGGCATTTTTTCCATCCTGCCGCAGCACGGCTTCGGCCTGCTGGCTCGCCTCGGCATACTGCGTCGAAGAGACCTGAAGGTCGCCAAGGTGCAGGCGCGCATCCAGATTCTTAGGGTCAAGATCGATGGCATGCGCAAGAGACTTGGCGGCGGCTGCAGGATATTCCTGCCGGATCTGCAAAAGACCCAGCCGGTAATAGGCATCGGCGAAATCCGGATTGATCTGAATCGCCTGCCGGTACTCGTTCTCGGCCGAAGAGAATTGTTTCTGCTCAAAGAATTGATTCCCTTTATCGACGTGCTCTCGTGCCCGCGCCGAACTGTGGCAAGCGGGAAGAACTGCGAGAGTTGCGGCCAGCAGAACAAGCAAGAGGCCGGCCTTGTGGCCTTGCGAAAACGCGCTCCACTGGGCAGGAATCATCGTCTTGCATTCTAAATCAGAAGCGAGGAAGAATTAGGCCGAGGGTTTGAAAGCATCAGACTCACAGACAAGAGCGGCACCGGCCAAGGGCTCGCCGCCCCTGCATTCCGGTGCCTGATTTGGACCGTACTAAAAATTCAGCAGGCTGCTATTTCTTCTTGTCGGCTTCGATCAACTTCGCCACGTCGGACTTCTCACCCACGGGCTCGATCAACACGATGTGATGCTCGTTCAGGAACATGCGGTCCGGACCGTGGAATTCGTTGCCACGCCGCACCAAAACTCGCTTCACTTCCTTGGTTTCCTGGTTGACCTGGCTCAGGATGTAATACACGTCCGTCAGTTCAGGATAACCTGAGCCCGCATTCGTCAGCTTGCCGTAGTAAAGCTGATTGTTGTCGAGCAGCACAGCCGCGTAAGGCGTAGTGATCTCCGGACCCTTACGCCGATGACCTCGGCTACATCCCGCTGATGCTGCCAATAATCCCAGTGCAACGAACCATACTGCGACGAATCCCACTCCCCGCTTCTTCAAAAGTATCTTCCCCTTGCTGGTTTCTCTTTTCCACGCCGAGTTATCCTCGGACGCTACCGCCGGTGTTCGTTACCGCGTAACGTGAGGAAGCATCGTCGGCATAGTCTTGACCGGTTCCCGGCGCTCGACGTTGGTTCCAAATCGCGCCAGCGGCGCCTGCACGCCGATGGGGTGGATTTGTTCCAACCGCAGATCCGAAGCCGGAACCTCTGCACGCGCCGGAACCGCGCTTACTACGCTCGGCACCGCAGCCACCGGCAATGCGCGCACCGGCATCTCGCCGATCACCGGCACGTGATCCCATGCCCGCAGGTTACTCAGTTCAGATCCGCGAGCCAGAATGGCGTTGCTATGAGCCGAAGCCACCGCAACCGGCTGGCCCTTAATATAACTGACCCGGCGCAGGTCGTTAACCGGCGACGAAGTCTTCTTCGCGACCGCCACGGCCTTCGCCGCCGCAGGCTGGGAAGACTTGTTGTCCGCGGCCACGTCCGCCACCGTCAGTATCACTCCCGTCGAGGTGTAGCTCACATCAAACTGGAACGTCGAGTTGATCGCGATCGTGCTGTTGGTGAACGATCCCGTAATGCTGCTGGCGGTCAGCACAGTAAACGTCTGGCCCACCTTCAGGCTGGATTGGAAGCTGCTGGCCACCGTGAAGGTAATGGTCCCGGCCAGAGAAGCCGTGCCGCTCACCTTCAGCTGGCTGTAGCCCGTGTCCGCCGTGGTTCCGCTCACGTAGCCCGTGAAGATGCCAGTCGCAAGCTGTTTGTAGGTGCCGGTAATCGAAAGCAAGCCCGCCTTGTTCGTGTCGCCGGCATTGATCGTGGCCGAAGTGCCGCTGGCGTTTCCGACCGTGGTGTTCCCCGTGATCGTGCCGGCGCCCAGAATCGTTCCGCCGGTGACCGTGACCCCGCCACTGCTGCCGACAGCAAGACTTCCGTCAACCGTAGTCTTGCCCGCCGTTTGGTTGTAGCTCTTGCTCGTCCCGCCCACCGTCAACTTCGTGCCCGCTTCAACATCAACCGTGCCTGTATCGGTGAAGTTGGCAGTGGTCGAGGTCGTCACCGTCGCAGCGCTCGCCAGCGTCAACGTGCCAGTGTTGCTGTCCAGGTTGGCCAAGTCGTTGGTGCTGCCAGTCTTGATCTCGCCGCCTTCCAGCGTCAGGTTGGCCGCGTTTACGGTAATGTTTTCCGTGCCGCTCAGAACCAGGTTGCCCGCCAGAACGTAAGTGCCCGCGGTAAGAGTGGTAATTCCGCCGGTCGTGGTGATCTGCGTCAGCGCCGGTGCGGTGAAGCTCTCGCTCTTGTCGATGGTCAGCGTGCCCGTATTGCTGAAGCTGCTCGCCGTGGTCGTAACCGCAGCATCAATGGTCAGCGACTTCGTGTTCGAAGCCAGCGCGCTCAGCGCGTTGACCCCGTTCGAATTGATGGTGCCGCCTTCAAGCGTCAGTGTGGATGAGTTCGTGGTAACGCTGATGCCGCTGGTGGTCAAGTCCAGATTCCCGAGCAGCACAAACGTGCCGCCCGAAAGCGTCGTTCCGCTGATCTGCGTCAGCTTGGGCGCCGTGAAGCTGTCACCCTTGTCGATGGTCAACGTGCCGGTATTGCTGAAGCTGGACGCCGTAGTCGAGACGTTATTGCTCGTGCCACCGATCGTCAGCTTTCCGGTGTTGGTGGCCAGGCTTGCCAGCGCGCTCGTGCTGTTTGCGTTCTCAATGGTCCCGCCAGCCAGAGTGAGAGTGGCCGCGTTGGTGGTGATGGTCTGGGTCGCGCCGGTCAGGTCAAGATTCGCGTCCAGCACAAAGGTCCCCGCAGTCAGCGACCCGCTGCTGATCTGCGACAGCGTAGCCACCTTGAAACTCTCGCCTCCAAGAATCGTAAGCGACCCGGCATTGCTGAAGTTGCCCGAGTCCGTAAAAGCCACGCCGCCGATCGTCAGCGAGCCGGTAGAAGTAATCGAGGTCAGTCCGCTCAGCGCGTTGGTCGTTCCAGTCGTTCCGGTATAAATCAGGCCGCCGTTCTCTTCCGTCGCGCTGGCCGAGAGCGTGGTAACCCCGCCGCTCGTGCCCAGATACAAAATGCTTCCCGTTCCGTTGGCGATGTAAGTTCCGCCGCTCAGCGTCTTCGTGCCGCTGCTGTAGTTGGTCAGAGTCCCGTCCACCATCAGCGTGCCGCCGCTCTCGGCTTCGATCGTTCCGTTATTCGTGAAGCCCGTGCTGTTGGGCTGGATCGTGAGCGTCGCTCCGCTCACGTTCGCAATCATGCTTCCGCTCGTGTTGGTGACAACCAGATCGCCTTCGCCAATGTTGCCTTGCCCCTCGATCGTGTTGCCGGAGTTCGTTAAGGTAAGGCCGGCAGTGCCGTCCATCTGGGCATACTTTGCGCCATCGCCCAGGATGATCGTGCCGCTGCCCGAGAGCGTGGTATTCGCCGCAAGATTGAGATTGGTGTAGGTTGTCGACGAGGCTACCGTGATCGTGCCGGTGTTCGTGATGGTCCCCGAGATATTGGCCGTCTGTCCGTTCTGAATGGTGAAATTCCCAGAATTAGTCAGACCCACAAGCGTAGCCCCGGCTTCCCCGTAGATAACTCCCGCCGAAGATCCCGTGCCAGAAGTCGTCAGGGTTCCACCGGTCACCGTTGTGCCATTCAGAACTACTGACGAAGAGGCCGCGGCTGTGATGGTGCCGCCGGTATTCGTCCAAGTCCCGGCCTGGAGTTCCAACTCTCCACCGTTGGTCGCTTCCATCGTTTTGGTGTTCGTGCCAGTAGTGGTCGAGCTTAGGGCGAGATTAAGTGTTTCGCCGCTCGTATTGGAATTGACGGTGGAGTTGTTGACAAAGTTGATATATCCGCCACACGAGATGCACCCGTACCCTTCAATCGTGTTGTCGGAGGTCAATGTTGTTCCCGAGACCCCGTAAATCTGAGCGTACGGTGCGCCGTTGCCCATCACCACCGTCCCGCTTCCCGCCAGCGTCGTGTTCGCTTCGAGATAGAGGTTGGTGTAGGTCGTGCTCGACTGGAGCGAAATCGTTCCCGAGTTGGTGATGGTCCCGGAGACATTAAGCGTGTCGGCGTTCTGAACCGTCAGGTTTCCCGTGTTCGTGACGCCGATAAGCTCGGCACCGTTGCTATAAATGACGCCTGCAGTCGCCCCGCTGCCCGAGGTGCTCAGCGTGCCTCCGGTGATGACTGTGTCGGTCAGCAGGACGTCAGAACTGGTCGCCGCCGTAATGGTGCCGCCGGTGTTAGTCCAGGTTCCGTTCTGGAGCTCAAGCTGGCCGCCGTTGGTCGCTTCCATCGTCTTGGTGTTGGTACCAGTGGTCAATGAGTTTAGGTAGAGACTGAGGGTTTGGCCACTCGTATTCGCATTGACGGTGGAGTTGTTGACAAAGTTGATATATCCGCCGCACGAGATGCACCCGTATCCTTCAATCGTGTTGTTGGAGTTCGTTAGGGTGTAAGTGCTGCTTCCGTCGTTGCCATAGATTTGAGCGTACGCCGCTCCCGCACCCATCACCACCGTCCCGCCGCCCGTCAACGTCGTATTCGCCGCGAGATAGAGGCTGCTATAGGTGTTAGTCGAATTCAGGGTAATCGTGCCCGAGTTCGTGATCGTGCCAGAGAGCTCGACCAGTTGGCCGTTGGGAACGTTGAAGTTTCCGGAGTTGGTCACGCCGATCAGTTCCACATCGTTGTAGCCGTAAATCACGCCCGCGCCAGTCGTCGTAAGAGTGCCGCCAGTCACCGTGCCGCCATACAGAATCACGTTGGAGGCGTTGCCCGAAGTATCGGCCCCAATCGCCTCAATCGTGCCGCCCGCGTTGTTAAGGTTCCCGACCGTAGAGCCGTTGTTGCCTTGTTCGATGTACAGAGTTCCGCCGTTGGTGGCCTCGAGGGTGCCGGTGTTCGTGAACGTTGAGCCGCCAACCGGCTCAATGTAAAGAGCCGCGGTATTCACCGTTGGGCTGGTGTTGGCATTGATCGTTCCACTGTTCGTCAGGGTAAGTTCATTGTCGCCAATATTGCCGTATCCTTCGATCGTGTTGTTGGAGTTCACCAGGGCGCCGCCCGTACCGCCGCTGAAATAGGCATATTGCGCGCCCGCGCCCATCACCACAGTTCCGCTGCCCGTCAGCGTTACGGTGTCGCCGGTCGGCACGTAGAACTGGGTGTACGTGTTCGTGGATGCGAGCGTCAGGGTCCCTTTGTTGGTAATGGTGCCCACAAAGCTTGTGAGGCCGGCGTTTTGAATCTCAAATTGTGAGCCGCTGCTAATCGTGGCGTTCTCCACCGTGTCGTTGTCGCCATAAATCCAGCCTGTGCCCGTGGTGGTAAAGGTTCCACCGTTAATGATGACGCCCTCCTCCAGATACACGGCCGATCCTGCCGAAGCCGAGATCGTTCCCGTGTTGTTCCAGGTGACGCCGTCATAGAAATACAGTTGGCCGCCGTTAGTCGCCTCTATAGTGCCTGAATTGGTCGCGGCAGTCGTGCTGTAGGGATTGAGGTAGAGAATGTTGCCATTGTTATTGGCGTTGATCGTCCCTGAATTGCTGAGTTGCAGATCGCCATTGCCGACCGTACCCCAGCCGGTAATTGTGCTGGAATTGGTCAGCATTTGGCCGGCTGTGGTGGCCTGAATATAACCGTACTGCGCAGTCCCGTTGAGGTTCAGCGTGCCGGTGCCGCTCAAAGTCACGTTAGTCGCGTCTATATTGAGATCGGTGTAGGTATTGGTCGAATCCAGGTTCAGCGTTCCATTGTTCGTAATGTTGCCGTACATGGTCAGGCTCTGGCCGTTCTGAACCGTGGCGGTGTCGCCCGATTTGCTCAACGTAAGCGTGCCCGCGCTTGCGGCAACGTTGATGTTCACGTTGGCAGTAGTTGTGCCAATGGTCACGGCGTCACTGCTGGTCGGCACACCGGCGCTCCAGTTGCCTGACGTGCCCCAGTTGTTGTCCCCGGCGGAGCCGTTCCATGTGTCCGTAGTGAGCTGCGGCTGTGCGTGGCCGTTACGCGTTACGGCAGCGCTGGCTTTGCGCTTGGCAGGCGGTTGAGCCAAGGCCAGAGTCGACATGGCTGTGAGCAGGCAAAGGACGGAAATCCACACAGTGACTACACGAGAGGACGCTGGGCGCATGGGATGCTCCATTTGGACAAAGTCAGTTGGCACGTCAGCTACGTTTAATGTTTATTGGTCTCTTTTTACTTCTCTTAAATTCTCCAACGCCGGAACACAATAGCACGGAGAACTGTACGAACCCGGACGGGCTCGTAGAGAGGGCACACGAATCATAGCCAAGACGAGAAATTTGTCAAGATGAAAATTCTTGCCAACTTCCGTCAGGCCGCGATTCCTCCCCAACTCCCCGATCCGTCATCCGGATCCATTATCAAAGATCCGTCACCGAACTCTGTGCTCTCCCCCGACCGTTTGTCCGGGAATCCGCCACACCTTTACTGTCCGCTGCAGCGTGCAGAGCACAGACTTCGGCTTCGCCCTGAATGGATAAATGAGAACCTTGGGACAGGCAAGGGACAACACAGGACAACTCGGGACATCTCAGGACATTCGCCGTAAAACCACTCCGCAAATGCTCTCGATCAGGCTTTTGAAAAACTCCGTTTCGAGCTGTTCTTGGGAAGGGACACGAGTTCACTCGTGCCGTTAAGTCGCCAAAAGGGTTCGCGCTTTAGCGCCCGCGGTTACCCTCTTCGCCCGCAAAACGAGTTTTCAGCAGCCTGTTGGATTTCCCATGCACCTCTGCACCTGAAAGCAACCAGTTGATCCCCCCAGCGTGGAATGCGCCTGTGGGAACGGGCGCATTCGCCCGTTCCGCCGAGCGCAGCGAGGCGAGGGCAGCGAGGCATCTTTGTAACGAAGACCGTCTAACTCACCCGAAATTCCCCGCCAACGGCACAGCACGCAGCCTCGCATAGCATATAATGTCCGTTCGCCCATCGAACCCATTGCGCTTAACACTCGACACTCGTGAAGTAGGCCGCGTCACCATCGTGCACTGCAAAGGCCGAATTGTGGCCGGTGGCGAGGCCGAGGCCCTCCGCGCACACGTCGCTCATTTATTACGCGACCGCCGCAGCATCGTGCTCCATCTCGGCGAAGTCGAGTTTATCGACAGCAGCGGACTCGGCACTTTGGTCCGCATGGTGACCAGCACTCGCCAGGCCCACGGGGAACTGAAGCTGTGCAATGTGCCCGGGGTCGTGCGCAAGGTTCTCGAGCTCTCGCACCTAACTCCGTTGTTCGATCCCCAGGAATCAGAGGACGCCGCAGTAGCGGCTTTCTATCGCCCCGGTACGCGCGCCGAAGCTCCCGCGTTCACCGGCCCCAGCGTTCTCTGCCTCGACGGCAATGCCGACATGCTCGCCTACCTGCGCGAACTCCTGCGCCGCGCCGGTTACGACGTTTCCACCAGCAGTCACCGTGGCGACGCTCTCATGCTGATGCGCGCCACCCGTTTCGATCTGCTCTTGGCCGGACCTGGCATGACCTCTTCGTCTCCGGGCGCGCTACAAGCATTTCAAGCTGCCTGTGCCAAGCTCCCGGTAATCGAACTCGGCACCGACTTCTCCACCCTCGATGCCGGCGAAGCCAGCGCCGGCCTCCTAGCCAAAATCGAAGCCCAACTGAAATCAAAAACCGCCTAAGCGCAAGCGACTGTTCCGCAAACCTGTCTGGGATGCTGAGATGGGACAACCGTGGAAGATGGGACAACCATGGAAGATGGGACAACCGTGGAAGAGCGGCGCTTCAGCGCCGCGTAAGGGCCCCCCAAATAGAACCGGGCTTTAGCCCGTCGCCTCCGACTTTTCCACAGCCCCATTGTGACATCTGACCTTGCGCCCAAAATCAAAGTGGACGATGATGGTCGAGGCAGTGACGGCCAGCTCAGCGCGAAACCTCCCCTGCTAAGTTCTTTGTTCCCAAGATTTTGATATCTAAGTTCTTTGAAAACCATATTTTACGAGGTCCACTTTAGCGAAACCCGCGCCAGGCAAGGATTTCAGCCCGATCCGCGAAAAAAAATTCACTCGAAATCCGGCCGATTCGCCAATCCGCACAATTCGCCGCTGTACGGCCAGAATTTATTTTGCGAGAGTATTCCACAACCTAAGACGCGAGAAAGCCGAGCGCCGATCTCTCACCGCAAGAACACATGAGCCGCATCCTCAACTCGAATATTCGATTTGCGCCGCGCCCCTGTCGCCACGTTATACGCAATCAACAGCTTACCTTCAACAATCAATATTTCCTTAGAGCTAATCCAGCCCACCAGCATCGCGTGAGGCAGAAACGCAATCCGCCGCGGAGCATCCTCCGCACTCTTCACCTCAACCGCCGGCAGATCCAGCAACGCTTTGCGAATGCGCTGCGATTCTTCCGGATTCGCCTGCCCTTGTTCCGCAAGTTGAATGGGAGTGTTCGGCCGGGAAGTCGCAACGATCGTCAACGCCACCGACCAGAGGTCTGCCGCAAGCTTGCCGTTCTCGGTGTAGAAGCTAACGTCGTAGTCGGGATTCTTATACGCAGCCTGTTCATCAAACACGGTCAATGTCTTGCCTTGCACATGCAGCAAAGTCCGGTCGTCGCTCTCATTCTCCCAGCCGCAACAGGCAGTGTCAGGAATCGCCTCTAAGATCGCGCCGGGATTCGCAGCATCCAGCACGCGCCGTAGCGGAGGATCAAGTGACGTCGCCGTCCACTTGCCGGCGCTCTCTTCATATAAAGACGTCGCCTTGTAAAGCGGTTGCGCCTTCCCCGCGACGAACTGCGTCATCAGAAACAACCTGCCCACTCCATCCTCGGGAACCCACACTTCGCCGTAAGGACAACTCTCTTCGCAGCTTCCCGTTGGGCACGAGCATTCAGAAAGCGCGATCGAAGCGACATCCTCTCGCCCCGCACCTGCAAGATCGGTCCGCCAACCAAGCCATGTAGTCTTCGTCGAGAGATCAACCCCATCGCGCTGCAACCGCCGTGCCTGGTTCGCAAACCAATAAAGATGTACGCCATCGGCCGACAAGTAAGGCACAGGCGCCGATTCGCTGATCGCGAGATTCGATCCCGCTGTAGATGTAGTTCGAGCGACTTCGCGCGAAATCGTAGTCGCGGTCTTGCCATCCCAGAACCAAACTTTGCGCTCAGCCCCGAAATCGCCCTCTGCAAGCGGCAAAGCGACGGGCGCAGCAAACAGCATCTGCCCGAGGTGGTTCACGGAGAAGTACTGCGGCGACTCCACTGCTTCCGCCGGAACCTTCACCGTTTGCTTCTCAGCAAATGTTGCGGAATCGTACTCGACCGCCTCACCCGGCGCGCGCAGCACCCACAACCGCTTGCTCTGCGCCGCGACCGAAGTCGCCGACAGAAGGAGAACGCAAGATGTTAGAACGAGTCTTCCCATAGATGTCTGCCGTGAAACGCCAGCATGATTGTAAATCGTAGACTCGCTGGCGCCGCGCCTCTTGCGTACAATGAATAATGAATATTGAAATGAGATGAGCACACATCCCGAGAGACCCGATGAGAGAACAATGACAACCACTGCGACTCTTCCCGTTCGCCCGCAAACCAATGCCAGTGAGATCCCTGCCGTACCACTGACCACCGAAGGCTATAGCGTTCTGCACCAGATGATGCGTTTCCGCTGGACTGCCTGGCGCGCTCTGCCTGATGCAACGCGATCGGCAATCGCGCTGGAAGCCGCGTCAGTGATGGGCGAAATGGAGAAGGTTCTTCCCGGGACAAATCCCGGCGGGCAATCCGCGCTTTTCTCGATGATCGGACACAAGGGCGATCTGATGCTGGTTCACTTCCGCAACTCCTTCGCCGATCTCAACCAGGCCGAACTTAAGCTGGCGGGCCTGCGCCTCAGCGATTACCTCGAACCTACTTCGTCCTACCTTTCGATCATCGAACTCGGGCTCTACGATTCCACGCTCAAGATTTACAAAGAGCTAACCGACCAAGGCATCCAGCCGCACTCCGATCAGTGGAAGGCTGAGATCGAATGCAAGTTGAATCGCCACAAGGAAGCGATGCATCCTCGGCTGTTCCCTGAGATCCCACCGAACCGTTACGTCTGCTTTTATCCCATGAACCGGCTGCGCGGCGAAGACAAAAACTGGTACTCGCTGCCCATCGAAGAGCGCGCCCGCCAGATGAACGAACACGGACTCGTGGGCCGCCGCTACGCGGGCGAGGTCAAGCAGATCATCAGCGGCTCGATTGGCTTCGACGATTGGGAGTGGGGCGTCGACCTCTTCGCCGACGATCCGCTGGTCTTCAAGAAGCTGATCTACGAAATGCGCTTCGATCACGTAAGCGCAGTCTACGCGTTGTTCGGCCAATTCTTCGTAGGAGTGCGCTGCCCCGCGTCAGCATTGGAGAAGCTGCTGAGCGGAGAGCTGCCAAAGTAGCAGTTAGCAATTAGCAGTCAGCAGTCAGCAGTCAGCAGTTAGCGACTATCCCATCAACGTTCATTCGGTGGAGATCTTTGCTCATTGCGAGGATGCTCATAAATGGCTGACTGCTGAGTGCTGACTGCCAATTGCTAACTGCCAGTTGCTAACTGCTAATTGCTTACTACTGGAGGACCATGTCAACCCTCGGACTCATCGAATACAAAGACGCCAGCCCGGAGGTGCGCGCGGTTTACGACGACATCATGGCCACGCGCAAGACTGACTGGATCAACAATTTCTGGAAGGCGATCGCGCACGATCCTGCCACTCTGAAGCGCACGTGGGAAGATGCCAAGCAGATCATGGCACCGGGCACGCTCGACGCGCTGACCAAAGAGATGATTTATGTCGCGGTCAGCGTCACCAACCAGTGCGCGTACTGCATCGCCTCGCACACAGCCGCGGCGCAGAAGAAGGGCATGACCGATGCCATGTTCAAGGAACTAATGGCGGTAGTCGGCATGGCCAACGAAACCAACAAGATGGTCACAGGATATCAAGTGGAAATCGACGAACAGTTCAAGAGCGGTCGTTAGTCGTTAGTCGTTGGTCGCAGGTCATGTGGGGACGGCCGCCCTCGGCTGTCCGCCGCGCGCAGCGCGACCTGCAGGACTACTTCCCTCCACGTCCGAAGCGCCACTCACACAACTTCATATCCACCTTCGGCCCGCGAAAGCGCACGCCTTCTGCTTCCAGCCGCAACCGCTGCTCAATGGCCGAATCGCCACGCAGCTTGATTTCTCCGCCCGCGCCCAGCACGCGCTGCCACGGCAATCCAAATCCGCGATGCAGAACCCGCGCCACCAGCCGCGCGCCACGCGGCAGTCGCGCTGCTCGCGCGACCGCTCCGTACGTCGACACTTTACCTTTAGGAATTCGTCGTATAGCGGCCTCGATACGCATCCGCATCTTCGATGCATGATCGGGAGCGGACTGATCGGGCGAAGCCTTACGGACACGCATCTTCCTTAAGAGCTTTGCCGACTTCTCGCTTTCCTTCACAATCGAATCCATCCCACGCGAATCAGCCAGAGCGATCCCAACAGAACCAGCAGCCATAATATGACGCCCTGCAAGAGCGGACGAGGGCCGACGCGCTTGATCGTCGCCACTGAGATGCCGCTACCGATCAGGAACAGCGTGGCGGTCAATCCAATCTTCGCGACTTTCACCGCGATGCCGTAGGCGTGCGCTCCCGCAGGCAGATACGTATTGCAAACCGCTGCCAGACAGAAGAAGCCGATGAACCATGGCCATTGAATCTTCGCTTTTGCTCCGCGCACGATTGCTGTTCCAATCGAGAGTGGAACAATCCACAGCGCGCGCGCCAACTTCACTGTGGTCGCAATGGCCAGGGCCTCGGCTCCATACTTTGCCGCGGCCCCGACCACCGAACTCGTGTCATGAATGGCGAGCGCTGCCCACAATCCAAATTGTGATTGCGTCAGCTTGAGCGCAGTCCCGACGGGCGGAAAGATCAGCAGCGCAACGGAGTTCAGCACGAACACCGTGCCCAGCGCGATCGCCATCTCTTCGTCGCTGGCCTGCGTGATGGGGCCGACTGCGGCAATGGCGCTGCCGCCGCAAATCGCTGTGCCCGTGGAAATCAGGAACGCCGGCACTCGCGGCACACTGAGCAGCGCGCCCAGTCCCATACCGGCGAGCAGCGCGAAGCTGATGCCGAGCATGG
>JBEKJF010000017.1:0-25711 GCA_050011375.1 Candidatus Sulfotelmatobacter sp.
GAATTTCACGCTCTTGTAGCCGAGTTGGCGCGGAACCCGCAGGCGAAGCGGTCCGCCGTTGCCTACCGGTAATTCACCGCCATTCATCCCATACGCAAGAAAAGTTTGCGGATGCATTGCGTCCGCCATATCGATGCTTTCCCACCAATCAGGATCAATCGAAGTGTAAACAACGTATCTGGCTTGGGGATGGATTCCGACACTTTCCAGAATGCGAGATAGAGGAACGCCGATCCACTCTGCAATATAGGACCAACCCTCTTCACACTGCAGCATAGTGATCTGGCTCTGAGACGGAAAGCTCTTTAGCTGCTCAAGCGAAAACGAAGCGGGCTGAGCGACCATGCCGTTCACGGAGAACCGCCAGTCGGCAAATCCTCCGGCCTGAAGCCGCTTATATGCGTCATTCAGAGGCGGAATCTCGTTTGGGAATGGAGGCTTCGAAATCTGGCTTCGAAGAAATTCACGGGCTAAAGAATGCCTGGTTAACAGCCGCTGAGAAGCATAGGTCAATGTTTCGCCGAGGCCGTAGATTCCGCCGTGATCGGGCGGGATTAGTCCATAACTTTGCGCGATGCGCGCGGCCGCGCCGAGGCCCAACGCTCCCGCCGCGGCCGCGAGTCCGGTTGTGATCAGTTTGCGGCGTGACAGTTTGATGCGAGAAGGTTCGCTCATGAGCGCTCCATAGGTGAATCGGCGCGGCCTGTGATCATCGCGCGCATGCGGCTTTTAAATCCGGCAACACAAACCATCACGACATGAACGAGTAAAAAGATCAGAAGAGCGCAGGAGACGAAAAAGTGCAGCGTGCGCGCCGATTGTTGGCCGCCTAGCAGGTTGACCGTCGCCGGAAACGCGGAAACGAAGGCGGGAGACATCGCCAGGCCGGTCCAGATAACCAGCGGAAACAAAACGAAAATCACCAACAGGTAGGCAAGTCGCTGGATCAGGTTATACGACCAGGCTTCGCCATCGCTCGGTCGCTCGAAGCGCAAATGTTTGGCGATTGATATCGAGAACTCCCGCCACGAAAACTCAGCCCCTCGCGGAAATAGGTTTTTCGAGAAATGCTTCGTAAGCAAGCCTGAGATTAAATACAGAAATCCCGTGAATACCACCACCCAGGCAGCTTGAAAGTGAAGATACCGGCTCCAGCCGTTCTGGTCGGGAAGCACATAGCCGTAGCCGGTCGGCACTAAATTCCTTGAGGCCGGGATCGGCAGTTTGAACAGCGCCGGAGTCAAATCGTTACCAGTTTCGCCCCAATAGAAGCGAGGGTGAGAGATCACAATTTCGACTCCGCTGACGAGCAGGGCAAGAAAACAGAAAGTAGTGATCCAGTGAGTGACGCGCACGAGGGCTGAATGCCGCGCGGCAACCTTCGCGACTGGGACAGCCGTTACGGAGCTTGGGACGCAAGCGGAATCGCTCACCGGGGAATCGTATCATGTGGAGCTTTGGCTACGCATTCTCAGTTGAGGTCACGACTTAAGGTGATCCAGGTCACAGCGTCCGCCTCCTCTAATGATGAAAATGTCAACAATGCAGCGAAGAGCTGCTGAGGTCTTTTTACATACAGTTCCCAAGGGTGAAATCGGCGTTCACTTTCGCAACGAACGCCACGAGCGCGAGAAGAATGCTGTTTTCATCCGGTCAAGAAAACTTAATTAAAAGGAGAAGATGAAATCATGAAGACGACGAAGCTGGTGATGCTGGTAATGACAATCGCGGTAGCTCTATTCATGCTGATTCCCAATCTGTCATGGGCTGCCGATGACGGGGCCACGACCTTTAAAGCAAAATGTGCCATGTGTCACGGCGCAGATGCGGCCGGCAAGCCGGCAATGAAGGCTCCAAGCCTGATCTCCAACGAGGCCAAGAAGAAGTCGGATGACGACTTTGCCAAAGCGATCAGTGAGACGGCAAAACACACTCCTGCTGTGAAGAGCCTGCCTGCTGACGATGTGAAGGCAGTGATTGCATACATTCGCAGCTTGCAAAAGTAAGCGTAGCGATTCGGCGGTTCCGTGTAGTGTGTGCCGCTGCGGTGAGGGATTGGCGGGCAGCGGCTGAAAGGGCGAAAGGCGAGTATGAAGATGTCCGGCTCAATTCGGCCGAGAAACTAGACCGGCCGATTTGCGGCCAGCCGGAGGTCTCCTCATCTTCTCGCCTTGGTAAACGGAACCGCCCTCCCGGGCCCGGATGCTCACCACTCCGGACCCGGCTCTTTTTTCGCAGCAACTCGCAATTGACCTACCAACGGCGGCGGCCCCGAACCAAAATACTCCTCGTGCTATACTTCTGCGCCAAACCTACAAATGGCGACCTTTGCCGAGCTAGAGATTGCCATCGAGCGACCTCTTAACGAGAAGGACGGATTCCCCGTAGTGATGCGCCTCTTCGCCCCGAAGAGCGACCAGGATCGGCGTTTCCCGGAAACCGGCTCGGCCCTCCTGAAAATCGATCTTGATGAACTTCACAATCTTCGCGGCGAAGATGCCAAGTATGGAGCCCGTCTCTCCGAAGTATTCTTTCAGGATCCAAACATTCAGACTGCGTTCGAGAGCGCGCGAGCGGCAGCTACTGCTGAGGGAGAAAATGCCGTTCTTCGCGTGCGACTGTTTCTCGACGACGGCACCGAAGCTCTTCACAAGGTCCGCTGGGAGTGCTTGCGCGATACCAAGGGCAAGTCCTTGTTCAATAGCGACACCATCTTATTTTCTCGCTATCTAGCCAGCTCCGAGTTGCGGCCCGTAAGCGGTAAGACCTCGCCCAAAGCGTTGATCGCCATCGCTAACCCGCGTCTTGCTGACAGCATCGACCCGGAGGATTCCAGCAAGGCATTGGCGCCGGTCGACGTGCCGAATGAAAAGCTGCGCGCGGAAAGCGGATTGAATAATGCGGGATTCTCCGTGACCACTCTGGCTTCGCCACCGAACGCTACTGTTGCGGCTACGTCGGCGAACATCCTGAACGAACTGGCGAATGGTTACGACATTCTTTATCTGGTCTGTCACGGAGGCCTGGTTGGCGACGACCAGGTGCCCATGCTGTGGCTGGAAGATGGCGAGGATCCGGTGAAGGCCTCGCTGCTCGTCGAAGGCATCCGGCTCATGAGCAAGCAGCCACGGCTGGTTGTGCTGGCATCGTGCCAGAGTGCGGGAGCTGATAGCAAGTCGGCGTCGAGCACGCTGGGCGCCCTGGGTCCGTTGCTCGCCGGCGCGGGGGTTCCAGCAGTCATCGCGATGCAGGGCAACATCAAGATGACGACGGTCAAGAAGTTCATGCCGGAGTTTTTCAAGGAACTGGCCAAGGACGGGCAAATCGATCGCGCGATGGCAGCAGCGCGGCGCAGAGTGGTGGGCGATCCAGACGATCCAGACTGCGACGATTACTGGATGCCGGTTCTATTTATGCGGCTGCGCAGCGGCCGTATCTGGTACCAGCCCGGCCTGGGAAGCTCTGACGGTACTGCCAGTGGACTGGACAAATGGAAGATCATCGCCAGCGCCACTGCGAATAAGGATTGCCAGTGCACACCGATCATCGGTCCGGGCGCGCTCGAAGGGTTGGTTGGTTCATGGCGGGATGTCGCGACGCAACTTTCGGAATCGTTTGGCTACCCCATGGGCGGCAATGCGCGCGAGGACTTGCCCACCGTGACGCAATTCATCGCGGTCAATCAGTCCGTGGCCTACTTCGCGAAAACGGAATTGGTCAAGCGGGTTGTGGCTGGTATCAAGAAGCGCTGGTCATCTGCGGCGATGGAAAAGTTCGATGCTTCCGATCTCGCCTCCGCTCCGCTGATTGTGAAAGAAGCAGGCCGGATGTTGCGCCAGCAAAATCCGATCGAGCCGCACCGGTTGCTGGCATCGCGCCCGTTCTCTATTTACGTCACAGTGAATCCGGACGACTCAATGGAAGACGCGTTGCGCGAGGCTGGCCGCGATCCGCGATCCGACTTCAGCCGCTGGAATTCGAATACCTATTTCGATTTGTTGAACTTCCGGAAATATCCCAGCATTAATGATCGTTACCCGGATTACAGTCCCTCGGTAGATCAGCCGCTGGTCTACCATTTATTCGGAAAGCTGCAGCTACCGGAAGCGCTTCCGCCGGCGGATGGGAAGGCAGTTCCTGACGACCCCTCGGGTGCCGCGGACGAAGTCAAGGCCTCGCGGGAAGTTGCCGGGTGTGCCTCCTGTGTAATCACGGAAGACGATTTCTTCGATTACATGCTGACCATCGGCAACAAAGGCGGAACCAAGCCGGTGCGCGCCGCTCTGGCCTCGAACGCTCTGCTGTTCTTCGGCTTTCGCCTGGACGACTGGAGCTTTCGAGTGTTGCTGCGCAGCATCTTCAATAAAGAAGGAAGCCTGGCGCGCAATGTCGGTCAGAACCTGCTGCCATGCATCGGGGCGCAGATCCAACCCGATGAAGGGCGGATCGATCATCCGCTGCGCGCAGCCAACTACTACCAGGATTATTTTCAACAGTGCAAGATCGAAACATTCTGGGGCAATGTGGATGAATTTGCCCGGGCATTCGACAAGAATGTTCCGGCAGTAGACCGGTATGTGCAGCAGATCGCGAAGAGTCTGGCGTAGCCTCTATGAAATCACCGGCGAATCCCTATGTTGGTCCGCGCGCGTTTCTCGAAAACGAGCTTCTGTACGGGCGCGACCGGGAGGTTGCGGATCTGAGGGACATGCTGCTGGCGGAACGCATTGTGCTTTTGTACTCGCCCTCGGGCGCTGGCAAAAGCTCACTGCTGCAGGCGCGTTTGATTCCGGTGATGAGGGAGCGCGGGTTCACAGTACGCAAGGTGATTCGGGTGAACGCAGCGCCGCCGCCGGCTTCCACGGGCAACCGGTACGTCATCAGCATGATGACTTCACTGCAGTTGGAAGGGCGACCTGCAGATTTCGAAAAACTCACGCTGAATCAGTATCTGGATGCGGAACCCAACGGCGAATTGCTGGTGTTCGACCAGTTCGAGGAAGTTCTCACTACCGACGCTGTAAACATTCAGGCCAAGCGCGATTTCTTTGAGCAGATCGGCCACGCGTTACGCGCCCGCGGCCGCTGGGCGTTGTTTGCCATGCGGGAGGATTTTCTGGCCGCGCTCGATCCTTATTTGAATTACATACCTACGCGTCTTTCCAACACATTTCGGCTGGGCCTGTTGAGTTATGAAGCCTCGTTGAAAGCGATTCGCGAGCCGGCGGCGAGGGTAGGCGTGAAGTTCCTGGACGATGCCGTGCAGCAGATCGCCGACGATTTGCGGCAGGTGAACGTTCCCCAGCCCGATGGCAGCGTCTCCGTCCAACTGGGACAGGTCATCGAGCCGGTGCAGCTTCAGGTGGTCTGCCTACGCCGATGGGAGGATCTTGCGGAAGGTTCCCAGGAGATCACCAAGAGCGCGCAGGCTCAGATCGGCTCAACCGCGCTGGCCGACTACTACGCCGCCACGGTTGCCCAGGTCGCCTCTGACTCTGGAACCACGGAGCGAACCATTCGCGACTGGTTCGAACACAGCCTCATCACCAAGGTACACACGCGCGGCCAGGTAATGATGCACCCGAATGAGACAGATGGCCTCGACAACGATGCAGTCATCAAGCCGCTGGAGCAGGCGCATTTAGTGAATTCCGATCTGCGCCTGGGGTCGAGGTGGCTGGAATTGTCGCACGACCGGCTGATTCAACCGGTGCGTTCCAACAACGAAGCCTGGAACCAGAAAAATCTCAACCCGCTTCAGCGAGAGGCGGAGTTGTGGAACGATCAGGGCCGGCCCCCGGACCTTTTGTTTGGCACAGAGTCGCTGCCCGCTGCCGAGGAATGGGCGCAAGCCAACAAACTGAATTCCACGGAAGAAGACTTCCTGAAGGAGTCGCGCGCGGCCGTGCAGCAGAGGGTTGTGGAAGAGGAGCGCCGGTTGAAGGATGTGCGGACGGCTCTGATTCTGAAGCGACTCATTGCGGCGCTATTGCTGGTCGTGGCCTTTGCCATTTATAAAACTGCAAAGGCCCATTACGCAAAAATCATAGCCGAAAAAGCCACCGAAGTGGCCGAATCGGGGAAATTGCTCGGGGAGGCTCTTATCTACCGAGGGACTCACCAAGACCTGGCCGCGCTCCTGGGAATCGAGGGTATGAACAAGGCCCAAGAGAGTTCAAAGGATACTTTTCAAGCTCGCCAGACTCTGCTCAAGCTGTTGCAGGCCAACCCTTTTTTGAGGGCCGTTTTGCATCATGGCCACGGAGATGTATACAGCGTTACCTTCAGCCAAGACGGCAAGCTGCTGGCCTCTGGGAGCGCGAACGGGACGGTTCAGCTATGGGACTTAGATAGCCGTCAGGCACTTGGCGATCCGCTTCCGACCGGCGGCAATGTGGTGGCGTTCAGCCCCGACGGCCAACTCCTGGCCTCGGCGAGCGATACCGGAATTCAACTTTGGGAACTAACCACGCGCCAAAAAAAAGGCGCGCCCTTCAGGGTCAACTCACACTATTTTGTCGCGAGTTTATCGTTTCTCCAGCAAGGCAAGACTCTGGCGTCGGTGAGTGAGGACGGTATTGTTCAGCTGTGGGACGTGCTCTCAGGTAATACAAACGGCAAACCCTCTCCGGCGCTCGGCACGGTGATGGCGTTCAGCCCGGATGGAGAACTACTGGCTACAGCCAGCGACCAGGGCAGCCCGCAGTTATGGGATGTGGCCAAAGGTCAAAAAAAGGGCGGGCCGCTAAGGGAAAAATCCGACGAAGTAAATAATACCTGGATCAGTAGTTTGGCGTTCAGCCCCGACGGCGAGCGGCTGGCAGTGGCGAGCGCGAACGGTACGGTCCAGCTATGGGATGTGCAGAGTGGCCAACCGTGGGGCCTGCCGCTCCTGTGCCACTCCAAGTCGGTTCAAATCGTGAGTATGGCGTTCCATGGCGACGGTAAGCACTTGGCGGTGTCGAGCGATGACGGTTTCCTGCAGCTTTGGGACGTGGCAAACAGCGACCAATACAGGCTCATGGTCGAACCGATGAGAGTCTATTCCAATGCGATAGCGTTCAGGCCGTTGGGGATATATCCCGACTCGATTCATCTGTTAGCTTCAGCGGGCAATTACGGAATGGTGCAGCTATTGGATCCCGAGTACGGAGCGCAGATAGGGAAGCTACTGCCCAATCCGAAAGATTTATCCAAACCTGTTCCCAACTCGAGCACCGGTGTGGCGCTTAGTGCCGACGGTAAGTTGCTGGCCTTCTCAAGCATTCCTGCACATATGGCCGGAACGCTTCAACTATGGGACTTAGACCACGAGCGGCCAGTTGGCAAACCCCTGAAAGTCTCCGGCGTTCCGATAGTTTTTAGCCGCAACGGCCGGCGATTTCTTTTGGCGAACAACGCCGACAGAACCGTCCAAATCTGGGACGTGGACGGTCGTCGTGCGGTAAGCGAGCCGCTCAAGATCCGCAGCTTCGAGGTGGCACTCAGTCCCGACGGCAAGCGACTGGCCGTGGCGGATTCTCACGACGGAACGATTCAGCTATGGGACGCAGACAGCGGCACTAAGTTGGGTGATGCTTTACCACAGCCGGGCAATCTCCCTGACAAAAAACAACCGGTCTCGATCGCGACTTTGGTGTTCAGCCCAGACGGCACTCATCTGGCTGCGGCAGGTGATGACGGAGTGATTCACGTATGGGACGTGTCTAGCCGCTCTCTGGCAAGCAAGCCCCTTAAGGCCAGCGGCGTTCAGAGGATGATGTTCAGCCCCGACGCCAATCGGTTGGCAGCGGCGAGTGAGGACGGGACGATTCGGCTATGGAACGATGTGTACTCCCCTAAGCTCCACGGCGAGACCCTGCAAGGCCACGAACCGGTAGGACGTTTAGCGTTCAGTCCCGACGGCAATTTGCTCGCCTTGGGTAGCGCCTGGGGTTCGATTCAATTATTTGATACAAATACCTATAGCCCCCTGGGCGAACCGCTGAAAGGCCATCAAGGAGAGATTACCGGGTTAGCGTTCCCGAATGACACTACCCTGATCTCGGCAAGCGATGACGGCAGAGTTTGGCAGTGGGACATCGACCCCGAGTCTTGGGCAAGAAAGCTTTGCAGCATCGCGAATCGTAACCTCTCGCAGGACGAATGGAATAAGTACATGAAGGACAAACCCTACCAGCCTACATGTCGAGACCTGCCCTCCGGCGAAGGGGCGCCCGCGAATTAATTCGACATTTGCCTGCACACCTCGCGGAACGGGAAAGAAACCCTAACCTGCGATGATCCGCGATTGGTTTTGTTGTGGTTTCGTTTAAGTTTAGAGTTATACTCAGCGGACGATACGCCGTGCGGAGGCGTGGTGGACGATCCTACAGTCTCGATCACGAACGATCCTACAGCCTCGATGACTGCGGAGCAAAGGCAACAAACCCCCAGCATCGTTGGTACATGGGGTTCCCTGAGGCTCATCCAGAGGGTGGGACAAGGATCGTTTGGCGAGGTGTATCGCGCCTTTGACACTACGCTCGAACGGGAAGTCGCACTGAAACTCTTGTTGCCTCGCGGACAAGATAAGGAAACCGAGGCCAAAGCTTTGCTCCGCGAAGCTCGCGCGCTTGCAAAGGTCCGCCATCCCAACGTGGTTCCGGTTTATGGAGTGGATAGTCACGATGGCCGTGTCGGTTTCTGGAGCGACTTCGTCCACGGAAAGACGCTGTCGGCGCTGCTTTCCGCAGAGGGACCTTTTAGCGCACGGGAAGCCGCTCTTATCGGCATCGATTTGTGCAAAGCGGTGGGCGCGGTGCACGCCGCCGGGCTTCTTCATCGCGATATAAAGAGCGCGAACGTGATGCGTGAATCTGGCGGCCGTATTCTCCTGATGGATTTTGGCCTTACTCATGACAACAGGGCCGAGCAGTTCCTCAGCGGGACGCCGGTCTACATGGCTCCCGAGTTGTTGGCCGGCGCTCCGGCCACGGTTGCGACCGACATTTACGCGATCGGCATTCTTTTGTTTCACCTCTTGACCGGCAAGTATCCCGTGGACGGATCCAGTATCCGCGAGATTAAATTTGCGCATGATTCGGGCGACCGCACAACTCTGCTCGATGTTCGTCCGGATTTGCCGGAGCAGTTGGCGCATGTGGTTGAAGTCGCCGCGAATCCCGATCCGTCGAAACGGTACCGCAGCGCAGGGCAAATGATCGCGACCCTGACTGACGCCGCCGGCCTGGGACCCGCAACGGTCGAGAGTAAGGAACCGCCTCTCTCGCGCCGCTCTAGCGGGTGGATTTTGGCTGCGGTTGTGGCAACGGCGGCGATTCTGTTCGCGCTCCCGCAGGTCCGCCACGTATTTCTCAAAGATAAATCCAGCGGTCAGCCCATCGCCGCGGTGCACGACGACTATCAAAAGGCGCACGATCTTCTGGAGCATTACTACCGGCCACACGCTCTGGAAACCGCGATTCCGCTCCTTCAAAAAACCGTCGGGCAGGATTCCCGCTTCGCCCCTGCCTTCGCCGATCTGGGGCGCGCCAATGTTTTGCAGTTCATCCAGCAGCGCGATACTAAATACGTTGAACCCGCCCGCCAGGCCAGTCTGCAAGCGCTGAATCTGAAACCCGATTTTGCCTCGGCTCACGTAACGCTCGGAATGCTGTATACCTGGACCGGCAAGTATGATCTCGCTTCTCAAGAGTTGGACGACGCCATCCGGCAGGATAAATACAACGCCCAGGCATACGGCGCCCAGGCAGAGCTTTTCTACAGGCAGGGGCGTAACGATGAAGCGGAGACGACTTTGCAGAAAGCGATCAGCCTCGCGCCGGAAGACTGGGGCTTATTGCAGCAACTCGGTTCGTTTTACATGGAGACGGGAAAACTGGCCCCCTCCGTCGAACAGTGGCAGAAAGCCGTCAACCTGGTTCCGGACAATCCGCGCGCATATAACAATTTGGGTCTTGTTTACCGATTGCAAGGCCGGCCAGCCGATGCTGAGGCCGCGTTCCGTAAAGTGATTGATCTGGACCCCACGTTTAGGCACTACATGAATCTTGGCGACGTCTTTCTGGACGAAGGGAAATATGCGGAAGCCAAGTCTGCGTTTGAACATGCTATAAATTTGCGGCCAGATTATTACCGCGCCTGGGGAGGTCTGGCAACGGTCTATCGCAGTTCGGGCGTCGACCGGGCCAAGGTAGAAGAAACTTATCGCAAGGCGATTTCCTTCACCACCGATCTGCGCAAACAAACCCCCAATGACCCTTATTTACTTGCCGACGCCGGTGACTATTATGCGGCGCTCGGCATGGAGCGCGAGAGCACTCCTCTGTTGCAGCAGGCCGCCGCGCTCGCCCCCGACAAACCGAATGTACTTTATGAAGTAGCCCTCGGGTATGATCGGCTCCACAAGAGGGATCAAGCGCTTCTGTGGATCGATAAGGCCGTTGCCGCTGGAATTACCACGCAGTTCCTGGGGCAAGTAGCGGAGCTTTCCAACCTTCGCGCCGATCCGCGCTACCAGGCAATTGTGAACAAGATACATTAACTCAACGCAGAGCAGAGAAAGGAGGACGTTATGCAGACCATTGCGGTGCAACAAGAGCCAAGTGCAGTAGTTCTGGGGATATCGGATTTTGGGCCAAAGTTGTATGCCGACGACCCCGGTACCGATCATCCCACTCCGCCAGCTCCCGACCGAAACAAGAGCGGCGGCAAAGCAAAAGCAAAGAAGAAGCCAGCTCCGAAAGCTAAAAAAAAGAAGAAGAAAAAGTAAGCACATGCCCCCTGCCTTCGAACGCAGGGGGCCTTCTGTTTTCTATGAACAGTTTTCTCTGAAAGAAGGTTTCGATGCCCGATAGCGACTCTCCTCCCGCAATGCCCATTCCTATGGGAGTTCTTGAAACCGGCGGTTTTGCTGCCGGCATCGACCCTGGCGTAATCCAACAGCTAAGGCTTCAAGGGACTGGGGGCAATGTTTCCAAGGACATTATCAAGGCCAAAGGACAGTCGGATGCCGCGCACTTCGGCATGGTCGGCGGCGAACTCAATGCCGACAATCTGGCGAAGGCCGGTTGGGCGGTGATGTTCGGAGCCAGCAACGATAAAAGCATCAGAACCAATCTGTCGCCGCTCATCGAGCACCGCAAAAAGCAAGTGGACAATGATGCGTTGTTCAAGATTCTCGATCCACCCGCCCCCAAGCAAAGCGCCGCCGACTGGTTGGCAGGATTCAAGACTAGTTTGAACGTGGTCGATCCATCCAAGGGAGTGCCGTACTACGTGTTGATCGTCGCGGCTCCGGAGGATATTTCGTTTGAGTTTCAGTACGAGTTGGATTTGTACTGGGCTGTGGGCAGGCTATGGCTGGAGAGCGCCGACGCCTTCGAACGCTATGCCCAGTCGGTCGTGGCCTACGAGACCCAAAGCAAAGTTTCGTCTTCGCGAAAGATCGTTCTCTTCGCTCCCGACTACAACGGTAAGGACAACGGAGCGAGCAAACTCTTGTGCAGCAACCTGGTGAATCCGTTGATCCAGAATCCCATCGGGCACGACGAAAAGTTCAAAATTGAATCTTTCGTCGGGGCGACTGCCACCAAGAGCAAGCTGAACGACATCTTTGCCGGGACCGACAGCACGCCGACGCTGCTGTTCAGCGGCAGTCACGGCCTTCTGAAACTGCCCACCAGCAAGGAACTTCCCGACGCCCAGGGCGCAATTGTTTGCCAGGATTGGCCGGGCGATCCAACCCCGCCGCTGGACAATACCTACTACGCGGGCTGGGACTTGCCCAAGGACGCGAAACTTCACGGCATGGTGCACTTCCTGTTCGATTGTTACGGCGCGGGATGGCCGAGGTACGACACGTACAACTCCAAGCCCAACGTGGAGATTTCTCCGGCGCCGATGATGGCGCGCTTGCCGCAGAAGCTGTTGGGACAGGAGAACGGCGCGCTTGCCGTGCTCGGACACATCGATCGCTCCTGGAGTTATTCTTACGAAGTGAGCGGACAGCCCATGGACCAGAGCTTCCGTGATGTTCTCACGAAGCTAATGAATGGCTACCGCTTCGGCAGCGCCACCGATCAGTTCAATTTTCGTTGGGCCGCGCTCAGCATTCCGCTCTCCGACACATTGCAGAAGATGCAAACTCGTAGGGGATTGGATCAACTGGCAGCGCAACAGTGGATAGCGCGCGATGATGCGCGTAATTACATTCTCCACGGCGACCCTGCCATCAAGCTGCGTGTCGACGAGAAAGAGATGCCGCCGCTTGGCTAACCCTGCACGGGGACTGGTTGGGATCGCCTAGATCGACGTAAACGCTCGCGGCGCGTCGGGGACATCCTTCGCGAGGTCCAATTCCAGAGGCACGTCTTGCGCCTCGTGTACGACCGCCCCCATGGTAAATGCGCCCCGGGAAACGAATTCCAAGACCGCGGATCCATTCTTGACGAGCTTCTGATTCTCCTTCTGGTTAAAGCTGTCATGGAGATAGAAAGTCACCGGCGTATCGTCGATCAGCGGCCGCATGGGATCGATTGAAATTACCGAAGCGCGAATGAGGAACAACTCTGTAGAGCCGGGAAACGGTTTCACTTGAGCCGACAGCTTTCGGCCGCTGTCGATAGGCTTTCCTCCGAATTGGTTTTTGTTGGGGTCTTCCGGATCCTCTTTCTTTGGTGCAGCGTTGTCTGAGCTTGTGGGATCGCCTCGGTCGGGAGCCGCGGGGGTCTGATGGCTACGGCCTGTCGTCTCCGGTTCGTCGGACGTAGCTGGGCGAGGACTGCCGATGCCGGAACTGAGCGCCGCTGCAACCGCCTTTTGCTGGTCGTCAACCTTCTGTTCAAGCTGGCGGAAGTTCAATTCCGTAGTCCCGATTTTGAGCGACTGGACCCTGTCCGCGAACCAGGGCAAACTCCAGGGAGCAGTCGCGAGGGCGAGGAGGCCAACCGCCGTCGGGCTAACATGACCCCAATGGTCCGTCGCCGCCAATACGACGCACAACGCCGCAAACAGGACTGGCCAATTTTTGGCAAGCGATGGCATAGGGCGCCATTATGCTCTCAACCCGTTACCGAAGTCCAAACAGAAAACGGATCGGCGGAAAGAAAGATCAGGCTCAATGCGCTGGTGGGGTTGGCGCCTTCATCAATTCCACAAACATCCGATTGAACCTTGCCAGATCCAAATCCATCTGGATTTCGACTAGTCGCTCACCCAGCTTGGGATTGTCTTTATCTGTCCACGTCAGTGTATTGCCGTATGCCGCGCCCTGGTCGATATCCACACTCATGTAGCGGATTTCTTTTCTCGTGATCAGCGTCGGATCGATCCAGGCGGCGGCCGCTAGTTCGTCCCACATATAAAAGCCGCCCTGATCCTTCATGAAGAATTTGACTACGTATTGCGCCGCAGGACTGTTGCTCTTGTTGATTTCTGCAATCATCGCGTCAGTGATTCTGGTTTTCACGGAGATGTCGACCGGCGTGCACACGATCTTTTTCCACGGTGCGGCTAATACGCTCTTCGCGGCTTCAGGATCGAACCAGAAATTAAACTCGTGGCGCGGGCTGCTGGCAAATTCTGGATCGTCGGTTTGCGGGCTCAAGCTTCCTCCCATAAAGACCAGCTCTTCGGCGAGTTCGGCAAAATGTGGATCAATCGCGTTGGCCAGAGCCAAGTTCGTCATCGGACCGCCCTCGTAGATCGTCACTTCATGCGGATACTTGTGCACCATGCGGACCAGAAAGTGGGCGGCGTCCTCATCGGCTGGTTTGGTAGTCGGTTCGCCTTCAGGGAGCTTCGGAATCACAAAAGGTTCGTGCCACCAGCGATCATCCCAGGCGCCGGCAAAGGCTACTTTTCCATAATTTGCCTGCCACAAGATAGCTTCGTTCCGGCGATGCACCAGCGGAAATACAGCTCCGGGCACTACCGGGATATCGGTGCGGCCAATCAGTTCGAGCAGTCGCAGTGTATGTGAGATCTCTTCATCCCGCCATTGATTCCCGCTGACCACAGTGATTCCCAGCACTTCTACCAGCGGAGATTGAATCAAGGTCAACAGCGTCTGCATGTTGCTGCCGCCCGGCCCGGAACAGTCCTGATTGATAATAACTTTGCGGCGCTGCTGGGCGTAGCCCTGGCAATGCGCAACGAGCCAAAAAAATATTATGGAATACAGTCTTATTTTTCTCATCTAGATCCTCATGTCTCGCGCCGGGCAATCCAGCAATCGTCGGCCCGAATTGTAACAGTGGGACTTTGAGTGCAGGCAGCGGTGATGATTCGCATCCGCATTTCCACTTCTGAAGAACGCACACTTGTTGATCCGAGTTATCAGGCCCTAGACTAAGTGCTACGTGTAGACTCTCGCTGCGGTTTAGTCAGCCGTGCGATTTGTCACGATCATGCCTACAGTCATTCAAGTCTCCGCAGTCCGCAAAACCTACGGCGCTACCGTGGCGGTGGACGAAGTATCGTTCGCGGTCAACGAAGGTGAGATCTTTGGCTTAATCGGGCCGAACGGCGCAGGCAAGACTACGACGATGGAATGCATCGAGGGCCTGCGCACGCCTGACCGGGGCGCCATCTCCGTTCTGGGTCTTAATCCCTTCAGCGACGTGTACAAGCTGCAAGAGCGGATTGGAATTCAGCTTCAGGAGGCGCAACTGCAGAAGCGGATCAAAGTGTGGGAGGCCGTTGACCTGTGGGCGTCGCTTTATAGGAAGAAGAGAATCGATGGCGAGCGGCTGCTGGAACAACTTGGCCTCATCGACAAGCGGAATGCCTGGTTCATGAACCTTTCTGGCGGTCAGAAGCAGCGACTTTTCATAGCGCTCGCGCTGATTAACGATCCCGAGTTGGTATTTCTCGACGAGCTGACTACCGGGTTGGATCCGCAGGCGCGCCGCGCGATCTGGGATCTGGTGCGCGGCATTCGAGCGCGTGGCAAGACAGTTTTCCTGACCACTCATCTCATGGAGGAAGCCGAACGGTTGTGCGACCGGGTGGCGATCATCGAACACGGACGCATCATCGACATCGACACGCCGCAGAGCCTCGTAAACCGGCACTGCCCGGAGCGAACTGTGGTCCTCGCCACAGACGACGGCAGTGCGGCAGAACGCTTTCGCACCATCCCGCGAATCGACGCGGTAACTTGCAGCGACTCGCAGTTTACGATTCGGGGCCGGGGCGACGATCTCGTCACCGACGTGATTCAATGTCTCTCAGAGAATCGCATCCGGGTCACGGATTTTCGCACGATTCTCCCTAACCTTGAGGACGTCTTTCTTAAACTCACCGGTCATTCGATTCGCGACTAGGCTTACTTATGATGCTGCGTGGACTCTGGAAATTGACATGGATCGAGCTAAAGATTTTCCTCCGCGAGCCGCTGGGCGCGTTCGGGACGATCGTTATTCCGGTATTAGTGTTTGTCGTTACAGGGCGGATCGTCGGCCACAGAGAACCACCAGCTTCACTGGCCGCCAGCAATTTTATTAGCGTCGGTCTGCCGGTACTGGCTTCGGTCCTGATTACCATCAGCGCCGTGCTCTCGCTGGTCACCATCATTTCGATCTACCGGGAGGGTGGCATTCTCAAACGGCTTCGCGCCACTCCGCTGCGCCCGCAGACCATACTCACCGCCCATGTAGTCGTCAAGCTGCTGCTCACCGCGGCCACGCTCGTTCTAATGGTGCTGGTGGGCAAACGCTATTATCCCGTCGGCATTGACGTTCCGTTGTTTGGGTTTACGCTAGCGCTTCTGATCAGCACCTGCAGCATTCTGTCGATGGGCTTTCTCATCGCCAGCATCGTTCCCACCGCCCGTTTTGCGCAGCCGATCGGTGCTGTCATTTTGTATCCGATGATCGGCATCTCAGGACTCTTCGCGCCGGTTGCAGCGCTGCCGCCGGCACTTCAGGTAGTGGCGAGAGTTGTGCCGCTAACCTACGCGGTGTCACTGCTCGAAGGAATTTGGAAGGGCGATGCATGGTCGGCGCACCTGGGTGATGTAGGGGCGCTGGCCCTGGTGTTTATTGCATGCACAGCACTCTCGGCGAAGGTATTTCGATGGCAGTAAGGCAGAGATTTATTGCTCCGTACTAGCAAGGATCGGGATTCTGGCGCGTTTCAGGGGCGCAACGAGTTGCCCATCATCAGCGCGAAAAGCAAAGGAAGATAAATCACCGTAGCCTGCAACACATGGCGAGCCATCATTTTCGATCGCGGACTGCTGATGGGCAGCTTGAGGAAGGCGAGGCGCGCACCGAAATAGAAAAGTGCAATACCAAGCACGAGCGCTCCGACCAGATAAATCTTTCCCGCCATCCCGAAAAAGCTGGGCAAAAGGCTTAGAGGGATTAAAACCAGCGAATAGCCTATGATCCTGCGAGCTGTAGATCTTCCATCTTGTTCGACCACGGGCAACATGCGGATTCCGCCGCTCGCATAATCTTCGCGGTAGAGCCACGCGATGGAAAAGAAATGCGGAAACTGCCAGACAAACAGGATCGCAAATAGAATCAGCGTGCCCCACTCCAGTTGGCCGCGCGCCGCAGCCCAGCCCAAAACTCCCGGCATAGCTCCAGGAAAAGCGCCGACGAAGGTGCAGATCGGTGAGACTCGCTTCAAGGGCGTATAAGCTGCAAGATATACAACGGACGTCAGAAAGGTCAGCAGGCCGGTCAGAGGATTGGAGAAAATCGCGAGATAGATGGATCCTCCCAAGGTAGCGAGGAGGCCGGCAGTCGTGGCGTGAAGCAGGCTCATGCGGCCCGTAGGCAGTGGACGCTGCGCAGTGCGGCGCATGTGCGCGTCCACTTTGTACTCCATTACTTCATTCAACGCGGCGGTTCCGCTGGAAGCCAGCCCGATTCCCAGCAACGCGTGGAATAGCCCCCAAGACAGCGACGATACTCCCGCTTTCTGGGCTCCGAAGTAATAGCCGCACCATGCTGTCATTACGATCAGCGTGGTCACGCGCAGCTTCATTAGTTCGGCGTAATCGCGCAGCAGAGACGTCGCTTGCCTGCGGAACAAAACCAGCGGTTGGGTCATCGCGCTCATGAGGGGATCAAAGGTGTGGCCGCCGTACGGCTCGTTTGGTTATACTCGCACGGCTTCTCCGTGTCGAGCAAACATGACAGCCCCATAAGACTGTCGAGTACCCAAGGATTGCATAACTACTATTACGGGAATCGAAAGTCAAGTCGAAACTCAAGAAAAGAGTTCTAACCTGGCATAGCGATCCCGGGATGGAACTCAATAAGCTCGCTGCTGGCTCGCCGAAATCTCCGATTCGTTGAAAGTTTCCGGCGGATCAAAAAAGCACTGATGCCAAAGAGCAGCATCCGAAATTTTGCCCGCCTTCCATTGCTGGAGCGTGGGGAACGTGGCGGCAATCATCCCTCCGTCCACTGAATCGAAGATCAACACGATCCCTGCCAAATCCCGTTTCTGATCGAGTTCAGCATAATCTTTGTCGAGCACTGACTTTGCGAATTCTAATCTGAGGTGCGAGTCCGCATCCTTGGTCTCGTTTATTTTTTCCACGGAGACGATTTTTACGCTTTTTCCGCGCAGCGGAGCCCAATTTCCCGGGAACTGCGCTGTTTCTTCCCGGGTCACATGAAACAAATCCGCGGCGACGGACCCCGGCGCGGCACTTGCCAGCGCATCAGTGTTCGGAATGCTATCCGGCATTTCCAGGCTGTTGCGCCAAATCCATCCCCGGTTCAGCCCGGAGATGCGCACGTGAACCCAATCCTGATTGAAATCCAGCATCTCAAACTCATCGTGTGCGCTGGCCAGGAACAACGTCTTCGCAGTCAAACTTGCGGTTGCGACCACGGGGGTTCCGGACTTTTTCACCGCGACCAGATTCTTGGGATGCGCCTGATTCTTCAAAATTTCTTCCAGGCTCTCGGCCTCGGTTCGCAGAGCGTTGGAGGATGCGTCACTAATTTTCTTCTGTCCCGAACTGCTTTCACGTTCGGCCAAACCTTGAGCCAGAGCCGAAGATGAACCGCTCCCAGTTTGAGGAAGTTGCGGAACCGGCGCCGAGATGCCGGGCTCTGCCGCGTCGGGCGTCTTCGCCACTGGGGCTGACGAAGAAACTTGTGGAGCAGATTGCCGTGAAGGAGGCTGCTCCGAAACGGATGGTTTCGAGCTAGATTTCTGCGACGGGAAGGGCTGTGGCGCAGCGACTGGGGCAGAACTTGCTTCGACGGGAGTTTCTTTCGGGGTTCTTTGCGGACCTCCCTTGGCGAGTTGATCTGCCAATTGATCGAGCAGGTCCGCCTCAAGACGGCCGTTCGATACCAAAAGTTGATATCCCGATCGCGCCGCAACCGGATCAACGTACCAGGCAGTGACGTGCACGGCCACCCGCACAATCGATCCCCCGGAGGGCGCAGCGCTGACCTCAAACTTGGACTGATAGTAGCCGCGCTGGTAGCGATCGAGAGGATGCTCCGGCGAGGTAGCGAAGCCGTCGAGAACCGGAAGGCGTCCGGCTGCGGCGGGTTGGATTTCTTTTAAAGCTTTTTCGACCGCTGCTTTGGACTGCGGGAAAGTACGTTCGAATCCGCCTTCCTGAGCTTGGACCCCCAACCCGCAAATGGCTACGAACAGCGCCAATAGTCCCAGCGCGAACATTCGGCGGAATTCCGAGGCGCGCTTCATGGCTGTTCCACCTCGTCCCGCATGATCCATCCGTGTTGCCCGTCGTGCGTCTCTACGCCATACCAGTAAGGCGTGGAAATCAGAATCAGGACTTCCGTGCCCGGGGTCAGGGCCTGCAAGGTACTCGCAGTGTGAAACGGCGCGGATTTAAGCGGCGCGCCCGGCGACTTCACCAAGCGCTCGACCTGCTTACGTAGATCCTTGACGTGATCTTCCAGAGTTTGACCGGGCAGAGTTTGACCGGGCAGAGTCTGGCTCGGCGCGGCGGTCACGGCTGCGGTTTGATTGGACAATACTTGGTCCTGAGGCTGCGATGCGGCTGTCTCGGGTGCAGGCTCGCTACGGACCCGTTCTTCGGCGACCGGCATTTTGGCTGCGGGGGGTTCCGCAGCTTGAGATAAGGCCTGAGACGACGACTGCTCTGTCTCGGTTGGTGCGTAAGTTGGCGAGGCAGCTTTGTGTTTCTTCGCCAGCAGTTCCTGTCGCTCTTTTTCGGATTCGACGTTCTGCTGCTTCATCACCTCGATGGCTTCAAGGTGTTCCTGGATGTCTTTGTATTCGCTGCTTTCGACCGAGCCGTTCGATTTATGAGTTATGTGGCGGTAGTCTTCCTCGAAAAGCGCGTCGATGCGCAGGACCGTGTTCTTCTCTCCTTGCGGTTGCAGCACGTAGCGCACGGCCAGCGTCCCAACGTCGGAGCTATCCTTGAAGTTGCGGGGATCGATCGCTTGCTCGCGAACCTTGTAGAAGACCTTGCCGCCTTCGGTCCAAGGCGGAAATGCACGGCAGGAAGTAGCGGCTTTCGCTCCGCTGACGAACTCGTCTTTGTTGTACTCCTTGGTTCCCCGGATCAAACCGTTCTGCGTAATCTCTTGCACGACTTGCTGCACTTCACTCTCCGGAATGGGGATGTTGACGATCAACCCCTCACCGTAATGCAACTTATCCTTCTCGCGTGCGGCGACAGGAATCGCCACCAGGACAAGCAGGAAAAGCGCAGGCGGAAACGAGCGGCCCACGCGTGATCCGAGCCGGCAGACCGGGTAATGGCGCCATGCGAACCCTCGAAACAACTCCCGCAAATCCCGCATAATCCAGTTCCAGACTCCACAGAGTCTCTTACTGCGGACGCAAACCTGTCAACCCTCGCTGGCAGTTTTGACCTGGCTGCGGGGTTTTCGGGCAGATTTTCTTTGACATTGTTAAAGTTTTGTAAAACCTCGTTCTCACTTTGTGAGGCAGGTAAGAGAAATTTCTTAAGAAAACTCTTGACGTTTGTCCAGATGCAGCAGTAGTATCCACGACTGGTTCGGTGGTAGGACCACTGCAGGAAACTCCGTACCGCAAGAAAACATGGGGAAAGACTCCCAGTCCGGCATTCGTTTTTGTTCGACCCGTCAGCATTACTCTACCTCTATGGGAGTCCAGTTTCGCAAACCAGATCTTGATTCGATCTTGCCGAGGAGCACGGCTATGCAAGTTTCTGATCGTTTTCGTTTCCGCAATATCTTGCAGCTCGCGAGTCCTTTCGCGGCTGTCGCTCTGGTTCTCGCATCTATGGTTCTCACCTGCAGCCAGCCCGCGAATGCCTTGCCGGCCTTCGCCAGGAAGTACGGCCTGCGCTGCTCGGCTTGCCATGAGTCGTGGCCGATGCTGAACTACTTTGGACAAAAGTTCAAAGACAACGGCTACCAGCTCATGAACGATCGCGATGCTCCGATCTGGCAGAACCCCGGATACTGGCCGGTGGTCTTCCGCATCACGCCCATCTGGCATCGTGTCAGCGTCGGCAAGGAGCAAATTGACACTTACTCCTCGGTGGGAGGAGTCCCCACACCCACCGGCTCCGCGATCCAGCGCGTCTCCTCTTCTGGTTTTGACTTGAGCGGGCTCGACTTCCACACCGGTGGGACCCTCGAGAAGAACATCTCGTTCTATCTACTCCCGTCGTCCGATTCTACTGGCGCTTTTCACTTTGAGCAGGTTTTTGTGCGCTTCGATAACATCTTTCACAGCCCATGGCTCAACTTCAAGCTGGGTCGATTCGAACTCGACAACCTGCTTTCCGAAAAGCGCATTCTCACGCTGACCGGCAACGGTGGCATTTATCAGACCTATCACTTCATCCCGGTTGGCGACGGCAACATCTTCGGCCAGATCGGTGACAACCAGCTCGGCATGGAATACCTCGGGCACTCGGCCGATGATCGGACGCGCATTTCCGCCAGCCTTGTCAGTTCCAGTGATGGCAACGTGGGTCTGAGTACGACGGCCAATGCCTACACCGGGTTCTTTGCCGGAAGCCAGGCTTTTGATGCGGGTAGACTCGGAGTACAGCGCGTCGGGTTCTACGCCATGGCCGGAGAGGCGTCAACGTACTATCTGACCTCGGGAGGTGGTGTGCCCATCGCAGGTTCCGGGATCGGCAACAAGAGTTTCAGCCGCGAAGGCTTCGTCGGCCAATTTTACTTCGGCCCGCACGTCGGCCTCACGGTTGTCACTCAGCACGGCTCGGATAACGCCTGGTTCGGGCAGGGCTACGGCAATGCAGAAGCCACAGACGGCAATGGAGGCACAACCTGCACCAGTCCCATTCCCAACGGCTGCCCTCCCAACAATGTGCCGGGAACAACGCTTGCCGCGGGATCGCAGGCGCCCAGTTGGAACGGCGCGACGTTTGAGGGCCACTACATCTACAGTCCCCAGCTGATTTTCATCGGCCGGTATGAAGCGGAACGGATGTCGCAACAAGCCAATGGGAACATCTGCGGCGGTGCCGCTTGTCCTTCGAACCTCGGCAACATCTCCACCTACACCATCGGCTTCCGCTACAACCCGTTCATGACCAGCCGCGCCGGTTTGGCCTGGCACAACGAGTACAACTGGCTGCATCAAGACGGTACCGGCCCCGCGAATCTTACCACCGGAGCGCTTACCAACATCAATACCAGCGAAATTCTGATGGGACTTGACTTTGACTTCTAGAGCCTGATTTCTAGAGAGGGATAGATATGCCAACAAGATTGCAGAAGTGGACGCTTTTGCTGAGCTCAGCTGCGGTTTTGGCGCTTCCGATGGCTTCTTTGGCGCAGCTTTCGACCAATGACATCGACACGCGTCTGGGCGCGGAAAGCCACGTCGGAAACATTGCCGGCCATGCCAAGGATGCCAAGGGCGACTACCGCCGATACTGCGTCGGCTGTCACGGCAACCTTGGAGATGGGAACGGCGAAAATGCTGCCTGGTTTGAGACGCCGATGTATCAACAGCCACGTAACTTCCAGCTGGGCATCTTCAAGTGCCGCTCTACTCCCACCGGAACCCTTCCCACCGATCAGGATCTTTATGATTCCATCACGCGTGGCTTCGACCGCTCCAACATGCCGCAGTGGAACACCTTAAGCAAGCAGGAGCGCGCCGACCTCGTGGCTTGGGTGAAGCACTACTCCCCGCGCTGGGTCGGTGAAAAACCAGGAACTCCGATCCAGATTCCTGCGGAGCCAGAAGTCACCCCAGAGCGCATCAAGGCCGGTCGCGATGTGTTTGCCCGAATGCAATGCTGGAAGTGCCACGGCGTGCAAGGCATGGCTAACGGACCCTCCGCTTCGACCCTTCAGGATGATCTCGGCCGTCCTATAGCTGCGTTCAACTTTACCGATGGATCGAGGCCGAAATGCGGCGATACCGATCGGGATATTTACCGGATCTTCATGACCGGTTTGGATGGCACTCCCATGCCGTCGTTTGCCGACAACATTAAGCCGGACGAAGCTTGGGACTTGGTTTTCTATTTGCGGACTTTCATGTCCCAAAAGAGTAAAGAAAAAGAAATGGCCAAGCAGCTTGCCCTGAAGCCGGTTGATCCAAATGCTCCGGCGGGACAACAATAGGAACGCACTGCGACTAGTTGGCAAATCTTAGCGTGGATTTAACGAGAGGACTTTCTAATGAGGAATCGACACAATCTTGCGGTTGTACTATCGGCAGTAGTTCTTGTGGGCTGTGGAGCATTGATCCTGAGCCAGGGCGTCAATGCGGCCGGCGAAGGCAAGATTACCGGAACGGTTAAACTCGACGGCCCGGCGCCGCACATGAAGGGCATCGACATGTCGAAGGACCCGTACTGCTCGAAGGCCCATGCGAGCGATCCCGGGAAACTGGAGACTTACGTGGCTGGCGCCAGCGGTGGGCTGGCGAACGTGGTTCTTTACATTTCCGACTGGAGCGGCGCCGCCCAGGTAACCACCGCTGTGCCAGTCTTCGATCAGAAAAATTGCATGTATACGCCGCATGTGTTGGCGATGGACACAGGCGAGACATTCAAGGTTCAGACCAGCGATCAAACGGCCCACAACATTCATCCGAATCCGAACCCGATGACGGGCAATATTCCGTGGAACCAGTCACAACCGCCAGGAGCGCCGCCGGTCGAGAAGAGCTGGAAGGCTCCGGAGTTTATCGAAGTGAAGTGCAATATCCATCCCTGGATGCATGGCTGGTTCGCCGTGGTCAAAGGGCCGTATGCCACCTCCGACGAAAACGGCAATTTCACCATCAATAACGTGCCGCCGGGAAACTACACCGTGACGGCATGGCAGGAAGCGGCGGGTACTCAAAACCAAAAGGTGACTGTTGCCGCCGGTGCGGCTGCAACTGCGAACTTTACCTTCAAGGCTAAGTAGCGCCGTAATACTTAGTTAGATAATCGATCGAATCAACAATGCCGCAGCGATTAAAAGCTGCGGCATTATTTAAAACGGCCGGATCATCCGGGCCAGAGGCGGGGCGATATGGCGAAGATATTCGCAGTGACGATCATTCTGATCGCAATTGCTTCGGCGATTCCCATCGTCATGCACATGTGGCCCATGCCACAGGATATTTCCACCCATGGCTATCTCATCGATGAGCAATACACGGATACGATGTGGGAAGCTGGCCTTTCGTTCCTCGCCTCTCAGTTCCTGCTGGCTTTTTTCATCTGGAAGTTCTCCAGCCCCAAGCCCGGCGACAAAATTAAAAGCCTTCCCGGCGGCGCCAAAGGATTGGTTATCGCCGCTTTCCTGCTGGTGGGCACCGAGTGTCTGGCTTTGGGCGTATTTGGTGTAAAAGCATGGGCCAGCGTGTATTTCACAGCGCCTTCAGCGAATGCATTGCCGGTTCAGGTGCAGGCCGGGCAGTTTGCATTTTATTTCCGTTACCCGGGGCCCGATGGCACGTTCGGCCCGCTGCACCCCGATAAAATCAGCGAGGCCAATGCGAACTTCTTCGGCCTCGATACTACGAACGACCCAGATTCCAAAGACGACATCGTAACCGCTGAAATGGCGATACCGGTGAATCGCGAGATCCACCTGCTGATGCACGCGAAAGACGTGGGACATTCCTTCTACGTTCCCGAATTGCGTGTCCAACAGGATTTCGTGCCGGGATTGGACGTCACCCTTCACTTCACGGCGACGAAAATCGGCAAGTACGAAATCGTCTGCACCCAGCTTTGCGGCCTCGGGCACTACAACATGAAGGCGTATCTCGAGGTGATGTCGCAGGAAGATTACGATGCCTGGATTAAACAACAGGCGGCGTTGCAATAGCTATTGTCTGTGCGGCATCTGCTGGAAAATACATCTCGTTTGAGGTGAGCAATGCACGATATGTCCACACATGCGGTGCCGCACGGAGCGCCCACCAGCTTCATCCGGAAGCATGTTTTCAGCATCGACCATAAAGTCATCGGCAAGCAGTATTACGCTTTAGCGTTGGTCGCGGCCCTGGTCGGAATGTTCCTTTCCTGGCTCATGCGCATCCATCTGGGATGGGGCAGTTTCGCCATCCCCGGGCTGCATCTGCTCTCCAAGAACGGCGCTCCCGGCGACGTCATGACGCCGGAGTATTACCTGCAACTGATGACCATGCACGGAACGATCATGGTCTTCTTTGTGCTCACCACCGCGCCGTTCGCAGCATTTGGCAATTTCTTCTTGCCCATCCAGACGGGCGCCGAAGATATGCCCTTCCCGCATTTCAACATGATGTCGTTCTGGGTCACCTTTACCGCCTTCTTGCCTATCGTTGCCTCGTTTTTTGTCAGTGATGGGCCCACCCTCGGTGGCTGGACGCAGTACGCCCCACTGAGCGCGATTGGTTCCGCTGGCGGTCCCGGCGAGGGTTGGGGCGTGATTCTTTGGGCGACATCGATTTGTCTTTTCTGTATCGGCCAGTTGCTGGGTTCATTGAACTTCATCACGACTACGCTCGACATGCGCTGCAAAGGCATGTCCCTGATGCGGCTCCCGCTTACCGCCTGGGCCTGGTTCATTACCTCAGTGATGGGCTTGACTGCGTTCGCGGTGCTGATGCCCGCCTGCATTCTACTCATCCTCGATCATGTCGCCGGAACCAGCTTCTTCGTGGCTTCGAATCTAGTGATTAATGATCAGATGTTGGCGCACTCCGGCGGATCGACTCTGCTCTGGCAGCACCTGTTCTGGTTCTTCGGGCACCCCGAGGTCTACATCGCGATCGTCCCCGGCATGGGCATCGTTTCCCACATCCTCATCACCAACATGCGCCGGCCTATGCTCAGCCACCGAGTGCTCATTTATTCCATGGGAGCCTTGGCCGCCCTGAGTTACATGGTTTACGGCCACCACATGTTTGTCAGCGGGATGAATCCCGTCTCCTCGCTGGCCTTTTCGTTCCCCACGCTGGTAATCACCATTCCCTCGACGATTGTTGTGCTGATCTGGCTGGGCAGTCTGTATGGCTCGAAGTTACGGATCAATTCGGCCTCGCTATTCTCGCTGGGCTTTATTTCTATGTTCATCAGCGGCGGCGTCAGCGGGTTCTTCCTGGCTCAGCCCTCCATCGACATCATGCTCCACGCCACCTACTTCGTCGTCGGCCATTTCCACCTGGTGATGGGCGTCGCCGCCATGTTCGGCATCTTCGCCGGAACCTATTTCTGGTTCCCCAAGATGACCGGCAGAATGATGAACGAGACTTTGGGCAAGGTTCA
>JBEKJF010000018.1:0-24966 GCA_050011375.1 Candidatus Sulfotelmatobacter sp.
CAGACGCAAACACCGGGAAGCTGCGGGCATGGTGTGGATGGCCGGGCAGGAGCGCCGCAACCAGGACGGTGGTGTCGAAGAACCATTTCACCGGGATTTCTTCCTTCGCGGGCGGCGCGTGGGCGGATTGCCCATGAAGCTCAGTTCGCGCTCGCGGCGAATCTGGCGCAGGACTTCATCGGTGGCTCCGGCGGGAATCGGCTCGCCGACGCCGAACACCCAGATCCCTTGCTTCTGGTGCAGCCCAACTCCTCCCCTGCGTGGGCGGAGCACGATGCGGTCTTCCGAGCTTTCCAGTTCCAGCGAGTCGCCCGCGCGGAGTTGCATTTCGTCGCGCACCGGCTTTGGGAGGACGACGCGTCCGGCTTTGTCGAGGGTCAGGGTGGTGGTCATGGGTTCCATTATACGATGGCATTTGGTATTTATAAATGCCATTTATCATTTGGAGCCAGTCTGGGTAGGTTCCCTGGTTTCTGGTTGTCCCCGGTTCCACGGTTGCCTCATGAGTGTGATCGCCCGCTAACAACAGTTATCATGATGGAGGCTAAAAGCGCCGGACGCAGAAGGGTCGTAGCCGCTTTCTGCCGCGCTGTGAGGATGCACGATTATGTCTTCAGCAGAACCAACTGAAAGAACCAGAACCGCGGACGACCGTGCCCGTGCACGAGCAGACTTTGAGCGCAAGAGTACAGAAGAACTTTTTGCTGCAACGCTTGAAGGGGAAGATGACGATGATGCCCCTTGGGAAGCCGTAACCGTCCTCCGACTTCGGGGAGGAGCGGAAGTATTTGACCAGGCGAAGCTCTACTGTGGCTCGGAGGACGTGAAAGCTCGAGCGCGGGGCCTCAGCGTTTTGGCGCAGCTCGACTGTAGCAAGCCAGACGCGGAACGCCCGTTCAGGACCGAGTGTGTGTCGATTGCGATTGAGCATATTCGAGAGTCAGATGAGGAGATAGTGCGCTGCGCAGCCTGGGCCTTATCGCATTTGGGCACTGAGAGGGCGTTGGCGACTCTCGCAGACCTCAGAAACCACCCAGACGCGGATGTAAGGCACGCGGTCGCTAATTGCATTGAGCTTCGGAAACATCCCGAAGGGGTAAAGATTCTCATCGCGCTCATGGAAGATCGGAATGAAGTTGTTCGCGATTGGGCGACATTTGCGCTTGGAAATGCCGGCGACGTGACTGAGGGTGGGGCGCGGCACTTTACTAACTCACCGGAAATCCGCGCCGCGTTTCGCGCGCGGCTGGATGATTCGTACCAAGAAGCACGGCGCGAAGCGATTTGGGGATTGGCTCTGCGTAGCGATCCCCTTGGAGTCAAACTTTTATTGAAGCATCTTGAATCAGAAGACTGGTGGAATGGGGACGAGGATGCCGCCCAAGAGCTTCTCGGCGTGCAGCCAGACACTTCTATCGAGGACCTCCGTAACGGATTGCGCCGATTGTTGGAGTAGTCTCGATGCCTACAACGTACCGCAGGGGCTGAAGCCCGCGTCTTTATTGGCTCGGGACGGCACGGCTGAAGCCGTGCCCTTCCCGAACCAATTCAAACGCTAGTTAATATCGAACTGCTCCTGGTGCAGCGCGGGGTCGCTTTTTACGATGATGGTGCGCTTGGTTAGTTCTTCCATTTCGTTTAAGAGGCGGCCGTTGTTGGCTTTCAGTTCTTTCGCCACATCCGGATGCACGCGCAGCATTACGTCTTCCTGCACCAGATGTTTGGCCATCTTGCGCATCTCGACGTAGATTTCGTTGGCTACCGTGGTCAGCGATTTTACGTAGCCCGTCGACTGGCAATACGGGCAAGGCGCGCCGATGGTGCGTTCGAGCGACTGCTTGACGCGTTTGCGGGTGATGGCTACCAGGCCGAAATCGTTGAACTGGAGAACTTTCGACGGGGCGCGGTCGTGGCGGAGCTCTTCTTCGAGGGCTTGCATCACGCGCTGGCGGTTGCGGCGTTCATCCATGTCGATGAAGTCGATGATGATGATGCCGCCGAGATCTCGAAGGCGAATCTGGCGAACGATTTCTTTGATGGCATCTACGTTGGTTTTGACGATGGTGTCTTCGAGGCGCGAAGTTTTGCCGACGTACTTGCCGGTGTTGATGTCGATGGCGACGAGCGCCTCGGTCTGGTTGATGACGATGTAGCCTCCGCTCTTCAGCCAGACTTTCGACTTGAGCGCCTTATCCATTTCTTCTTTCAGCCCGAATTGCTCGAACAGCGGCGTCTCTTTGGTGAAGAGTTTCACGCGCTTCACGAGTCCGGGCTGAAAGCGGTTGAAGAAGCGGAGAATGCGTTCGTACTCCGGTTCGGTGTCGACCCAGATTACGGAGAAGTCAGACGTGACCTGGTCGCGCAGCACGCGCTCGACTACGTTGAGATCGTGATAGATCAGCGCGGGGGGCTTGGAAGCTTCGGCGCGGCTCTTGATGTCGTTCCACAAGCCCTTCAGAAAACGGATGTCGGCGCGCAGTTCGTCTTCGCCGGCATTCTGTGCCGCCGTGCGAACGATGAAGCCGCCGTGGCCGTTATCGCGCTCGCTCATCACGATGCGCTTCAGGCGCTGGCGCTCTTCGTCGGATGCGATCTTGCGCGAGACTCCAGTGTGGTTGACAGTCGGCATGTAGACCAAGAAGCGCCCCGGCAGCGCGATATGGCTGGTGATGCGCGCGCCTTTCTTGCCGATGGGCTCTTTGGCAATCTGCACGAGAATCTCCTGACCTTCTTTTAGCAAGTCGGAAATCTTTGGGACTTCCTGCGCTGACTGGCGGCGCGGGAAGCGGCGCCCGCCACCACCACTGCGGCGGCCTCCACGTTGGCGATCATAACCGGGGCGCTGCGGACGCGGCGCACGCTGCGTGTAGCCGGCGGTTCCTGCAGGGGCGCGAACTTCCACGCGGGCATCGACTTCGCCGTTGCCGCGGGCTTCAGCGTCGAGCAATGCTTCGGCTTCAGCCTGCGCTTCTTCGAGTTCCAATTCTTCGGAATCGTCTTCGCCCACGCTGCCGTCCGCAGGCGGCACGACTCCTGCCTCGGCTAGGGAGGCCATGTGGATTTCGTCTACAGTCTCGCGGACTTCGGCAATCTGACCGGCGGCGCGCGTCTCTTCCTCGAATTCATCGTAGCCTTCGTCGGAGGATTGCTCGTAGCGGACGGTGTCCGCTTCTTCTTCGTCGATGGTTTCTTCTTCGAGGGTTCCGGGTGCGGCGAAGGCAGGAGCTTGGGTTTCGAGAGCCTGAAGCTTTCGCTGATTTGGCTCTTCGGAATCCACGACCATCTCCTCTTCTTCTTCGACGAATTTCTCTTCTTCAACGGGATCGACGGGCTGTGCGGAAGCTTCCGGGACTTCGGTGACCACAGCAGAAGAAGGCGCGTTCGCCAGGTCCTGGCGACGAAATTCGCGGTTCCAATCCACGGTGGTCGAGGTTTCAGAAACCGGAACTGGAGTGCTGCGGTTCTCTACGGCAGGTGGTGCGTATGCTCGCGGAGCTTCGACAACGCCAGCCGCGGCGCTGGCGAAGACCGGTTCGTCCTCCGGAAAAGCAGCAGCCAGCGGAGCGACCGGCTCCGCCAAATTCGCAGGAGTGGTTGATGGAGCGAAATTCCGCGCGCCAGGAGTTTCCTGCGGAGCTCGCTCCGGTACTACTGGAGTCGGCGCTAGGCCGCGGTACTTGGAAATCGACTCGCCGGGCAGCAGAATCGGCTGATATCCCGCGGGCGGACCAAACTGCTGGCTTCGGCTTGATTCATGCCGAGGAGCAGCCGGGGTAAACGTAGGTGCCGGTGTTGGGATAGGAGCGCTCTCGACTACAGGTCGAGGCAAACGCGGCTCTGAGTTGCGATCACGATTGTCACCGCGTCCGTCACTGCGGCCATCGCGACGGCCGCCACGGCGACGACGGCGTCCGCGATAAGCTCCGCGATCACGGTCTTGAGATACGCCGCTGCCGGATGCATCCGGAGCAGCGACCGAAGACTGAGACTCTGCCGGCTCTTCAGTTTCGACGAAATCCTGATTGGCAGCGTTGCCGAAACTCTCCGTCTCGGGTGCATCCTCGGCTTCATGCGAGTGCGCTTCGACTTCGGTGGATTCTTCCCGGGCAGGCTGCCGCATATCCTGCACGCCGCGGTTCGCGGGGACGACGTCGGTTAGATCCTCGTCGTGCTCCTCCAACTCCATAAAGTCGGAAACGTAGAGGAAGGCATCGCGCTCGAGGCCGATGTCGACGAAGGCGGACTGCATGCCAGGCAGCACGCGGGTGACGCGTCCTTTGTAGATGGAGCCGGCTAGGGTGTATTCATTTTCGCGCTCGAGGTAGATTTCGGCGAGCAGATCGTCTTCCACCAGCCCGACCTTGGTCTCGTGAGGCGTGGAAGAGACAAATAACTCTTTGTTCATGGACACTCCGGTCCCGCGCGGCTTAAAGCCGGACGGGTTTCACCGGGGCGAAGCGAGGAAGGAAACGGGAGGATCGAGCGTCGCGATGGTGGCCCCGCATGGGGGACGGGTGGGGCTGGGGAGGTTTCTCCCTGGCCGAATCCGCTGCTCAAGCTTGGGTATCTTTTGCACTGTTTCGCTTTGCGTCTGCCGGGTTTGTGACCGCACTCTCAGACCGTTTATAGGTCGGGGGGCCGTTTCCCTGCCAGCAGTGCTATAGCTTCAATCCTGCCCGGCCTTCGACTGCTCGTCAGCCGGTAAAATGCCCCCTTTACGCGAGGGCGATCGATATTTTTTGGGGCTGCGCCTACTGGCGCAGCAACTACTTCCTGCTGTCTTCCCGTATTCAAGAACAAAGTTCAAGAATGGATTCAGGAATCCAGCTTAAGGATGGTGAAACGTGGTACTTAATCCCGTTGAATCAGCAAGCCCACAGCCGGCTAATTCACAAAGCGGCGCATTCGGACGTTCATTACCATCCCCAACGCCAGGAACATAAACAACACGGAAGACCCGCCGTAACTCATTAGCGGCAAGGGTATTCCAGTGACCGGCATAAAACCGACCACCATGCCGACATTGACCAGGATATGGAAGCTAAGCACAGCCACCACACCCATCACCACGAACGTGCCCGCGCGGTCGGGCGCGGTTTGAGCGTTCTGGGTCAAACGCATCAGCACAATGAAGTATAACAGCAGAACCCCCAGAGCGCCCACGAATCCGTGCTCCTCTGAGAAAGCCGCGAAAATAAAGTCCGTTTGTGGGACGGGCAGGAACGCACCGTGGGTTTGCGAGCCTTTACCGCCCCATAAGCCCCCAGAACCCACGGCAATCTTGGATTGCTCAACTTGGTACCCCGTGCCCTGCGGATCGTTCTCGGGGTCCATGAAGCTGGTGAGGCGCTGTTTCTGATAAGACTTTAGAACGTGCACTCGGGGGACGAAGAAGACTGCTCCTACGCCAATCAAAGCCAGCAGCGCGACCAACACCCCCTGCTTCCACTGCATGCCGCCTAGAAATACACCCATGATGGCGATGGGAACGTAGGTGAGGGCGGTGCCAAGATCGGGTTGCGCCAACACCATCAGCATGGGAATGCCGACGATGGCCCCGGCCTTGATGAAGTCTGGCCATGACAGTTCGCGATGCCGCAGGTCGGCAAAATACTTTGCCACGGAAAGAATAAGGATCAGCTTTACCCACTCGGAGGGTTGGAAGTGGTTTCCGCCGGGCATCTTGATCCAGCGGCGCGCTCCCAGATATTTTTGGCCGAAGACGAGCACCGCCATCAAGGAGGCCACTCCCGCGATATAAAACCAGTGAATTCTATCCAGTAACAACTGGTAGTTCACGGCGCTGAGCAGAAACATCGCGCCGACACCGCCGAGAATCCAATAAATCTGTTTGATGTGAGAGCCAGCGAACTTGGTGTGCATGGTGGCGCTGTGGATCTCCATTACGCCGAGCCCGCAGATCATGAGGACAAAGATCAGCAGGAGCCAGTCGAAATCGCGGAATGAAACGTAACGGCTCATAAAGGCAGCTTCTAGCTCCTAGCTAACTCGGTCGACTTCGTTTCGGTTCTGCCTCTTGCATCCTTCGGCTCAATGCGTCTGTGACATCCCCGGCGCGGCCGTCATGACCGCCAGCGGGCGCTTTGCTGTGTCCAGAAAAAAGTGGCCGCCTTGCAACTTCTGCTCGCCGCCATCTTCATCGGGCTCGGTCCATACTGCGCCGATTTCCGCGTTGGCTGCGCCCTTCGTCGTGGCCATCTTCGCTGGCTGCCGGCGTTGCTTCTCTACGTAGGCTTCGATCACTTTCGAAACTACGTGGGCGGCCAACGATCCGTGCTCGCCTTCTTCAAACAGGGCACACACGACAATTTCCGGATTGCGCCGCGGCTCGACTCCGACGAACCAGCCATTGTCTTTGTACTTGGCCTTGTCGCTGGCGCTCATCTTGGCCTTCAGCGCGTTGCTGACGGTCTGCGCGCTGCCGGTCTTGCCGGCCATGTCCACGCCTTTGATCGCCGACGCGCCTGCGGTGCCCACTGGGCTGACGACCTGCGCCATGGCGCCGGTAATGATCTCCCAATTTTTCGGGTCGATCGGAATCGTCACTTCATCCTGAAGGCTTTGCGCTGGAATAATCCCCGGCGGCAAATCGGTGGGATTGGTCACATGCGGCCGAACCATGCGGCCTCCGCTGGCGATCGCGCCGAAGGCGCGCGCCATCTGGATGGGCGTTGCCGCCACTGCGCCTTGCCCGATGCTCACCGAGATCGTCTCCCCGGCAAACCATTTCTGCTTGAAGTTCCGGATCTTCCACTGTTCGGACGGCATAACCCCGCTCACTTCCTGCGGCAGATCGATTCCCGTTTTCTGCCCCATGCCCAGCGCCGTTGCGTACCTGGCGATTCGGTCAATGCCAAGCTTTTCTCCGAGCGTGTAAAAGAACACATCGCAGGATTGGTAAATTCCCTTCACAATGTCGACGGCGCCGTGCGATTGATGCCGCGCTGAGATCCAGCATTTGAAATAACGCCCGTAGAAAATTCCCCCGCCGGTGCAGTTCACATGCAGGTCCTGCGCGATGCCTTCCTGCAATCCCGCCGTCGCCATAATGATTTTGAATGTCGACCCCGGCGCGAGTTGCGCTTGAATCGCTTTGTTCATGAGCGGATGGTCCTCATCATTGACCAGCTTGCTCCATTGATCGCGTGACACCCGCACCGAAAAACTTTGGGGATCGAAGGTCGGCCGGCTCACCATCGCGAGGATTTCTCCGGTGCGTGGATCCATTGCGACAACAGCGCCGTTCTTGCCTTCGAGCGCTTCCTCGGCTGCAATTTGCAAATCAATATCCACGGTGAGCTTCAATTGTTTTCCCGGGACTGCTTCGGTCTCGCCGAGCAATCCGATTTCGCGACCGTGGCTGTTTACGAGGGCGCGCCGCGCCCCGTTTTTTCCCATCAATGCGTTGTTGTATTGCCGCTCGACGCCCGAGACTCCCACGACATCGCCGGGGTTGTAGAGTTCGAACTGCGGCTGGTTGAGCATGTCTTCCGTGACTTCGCCGACATAGCCGATCAGGTGGGCCATAAATCCGTTGCGCGGATACAGCCTGCGGTGGGCCACGATCGTATCCAGTTCAGGGAGTTCGTTGCGATGCGCGTCGATGAACGCCAGCTCGTCCGGAGTGATGTCTTCTTTTAGAAAGATCGGCTGATATTGCGGCATCGATGCGAAGTGCCGGATTCTGGTGCGTACTTCGGTTGCGTCGAGGTGCAGGCCTTGCGCGATCAAGTCCGCATCGGCATTCAGGTCGCGGGAAGAATCGCGCAGTAACAGCGCAGAGAAAGATGGGTAGTTGTCGACGATGATGCGGCCTTCGCGATCGAGAATTTTGCCCCGAGGCGCGAGGATGGGCACATTGCGAATTTCGTTTTTCTGGGCCGCGGAGGCGTAATAGCCGCTCTGCATCACTTGCAGCCGCCACAGTCCATAAGCCAGCACAAGAAAGATGGCCAGGATCATGTACTGCGCCGCCGTCAGGCGGATTGCCGAAACTTTGTCATCGCGTCCGAACATCAGTTCTCAGTTCCCGGTTCTCGGTTCTCAGTTGTTGACGAACCGCCCAGCGGATTGCTGCCTGAATCTTTGTGAGGAATGCAATTCAATTCTAGCTCTTAGATGCATAGATGTGCGTGGCCGGGGTGTAACGGAGGTCACTAGGGACTTTCACTGAGAACTGAGAACCGAGAACTGAGAACTGGTTTCAAGTTCTTTGCTTGAATTTATCGAGCACGAAGTAAAGAGCCACGCCGACGATCGCGTTCGCCAGCCCGGCTAAAATTCCACGGGGCCAGCTCCAGTCGAGCGTCAGGTTGACCATGCCGCGCGCCACGGTGAAATAAACGGCAGCGTGAATCAGGTAAAACCCCATCGTGACGAGGAATCTGGCACCGGCATTCTCGACGTCGAGCTTCGCTCCCAGCGACGATGCTCCATAGCCCACCACGGTTTTGGCGATGCCGTAGAGTCCGATTGGATGGTGGCCCAGCATGTCCTGCACCAACCCAATGGCAGCTCCGGTAAATAGTCCGGAGACGGGATTGCGCCGCGCCATGGCAAAGAAAATCGTTACCAGCAAGGGCAGGTCGAGGTAGGCAAACAAGGGAAACCGTATGGGCAAAAACCCCTGCAGAAGCAGCGCCAGCAGTGGCACTCCCACGGTCACCGGAATACTGAACCGGTAAACCTCAATCTGCTCTCCCGATGTGTAAGTGATAGGCACGCTAGTGAGGGTTGTCTTCCGTTGCAGCGGGTTTAGGATTGGACGGCGAGTTCGAAGATTTAGGCGGAGCTGCGGCCGGTTTTGCAGTGGTGGCAGCAGACTTCGGCGTGACCTTCGAGCTGGCGTTTGTCGTGGGACTCAGAACCGCGCTCGACGCAGCCCCGCTGCTGGAAGCAGTTTTTGTGCCGGAATTGCCTCCGGCCGGCATCTGCGCAACTTTCTTCAGAACTTCAACAGTCGTCCCAGTTCCAGTTAGAGGTTTGACTGCAGCGTTAGGCGGCGGCTTTACACCGGCAGTCGATCCCGGCTCAGCCGCGCCGCCTGGAACATTTGCCGCGGGAGCGGAGGGTCCGGCAACCACGGCAGGTTTCTCGGGCACTGACGGCAGGCGCTGCGCCAGAATATCCGCCGCGCGCACCCTCCCGCCGCTTTCCGCTACTGGCGCCCGTTCTTGCTTTTCCGTGACCACCAGCACTTCTTCTATCCGGCTCAGATCCGCCGCCGGCTTCACGTGAATGTTCAGAAACATTTCCCTTCCCGGACTTACTTTGCTCACCGTACCCAGTGGAAGCCCCTTGGGAAAGATCTGGTCGCCTCCACTGCTGAGCACCGTTTCTCCAGGAGAAACCTGCTCGTCACTCATCACGCGTTCCATTACCAACTCGCCGTTGGGCGTGCCGCGCACTACGCCCTGCAACCGCGACTTCTCGAGCATCGCTCCCACGCCGCTGCTCTGATCGTTGATCATCAGCACCAAAGACGTGGACGGATACGCGTGCAACACCTTGCCCACGATGCCGCCCGCCGTGATGACCGCCATATCCTGCGCAACGCCCTCATCTGAGCCTTTGTCGATATAGACGGACCGGGAAAGATCGCTTCCACTTGAACCAATCACCTGTGCCGCAAGGGGCTTAACGATGAACTGCTCTTTGAAGGCAAGGAGGGATTGCAGACGATGGGCCTGGGCGGCGTCTTCTTTCATCCGGACCTCTTGCAGCCGCATTTCCTCGATTTCTTTATTGAGGCGCCGGTTCTCGGCGCGCACTCCGCGCAGGAAAAAATAGTTGTGCCAGAGGTCGCTGGTGCCGTTTTGCCCCCAGACCAGCGCGCGTTCGAAAGGAGTGATGGCCCTTACCGCCCAGACGCGGATCAGGCGCGTGTTTTCCGCGTCACCGCTGCGCTTCACCTGCACCGCTAGCCCTAACACCTGCAGGAACAACACTCCCACGAGAATGGTCAGGTTGCGGTAACGGCCGAGAAAGGATTCCATAACTTCAGGGATCAGGGATCAGGGGTCAGGGTATAGGTATTAGGGATTTCGGACTCTTCCTTCTCCGACTGGCCCCTATCCCCTAATCCCTAAACCCTATTCGATTGATATTTTTCTCAGCAGCTTGAAGTCGCTGAGCATCTTGCCTGTGCCCAGAACTACGCTGCACAGCGGATCGTCGGCGATGGAAACCGGCAATCCGGTTTCTTCGCGGATGCGTTTGTCCAGATTTTTCAGTAGCGCGCCGCCTCCGGTCAGAACGATGCCGCGGTCGCTGATGTCGGCGGAAAGTTCTGGTGGCGTGCGCTCGAGGGCTACGCGAATCGCATTCATGATCGTCGAAACGCATTCGCTGAGTGACTCGCGAATCTCGCCGTCGTCGACCGTGATGGTCTTGGGCACACCTTCGATCAGGTTGCGCCCTTTGATCTCCATGGTCATCGGCTTGTCGAGCTGATGCGCCGAGCCGATCTCCATTTTAATCTGCTCGGCGGTGCGCTCGCCGATCAGCAAGTTATATTTCCGCTTCAGATAATTCATGATGGCTTCATCCATCTGGTTGCCTGCCATCCGCACCGACCGCGAGTAGACGATGCCGCTCAACGAAATCACTGCGATGTCGGTCGTGCCGCCGCCGATGTCGACTACCATGTTGCCACTTGGCTCCGTAATGGGCAGTCCCGCACCAATTGCCGCGACCATGGCTTGTTCTACGAGATGCACTTCGCTGGCTTTGGCGCGATAGGCCGAGTCCATGACCGCGCGCTTTTCGACCTGCGTAATCTCCGAGGGCACTCCGATCACAATTCGCGGATGCACCAGCATCTTGCGGTTGTGCGCTTTCTGAATAAAGTAGTTCAGCATCTTCTCGGTGACTTTGAAGTCGGCGATCACGCCGTCCTTCATCGGTTTGATCGCGACGATGTTGCCCGGCGTCCGCCCCAGCATCTCTTTGGCTTCTTTGCCCACGGCTTCCACTTCGCCCGTGTTCTTGTTGATGGCGACAATCGAGGGCTCATTGACCACGATGCCCTTGCCACGCGCGTAGACCAGAGTGTTGGCTGTGCCCAGATCGATGGCCAGATCGCTTGAGAACAAGCTGAATAACGACCGGAGGTTGTGAGAGCGGGATGAATGAAATCCGTTATTGTTTGCCATGAACGAACTCTTTCGCGATCCACATTGATCGCACGTTACGGGCGAACCCGATTTGCGTCACCCGGCGCGGTCGCATCTGCTCTCAGTCTATGAGGGCCTCTACAATCTTGCCGGAACCGAAGGTTCCTCGTACTCCTGGCCCGTACTTGGCCGGAACCCCATTGCTGCTCAACCCTACTGAATAATGATCTTCTTCTGCTGCGTGTTCACTCCGCCCTGTGCTGTCTGGGCGGTCACTGTAATCACCGCTTCCCCCGGCGTTAGCGGCGGAGTGAAGTAATGGAACGTCCCATCGGTCGAAAACATCGGGACCTCGCGTCCATTGACCATCACCCGCGCCCCCACCTGAGTCTTGCCGGTCACTTCAATAATGTGTCCATGCTGAATGAAGGGATCGAGGTCCAATTCGATGGCTTCCGACTGCTTTCCTTTGGGAATGATGGTGAAGCGGTTCTTCTCGCTCTCCATCGATACTTTCCCGGTCGCATCGTAGGACTGTACGGCCCAGTAGTAAGCTCCTTCACCCAGGCTTGTAACCGTAACATCGGCGGTATTTACCTTCCTGTCAACTAAGGTGGAGGAAAAATAAGGATTTCTTGAGATACGGAGGCGGTAACCCGTTGCGTTCGCCATCGGCGTCCAGGAAAATTCCACATCCTTGGTCGTCTCCCCGGAAGTGAAGATCGGCGCCATGTTCGCGGGAGATATCGGCGTCGGCGGTCCAGTCCCTTTTTCCTTTTCCATGTGCGTCTCAGCCGCCTGGAAGCTCACCTTTTCCCAGTTCGCCAATTGCACCGTTTCTCCGTTACGCGTAACCTCGCCAGCGCCCTTCTTCATCAGGATCTCGTGCTGATCGGCCTTGGGATCGTTATGTACCTGCGCCGCCGAATCCGGCGCCAGCGATGCTGTCGCGCCCGAAACGATTACCTGCGACTTCGATCCCTGCGAATAAGTCGCCGTCGAAAGATCCACGGTTCCAGTGCTTACCGCCACGGCCACGTTCGTCTGCTGCTGATCGTTGGCCGAGTTCTCTTCGATCACGATTAGCGAATCCTGCTTCACGGTATAGCTGGTGCCGTCGTTGAACACCACCTTCGCCATGCCTTCGGAACCGGTCTGCACCACATCGCCTTTTTCCAGCGGAATGTTGTAATCGGCTCCGACCCAGCTATTGCCATTACCCTTCTTCACCCGCACCGTGCCATCGAGCGCGGTAAAGTGCGCCTGCTGTGCGGTCGATGTGCCGTGCCCCGCCGCCGGCGCCATGCCCGCCACACGCTGCAATGCCTTGTCAGCTACGCCTCCGGCCGCTTTGATAGTGCTCTCCGTGAACTGAGGAAAGGTCAGGCGTATTCCGGTCAGTACCACTGCGAGGCCCGCAATGATCAGCAGGGCCACACTGCGGTATGTGACCGTCGTCCACGCGATGTGGATCCCCGGTTTGCGAGTCGGCGAAGACACGTCTGCTTAAGACCTTATTCAAACCTATTGAATATGCGGTAATTCCAACGTTACCACAAGCGCATATGCGCCAAAAATAGGTAATCAACAGGGAACGTTACCTTCGTTTGATCTGGTTTCAAGCGATGGACCGATCTTCTCTGCGTCCCCCGCGGCAGTTCTTCGCGATCTCTGCGTGAAACGCTTTCGGGATGTCTTTCGAGGCGCCGCCGATGGCGTGTCTACCAGTCTTCCGCTATCCTTAGTTACTTTCATGGCCAGCACGACCTCAGTTCCGCCTTCGACCAGCCGCGACGACCGATCCTTCCTCGCCAGTGGCATGGCGATCATCTGGGCCATCGCTCTCGCAAAATTGCTCTTCCACATCTATTTCAACAACCGGTACGGATATTTTCGCGATGAGTTCGATTACATGTCCTGCGGCGATCACCTCGGCTGGGGCTACGTCGATCAACCGCCGCTCATTCCGTTTCTCATTCACATCAACCGCGCCATCCTCGGAGATTCACTCCGCAGCATCCGCTTCATTCCGGCGCTGGCTTCATCGCTTCTAGTTGTGCAAACCGCGATACTCGCGCGCGAGTTCGGCGGACGCCGCTTTGCCCTGCTTCTGAGCGCGATCGCCGTCGTCATTGCGCCGCAATATCTCTCGAACGGCAGCCTGCTCGGCACCAACTGCCTCGAACCCAATCTCTGGATGGGCTGCGCCTACTTCGCCGTCCTCGCGATAAAACGCGATGATCCACGCTACTGGGTTTGGTTCGGCGTCATCGCCGGTATTGGCATGGAGGAAAAATATTCCATCGCGCTGTTCGGCTTCGGCATAGTCGTCGGTCTTCTGCTCACGGCGCAGCGCCGCGTTTTTCTTAATCCATGGATTTGGATCGGCGGCCTCGCCGCCTTCTTGATTTTTCTTCCCAACCTGCTTTGGAACATTCACTACCACTTCCCGTTTATCGAATTGATTCACAACATCAAAGCCGACGGCCGCGATGTCGTCCTGCCGCTGCCTCAATTTTTTCTGCAGCAAATGTTTTTGGTTTCCGTGATCACTGCACCCATCTGGCTCAGAGGATTGTTCTCACTTCTCTTCGTCGCGCACTTCAAGCCTTACCGCGCGCTCGGCTGGTGCTACCTGGTCTGCTTCACCGTCTTCTTCGTGCTCCACGGCAAGAGCTATTACCTCGCTCCCATCTATCCCATGCTGATGGCGGCCGGCGCGGTCAAACTTGAGTCGATCATAGAAGGCAGCAGGATCGGTGAGGAGAACCCCCACCCGCGCCGAACGTGGCTCAAGTACGTGATCATAATTGCGATGCTCGCCACTGGCACCTATTTCGCTCCCATCACGGTTCCAGTGCTGTCCCCGGACCGCTTCCTCGCCTACACGAAAACTCTGCCGATAAAACTGCCGGTCATGGAGCACGATCACGCCCGCGCCCCGCTGCCGCAGTGGTACGCCGATCAATTTGGATGGGAAGAAATTGTCGCGGAAACAGCGGTCGCGTGGAACAAGCTGACGCCCGAGGAACGCCTCGGCAAGAATTGCGGCGTCTTCGCTCAGGACTACGGCCAGGCCGGCGCCATCGACTTCCTCGGCCCCAAATACGGGCTGCCGCCAGCGCTCAGCGGCCACCAGACCTGGTTTCTCTGGGGGCCGCGCGGTTATTCCGGCAACTGCATGATCGTCCTCGACGACACCCGCCAGCGCCTCGGAGAGCTTTGGGAGCACGTCGACTACATCGGAGATTCCGCGGACAATCCCTACGCGCTGGAAAAACAGATCGCAGTGTACATCTGCCGCGGCCCTAAGTTCGGCACGCTCGACCAACTCTGGCCGCAGCTAAAACGCTGGCGCTAAGTTCCGTTTTACCCTGTGTTCCTCATTGTCCTCTGTGTTAGAGGTTTTTTAGTGTCCTATGTGTTAGAGATTTTTTATTTTGCGCGGCGGAGCGCGGCTTGACATCCCAAGACCCGTCATCAACAATTTGTTAGCACATCATTAAGTCTGTTTCCAAATCGCTCCGCCCTAGGTTCTCTACGAGGCTCCTTCATGTTGCTTGCTGCACGCCTGGCCATCGTTCTTTGTCTTCCGATTTTTCTCGCTGCCGTTCTTTCAGCCCAAAGCATAAAGGTCTCGCAGCCGACAGTCTGGTCGTCGAGGCCGGACGTCGCCGCGTTCGAGAAAATCGAGAACGACCGTCTCGACGCCGGCCAGCGCTCCATCGACGCCCTGCTCGCAGTAAAGGGCTCGCGCACCATTGAGAACACACTAGCTCCATTCGACGAGGCGGTGCAGCAAAATAATTCTGCGGGATACCTCGCCGCAACAATGACGCACGTCCATCCCGACGCGAGCTTCCGGGATCATGCCACGGCTATGCTCACCAAGGCCACCGCCGCACAAACGGCGATCGCCCTCAATCACGAGGTGTACAACGCGCTTGCGGCGCTCGATCTTTCGAAGGCTGACGCCGCCACTCGCTACTACGTTCAGCGGCAGCTTCTGCAATTCCGGCTTGCCGGCGTCGACAAAGATGACGCGACCCGCGCCCGCCTGAAAAAGTTGAACGAACAATCCACCGAAGAGCAGTCGATGTTTGATCGCAATATCGCCGACGGCCAAAAAGTAGTTGAGGCCGATCCCTCTGAACTCGAAGGGCTGCCGCAGGATTACATCGATCGCCACAAACCCGGCACGGACGGGAAGGTCCGCATCACCACCGATTATCCGGACTCCCTGCCCGTGTTCAGTTTCGCCAAGAGCGAAGCGCTGCGCCGCCGTCTTACTCTCGCCTTCAACACCCGCGCCTATCCGAAGAATCAAGAAGTGCTCAGCAGCCTGCTGAATACGCGCTACGAAATTGCCACGCTTCTCGGCTACTCCAACTGGGCCGACTACAACGCCGCTGACAAGATGATCGCCAAGGGCCACAACATTGCGGATTTCATTCAGCAAGTCGACGAAGCCTCCCGACCGCTGGCCGAGCGCGAATTCCAAATGCTGCTCGCCGAGAAGCAGAAGACCGAACCCACCGCAAAAGAAATCGGGGACTATGAACGGGCCTATCTTTCGGAATCAGTCCGTCGCTCCCGCTACGATTTCGATTCTCAGTCAGTGCGCCCGTATTTCCCCTTCATGCAGGTAAAGCAGGGGATTCTCGACACGGCGGCAGATCTATTCCACGTCAGCTTTCAGCAGGAAATGAATGTTCCTTCCTGGGATGCCTCGGTCGAAACCTGGATCGTCATCGACAGCGGCAAACCTATCGGGCGCTTTTATCTCGACATGCACCCGCGTCCCGGAAAATTCAGCCACGCGGAAATGTCTGCGGTGCTTGATGGGATTCGTGGCAAGCAACTGCCCGAGGCCATTCTGGTTTGCAACTTCCCGGAGCCGACGGCGACCGACCCCGGCCTAATGGATTACGGCGACGTTCAAACTTTCTTTCATGAATTCGGCCACTTAATGCATCACATTCTGGGAGGCCAGCAGCAATGGGCCGGCGTCAGCGGCATTGCGATGGAATCCGATTTTGTGGAAGCTCCTTCGCAGATGCTCGAGGAATGGATTCGCAGCCCGCAGGTGCTCGCTAAATTCGCACATCACTATAAAACGGGCGAAGCCATCCCTGCTGATCTCGTAGTTCGCATGAACCGCGCCTCCGCCTTTGGACGCGGCTTCTGGACCGCTCGCCAGAACGCCCTCACCGCCATCTCTTACGACATTTACAAAACCAAGCCTGACAATGTGGATCTCGACAAAGTCACCCTCGAAGACAATCGCAAGTACACTCTCTTCACTCCGCTCCCTGAAACTCACATGTGGGCATCTTTCGGACATCTTGGCGGCTATTCTTCTGCTTACTACACCTACCTTTGGGACAAAGTAATCGCCGAAGATTTTTTCCTGCAGTTCGATCATCAAAACCTGCTGCATGGTGACGCGCCTATGAAGTATCGGCGTATCGTTCTCGAACCTGGCGGTTCGATGCCGGCGAACGACCTGGTGAAAAACTTTCTGGGGCGCCCGCAAAACATGACAGCGCTGCAACATTGGATGGCCGAAGAGTTCGACGCTGGCGCGGGGAACGCGAAGGCAGGGAGCCAGTAGTTCTATTCAGGCGCTCTATCCGTTCGCCCCTGAAGCTCCCCCGGCGCCGCCCGCGGATTGGGCTAGGCTGCGGCCTCCAGGTAACTGCGCATTTTGGATGGCAAGCTGGCGGAACTCGGCAAACCTGGGAAGGATACCGAGCTTCTCAAGGCAAGCGCGGTCAAACTCGCGTAGTTCAGTTCCTGTCTTATCTTCGGGATGAGCTTCCAGTTCGTAGGCCAGCAACCCCGCAACGTAAAGGGCAACCGAGCTGTCAAAGCCGGAGTGCGGTATGCGGGCCGGATGATGGTGATGCGCAATCGCCTCTACGGCGAGGTTTGGGAATCCCCACAAGCCGAGCAGGTACGCGCCGATTTCGGCATGAGAAGTTCCAAGAATTTCTTCTTCCGCCTGGAAAGGTTCGCATCCGCGTTCCGCGGTGAGTGCGACGACAGCGCAAAACTGATCGGGCATTTTGCTGGCGAGGACGAGCCTTCCGACATCGTGCAACAGAGCGGCGAGCACCGTAACTTCGCGTGTTTTGGGATCTGTGGGCAGAACAACCGCGATGGCGGCCGTCATCTGGGCCTGAGCCTGAATCGACTCCATGACCGTTTGCTGAATGCCTGAGTCGGGCACGAAGACCTTGAAGGCTTCGGAAACCAAGACCAGATTCTTAATGGTTTCCATGCCGAGGTAGGAAGCGGCACTCTGCAGGCTGGTGACGGTCTGTGCCAGTCCAAAAAAAGCGCTGTTCACTAGTTGCAAGACCTTGGCCGACATACCTACATCCTGCGAGAGAATTTCTGCCACCGTGCCGATCGAGGTATCCGGCCGGCTCAGAGCTTCCTTAAGCGCTGTGTAGGTGGTCGAAAGGGAGGGCAACGTGCCCACCGTTCCAATGACTTTGCGAATCTCTGGGGTGCAAAGTACGTCCTGTAAAGTGCATACCCTCTCGATCGTGGCTTGAAGCTCGGAAGCGTTGCAGGGCTTGGACAAAAAGCGGTGGGCGACCTGAACAGAACGCGTTGCCAGGTTGTTTTCCGAATATCCGGAAAGAATGATGCGCACGGTTCCGGGGTAAAGATCTTTTATGTGGCCGAGCAGCGTGGCTCCATCCATTCCCGGCATCCGCATATCGGAAATGACGACGTCGAAACTGCCCTGCTCGCACTCCCGCAAGGCCGCTTCCCCGCCCACGGCAAAATGCATATCCCAGCGTTTTCGATCGGCGTGCAACATCCGCCGCAGGCCGTCAAGGATTTTGCTTTCGTCATCCACAAAAAGAAGCCGCTTCACTTTATACCGCCTTTGCCGCCAGAGCCATGCCATCGTGAGGCAGACGAAGGATAAAAGTTGTGCCTGTTCCCTCTTGCGTTTCGAAGTCGATACTACCGCCGTGTTTGTCCACAACGACCGAGCGCGCGATGGCCAGACCCTGTCCCGTTCCCTTCCCAATTTCTTTGGTCGTGAAAAAGGGATCGTAGATGCGGGCCCGCACCTTCTCGGGAATTCCCGAGCCGGTGTCGGAGATTCGGATTTCAACCCACTCCGGACAATCCCGAGTTTGAATCCCGATCTTTCCCTTTTCCGCCCCTCCCTTTCCGACGACATCAGCGATGGCATGCGCGGCGTTGACAATCAGGTTCAGGATCACCTGATTGAATTCCCCGGGCAGGCAGGGAACCAAGGGCAGCGACGGGTCAAAATCGGTTACCATGTCTGCCACGTATTTCCACTCGTTCCGTGCCACGGTCACGGTGTTTTGAATCGCATGGTTCAAATCGAGCGGGATTCTGTCCTTCGTGCCGGGATGGGAGAATTCCTTCATTGCGCTCACCAGTCCAGCCACTCGGGATACGCCTTCGAGAGTTTGTTCGATGGCTTTGGGAATTTCCTCGAGCAGATATTCGGCGTCTGCGCCTTCGACTGTTGCCGCGAATTCCTCCACCTTTTCTTGTGACAAGCCATTCACTTTGGCGGCTGCCAACATTTGTTCGCAGCTGCCTACCAGGCCTTTCAGATCCCGGAAAGCATCTTGCAAGAACCTTACATTGTCTCCAATGTACTGCGTCGGAGTATTGATCTCGTGAGCTATGCCTGCGGCCAGTTGGCCAATCCCCTCGAGCTTCTGCGCCTGTCGAAGCTGGCTCTCTAGCGCCCGCCGCTTAGTGAGGTCACGCGCGAAGGCGAAGACGAATTCCTGGCCGTCGAATTCCAGGTAGTTCGCAGTCACTTCCACCGGAAAGATTCGTCCGTCTCTGTTTTGGTTTTGGGTTTAGAAAACCGTCGACCCCTGAGCTTTTATCTTTTCCCAGAACTCGGTCCACGCTTCCTTTGGCAGAAGCGGATCTATGTCTGACACCGAGAGAGACAGAAGGTCCTCACGGGAACGTCCCAGAGACTGGCAAGCCGCTTCGTTCGCATACATGACGCGGGCCTGCGGGTCAATCCAAAATACCGCGTCGGAGGCGTTTTCCAACGAGGCTTGCGTCAGCCGAAGTTCCCTTTCCGCACGCTTTCGATCCGTAATGTTCACGAAGGTCACAACCGCGCCCACCAAATCTTCGCCTCGGTGTATCGGATGGGACCAATATTCGGCGGGAAAGCAGGTTCTGTCGCGGCGAAAGAGAACTTCCGTGTCGATGTGCGTGCCCTGTCCACGGCGAAAAGCTTCGTAGATGTGGCACTCCTCCACCGGGTAGTGCGTTCCATCCGCCCGTGAATGATGGATGAGCGCGTGCATGTCCAAACCCAGCAGTTCCTCCGGCTCCTCATAGCCCAGCAGCCGAAGGCAAGAGGGATTGCAGAAGGTACACCTGCCTTGCAGGTCGATGCCGTAAACCGCCTCCGGAATTGCATGCAGCAGATCTCGAACCTCCTCTTCCGCTCGTTTGCGCTCGGTGATGTCGGAACCGATGACGAGCGTCCTGGTCAAGTTGTCATCGTCCATGTGAACCGGTTTCGCCGTCAGCCCCAGTAGACGGGTTTCGCCATTGACTTCAACGGGAACCAGATCGCGCCGTTGCGGGACCTGTGCCGAACTCCACGACCTTATTTCTTCTTGCATTCCCCGCTGCAGCCACCGAATTCCGCAGTCGGCCAAGGGCTTTCCTACCACTTCAGCTTCGCGCAGGCCAAAGACGCGAGCAGCGGAGGCGTTCCAGCGCGTGACCCGCGACTCCCGGTTCAGCCCCACCAGAATCGACGGCACAGCATCGATAAAAACTTCAGCCTGTCGATGCGCCGTCTCGAGGACCTGCTTTTCGTGCAAGAGGTCGGCCCGGAACCTCCTCAGGACTATCAGGCTCACTACGAAAGCCAGAAATCCGCTAAAGCAAATTGTGATGAGATGAGAGCCCCAAATCGTGACCCTTGGCAGCAACCATTGTTTGGCCGTTTCGAAGACGGTCATGATAACGGACGTCGCGAGGAGCGCTGCCACGGCCCCCAAGATCGTCCCCAGGTGGGGCTTCGACCAGCCGCCGTTAAGAGATCTGCCTTCATCCTCTTGGGACAAAATGCGCTTCACTCCGACACCACCTTCTCGGAAAGAGCCTTGCCATGTCCATCGGCATAGAACGCCTTCCGCTTCAGGCGTTGCCAAACCCGTTAAGTCCCGCCTAATCCTGGTAAATGATTCATTCACGGTCTTCTGCCGATGAATGAACTGCGCCGTTTCTAATTCACTGCCAAAGGGTGGGTCAGGACCGAGGCGCTGAGGACAGCCATGACTGAAAAGATTCTTCTTGTGGACGATGACAGCAACATCCTGGATGCGTACAGGCGCAGCTTAAGCCGTGAATTCACGCTCGAAACCGCCTTGGGCCCCGAGCAAGCATTGAAGCTCCTCACCGACAATGGTCCTTATGCTGTGATAGTCGTCGACATGCGAATGCCCGGAATGGATGGCCTGCAACTGCTGACTCGAATTAAAACCATATCTCCGGACACCGTGCGGATTATGCTTACCGGCAACGCCGACATGGAGACCGCAATCAATGCGATTAACGAGGGCAGCATCTTCCGTTTTCTGAACAAACCTTGCAGCAAAGACTTGATGGCAAAAACCTTGACCGCTGCACTGGTGCAATACCGCCTGGTGGTGGTCGAGAAACAACTCCTGGAACAAACTCTGAGCGCCAGCATTCAAGTGCTCACCGAAGTGCTCAGCTTGGTCAATCCCGCGGCCTTCAGCCGTGCCGAACGCGCACGCCGTTACATCCAACACGTCGCGCTCTCGATGAAGCTTGGCAACACCTGGCAATACGAAGTTGCAGCCATGATGTCTCAACTAGGCTGTGTCACTCTGCCCCCGGAAACTATCGATGCTGTCTACGCGGGTGAGAAGCTTACGCCGAACGAGCAAACACAATACGACGCACATCCTAGTGTGGCCTTTGATCTGCTTTCGAAAATTCCTCGTTTGGAGCCCATCGCATGGATGATTAAGCACCAGAACCAACCACTTCCCGAGGCAGGACCGGGCGAACCCCTGGAAATGCGCAAAGGAGCGGAAATCCTCCGCTTGACCCTGGCGTATGAAAACCTTATCCACAAAGGAAAGTCGCGCACCGAAGCGGTGCACACTCTCTCCCGGCAAAACTCGGATTTCAGTGCGGATTTTTTCGCTGCATTGATGACCCTCGATCCAAACGCGGAAGAAGGCCAATTACGCAGGCTCCGCATCGAAGACCTTGCCCCCGGCATGATCATCCAGCAGGAAGTCCGAACTCCGGACAACATGTTGCTGGTTTCGAAGGGCCAGGAAGTCAGCCCGGCGCTCCTGCTCAAACTCAAGAACTTCCATGCGCGCCGAGCCATCGGCGCCGATGTGACCGTCTCGATGCCGGCAACCACGCTCACGTTTGTGAAAGGCGCTTCTTAGCCGAACCGTACTCTGGCCGCGTTGCCTTGCCGCACCTTCCGCTCCTTCTGTAGCATCAATATGCCAGCTTTCATGAACTTTGAGCCCGCCGCGCCGCTGTGCGGGAAGGCATTGCAGGCCGACCGCGGCGAGTTCATTGGGCAAGACGAAATGGACGAGCGGCTGGAGCAAATTTTGCTCTTACAAAAATGCGCATCCGCTGACCCGAGCTGCGGCCGGTTGGCTTTTGATAAGCTCCCGCTCCACGCTTGACACGCCTTTTCCCGGCTCTTACCCTTAAGGCGATGGAACTGCATTTCACTCCCGAACAGGAAGCGCAGCTTGCGCAGATCGCCAGCCGGAAGGGCACCGATGCCATACGGCTGGTGACGGAAGCCGCCCTGCGCCTACTTCAGGAAGATGCCCGCTTCCGTGCCGCCGTGCGCGAGGGCATCGCACAGGCCGATCGCGGCGAGTTCATTGGTCAATCAAAGATGGAGCAAGAGGAAATGGACGCGCGGCTTCAGCAGATGTTGCGCTCATAAAAATGCGTATCCGCGGGACCCCAGCCGCCGCCGCGGACTTGCAACGTATCAGCGATTACCTCAGCGAGCACCATCCCCACTACCGGCTGGCAACTGTTCGCAAAGTGTATGCCTCCATCCAGTCGCTAACAGAGTGGCCGCAGGTTGGCCGCGCCGGACGCGAGGAAGGAACCCGAGAGCTCTTGTTCCCACCCCTGCCCTACGTCGCCGTCTATCGTGTGAAGGAGCAGAGCATCGAAGTCGTGCGGATTTATCACGGCGCTCAGGATCGGAGCTGATCGGTGACTGCCCGAGAAGACGAGAGGGATTGCCGCACCTTCGCCGCCCCCTGTAGCATCAATATTCAGGCACTCATTGGCATTCATAAGGAGCAATCATGGCAACCGAAACCCTGGCTTCCCCCGCCCATCTCAGTCACACCCCAACTAAGGTCTTAAAGAATTTTATCGATGGCGAGTGGGTTGAGTCCTCGACCGGAGAAACCTTTGAAGACCGCAATCCCGCCGACACGCGTGACGTCGTAGGCATCTTCCAGAAATCAGCTAAGGCTGATGTTGACGCCGCCGTAGACGCAGCCAAGCGCGCCTTCGCTAAATGGCGACTAGTCCCCGCACCGCGCCGCGCCGAGGTAGTTTTCCGCGCCGCCGAAATTCTGATCGAGCGCAAAGAAGAATACGCCCGCGAGATGACGCGCGAAATGGGCAAGGTGCTGGCCGAGACGCGCGGCGATGTGCAGGAAGCCATCGACGCCGCCTACTACAACGCCGGCGAAGGACGCCGCCTCTTCGGCCCCACCGTGCCCTCGGAAATGCCGAACAAGTTCGCCATGGCCGTGCGCCAGCCCATCGGCGTCTGCGGGATGATTACGCCGTGGAATTTCCCCATGGCGATTTCTTCGTGGAAGCTGCTGCCCGCCATCGTCTGCGGCAATACCTGCGTCATCAAGCCCGCGCAGGACACTCCACTCTCCACCTTCAATCTTGTGCGCGCCCTCACCGATGCAGGACTGCCCAAAGGCGTAATCAACATCGTCGCCGGATATGGACCCGAAGTCGGCACGCCGCTCGCCGAGCACGCCGACGTGCGCGCGATTTCACTGACCGGATCTTCCGCCGTGGGCCGCATTATCGGCGGCATCGCCGCCAAGAGTTTTAAACATTGCTCGCTCGAACTCGGCGGCAAGAATCCCATGATCGTGCTCGATGACGCCAACCTCGACCTCGCCATCGAAGGCGGCCTCTGGGGCGGATTCGGCACCACTGGCCAGCGCTGCACTGCGACGAGCCGCATCATCGTGCAGAAAGGCGTCTACGGCGAGTTCATCGAGAGATATGTGGCACGCGCAAAGAAACTGAGAGTCGGGAACGGCCTCGACGAAACCACCGAGATGGGTCCAGCCATCAACGAGAAGCAGCTTCAGACCGACCTCACCTATGTCGAGATCGGCAAGAACGAAGGCGCAAAATTAATGTGCGGCGGCAATCGCCTCGAACATGGCGATTACCAATACGGCTGGTTCATGGAGCCTACCGTCTTCACCGACGTCGACCCGAAGATGCGCATCGCGCAGGAAGAAATCTTTGGCCCCGTCGTTTCCATCATCCCCTGCGACGGACTCGACGATGCGATCGAGATCGCCAATGGCATCGAGTACGGACTTTCCTCCGCACTCTACACCAAAGATGTGAACAAAGCCTTCTCGGCCATTCGCGACCTCTACGCAGGCATTACGTATATCAACGCGCCCACGATCGGCGCCGAAGTGCACCTGCCTTTCGGTGGCACTAAGGCTACCGGCAACGGCCACCGCGAAGGCGGCATCGGCGCGATCGATTTTTATACAGAGTGGAAGTCTGTTTACGTGGATTATTCCGACAAACTGCAGAAGGCCCAGATCGATAGAGCCGAGTAAAGAGCTTAAACACAGAGGGCACAGGGGAACACAGGGTAGGGCGAGAAATTACCCTGTGTTCCTCCGTGCCCTCTGTGTTTAGGAATTGATTTTGGCGTGCAGTCCATTGGAGACTATCGACCGCTTGTTTCCCGTCCCCTTGCGTTGTAGAGTTCCAAGCCATGTGGGAGGTCGGTCCGATGAACGAGGACTATAGAAAGCCTGCTCCGTTGTGGGTGGCTGCAATGTTATCCATTTCCATTCTGTTCTTCACAGCTGCCGCGCAAGCCGAGCAGCATCCCGTCTTGACGAGCCACGTCCCTGAGGCAGTATCCAGCGGAGTCGCGCCATTCGTCGGCCACCTTCCCGACACGCAGCGTCTCATCCTGGCGATTTCCTTGCCTCTGCGAAATCAAGCAGAGCTCGACAATCTGCTGCAGCAAATCTACGATCCTCACAGTCCAAGCTTCCGCAAGTATCTTAGCGTTCACGAGTTCGCCGAAAGATTTGGCCCTACGGAATCTGACTACGCAGCCGTATTGCAATACTCCAGGGCGCAAGGCTTGGACATAATCGACATCCCGGCCAACAGAATGGTTCTCGATGTCGAAGCCTCGGCAGCGACTATCGAGAAAGTTTTCCATGTGACGTTGAACGTCTATCAGCATCCCACAGAGAGCCGCACGTTCTATGCGCCGGACCGCGAGCCGAGCGTCGATCTCGAAGTGCCGCTCCTGCACATCGACGGCTTGGATGACTTCTCTCTGCCGCAACCTAAGAACACATTCTCTTCCACGCCATCGAACGTACATTCAAACGCGACGGGTTCTGGCCCCGGTGGCTCGTTCCTGGGCAGCGACTTACGCATGGCGTATTACGGTTCAGGATCTTTGAACGGCGCGGGGCAAACTGTCGCCATCTTTTCTCTAAAGGGC